>SIAZ01000007.1 GCA_009695405.1 Pedosphaera sp. | reverse complement strand
CGAACCATACCGTTGCCGAACTCCTGCCTTGGAACTGGAAACCGGCGAAAGCCTAATCCGGTCGGTCGACCTTTCTTCCCCGCCTTCGATCGCGGAATATCCTACTTTCGGCAACTAGGGAACCATGAGGTTGGGCGTACGCTTACCTTGAACTCGCACAGAGGACCTGTGGTTCTCATCGAGACGCCAAAGAATTCTCTGTGCTCTAAGATTTAACTTCGATCGGAGTTAGGGAATAGAAGGAGGAGGAAAAACAGGAGACTTTGCTCCACCTACTTTGTCCAACTGTTGTCACCGAGAAAGGAAATAGAGCTGCCCCAGCCACCGAAGAGCGAAATGGACTTGGGACTCTCATCAAAAACTGGTTCAGATCGACCGAAAAGAGAGGGCTGATTAGATTCATCAACGTTTTTATTAGACCTCGTTATTATCCGGTAAGGCACGACGCAGGGGCTTCTTGTGATCGACCTTCTCAGGTCTCGGGTGGGACAACGACGTTTGAAGTGGCCGGCGGTTCGGCTTAAACAAAGGCACGAGAAGAAAGTTCGAGCTGATTTTTATCAACTGGAATCGTCTCCATACAAGATCCTCAGAACTGTCAGGACCTGAATCCGGAATTCTACCCGCCAGTTTTCAGAGCGCAGCTGCTAATAATTGACCTTTTTCTGAAGGCTATTGCGTTATTTGATAGAATTGCCGATACCAATCTGCAAAACGTTGGATACCAGTCTCAATCTGGGTTTGTGGGCGGAAACCAACGTCTCGAGTGAGGTCATCGACGTCGGCATAAGTGGCGGGGACGTCGCCAAGTTGCATGGGCATCATTCGTTTCTCGGCGGTTTTACCGAGAGCTTTTTCAAGGCAATCGATGAAGTGACCCAACTCAACCGGCTGATTGTTGCCAATGTTATAGATCCGGTAAGGGGCGCGAGATGTTCCCGGATCGGGTTGTGAGGGGTCCCAATCTAAGTTACTTGCTGCTATCTTATCTGAGGTCCGAACGACGCCCTCGGCGATGTCATCAATATAAGTAAAATCACGTCGCATTTTGCCTTCATTAAAGACATCGATGGGTTTTCCCTCGAGGATTGCTTTAGTAAAAAGGAACATAGCCATATCAGGACGTCCCCAAGGTCCGTAGACAGTAAAAAAACGAAGACCAGTCGTGGGTAAGTTAAAGAGATGGCTATAGGTATGAGCCATGAGTTCATTCGCCTTTTTAGTGGCCGCATAAAGGCTTAGCGGATGGTCGACTGTGTGATGAATACTGAAAGGCATTACCGTGTTGGCCCCGTACACAGAAGACGAAGAAGCGTAGGTTAGATGCTCAACTCCGTTATGGCGACATCCTTCAAGAATGTTCATGAAGCCAACCAAATTGGCATCCACATAGGCGTGGGGATTCTGCAATGAATAGCGGACTCCAGCTTGTGCGGCTAGGTGGATGACTCGACGAGGCTTTTCAGTGGCAAAAAAGGATTCCATCCCAGGGCGGTCGGCGACATCTAACTTCTGAAAGCTGAATCCAGCCCTACCCGTCAAGCGTGCCAGTCGCGCCTCTTTGAGTCGGACATCATAGTAATCATTGAGGTTATCAATACCGATGACTTGCTCACCTCTGTTAAGAAGTAATTGAGCGACGTGCGACCCAATAAAGCCAGCAACGCCAGTAACGAGGAATTTCATAATTTAATTATTTTTTGGTGTTTGAGGGTTTCCCAACACCCCAAAGGTTGATACCCAATTTCCGAATAAATTGGGCATCTAAACAGTTGCGGGTATCGAAGACCCAAGCTGGTTGGCGCATACTCGAGGCAATCGTCATCCACTCTAGGGTTCTGAATTCATCCCAATCGGTGAGAACCACCACGGCATCGGCACCCGCACAAGCCTCTAAAGCTGAGGGAACAGAAAAAATTTGTTGAGTTGACGTAGGCCCAGCGTGTGCGAGAGCTGAAAGGACTGATGCTTTTGAGACCTTAGGATCGTAGACAGCGAGTTGTGCGCCTTCTTCAAGAAGATCGAGGCAAACGGTGATTGCTGGGGTTTCTCGGGTATCGTTGGTGTCTTTTTTGAAGGCGAATCCAAGGATAGCGATACGCTTCCCAGCCACCGTGTTAAATAGTTTCTCAACAACAGTTCGCGCAACACGATGTTTTTGCCACTCGTTCAGAATGACAACCTGTTCCCAGTAAGTGGCGACTTCTGGCAGCCCATGATGTTCGCACAGATAGACAAGATTAAGGATATCTTTTTTGAAGCAGGACCCCCCAAATCCCGCACTCGCTTTCAGGAATTTAGGTCCAATTCGAGAATCTTTTCCGATGGCTTGGGCCACCTCTTCTACGTCAGCACCTGTGGCTTCGCAAAAAGCTGAAATGGCGTTGATAGAGGATACCCGCTGGGCTAGGAACGCATTTGCTGTCAACTTAGCCATTTCCGAGGACCAAAGATTTGTCGTAAGGATTCGGTCAAGCGGGACCCAGTTGGCATAGACGGCAGCTAAAGCGGCGCAAGCCTCGGAACATTGGCCGCCGATAAGGACCCGGTCCGGATTGAAAAGATCCTGAATAGCAGAACCTTCGGCGAGAAATTCTGGATTGGAGAGAACGTCAAATGTTTTCCCTTCACTGACAACACTGAGGATTGCTTGAACAGTTTCAGCAGACTTAACGGGCAAAGTGGATTTCTCCACCACAAGGGTGTGTCCCCTTGCGAATTGGGCGATGCGACGAGTGCACGCTTCGAGGTATCTTAAGTCAGAAGCTTTGCCCGCACCCTTTCCATAGGTTTTTGTCGGGGTATTCACCGAAATAAAGACGCAATTGGCTTCAGCGATGGAAGAATCAATCTCTGTGCTAAAAAAGAGATTTCGACCTCGAGCACGTCGGACAACCTCTTCTAAACCTGGTTCATAAACAGGAAGCGAATCGCTATTCCACGCGGCAATCCGCTCGGCGTTTATATCGACGACAACGACTCGAATACAGGGACAACGGTCAGCTATTACCGCCATTGTTGGCCCACCCACATAACCGGCACCGATACAGCAGATAGAGCTAATTTTCATTGAGGAGAAATGAAGAAACGAGGGATTTTCAAGGAAGCCAGCCAGTCAGGATCAAACTGCAGGAGAGTTGGTCGACTATTCTGCTCGGGGTAATTTTCCGGAGATTTGATCTTCAAGGAGTTTCAGGTCAGCGTCTGCCATTAACTCGATCAATCCCTTAAAGGTAGTTTTGGGTTCCCATCCAAGCTTCTTTTTGGCTTTGGAATAATCACCGATAAGAAGGTCGACTTCAGCAGGACGATAATACCGTGGATCAATCTCGACGTATTTTTCCCAATCGAGGTTTAACCGACCAAAGGCGACCTCTAAGCACTCGCGGATTGTATGTGTCTCATTGGTAGCTACCACGTAATCATCGGCTTCAGGTTGCTGCAGCATGAGCCACATCGCTTCAACATACTCCTTGGCGTAGCCCCAATCGCGTTTGGAATCGAGATTGCCGAGAAAGAGTTTTTCTTGCAGCCCCAGTTTGATGTGCGCCGCCGCTCGGGTAATTTTGCGGGTAACAAAGGTCTCTCCACGGCGCGGTGACTCATGATTGAAGAGAATGCCGTTGCTGGCGTGCATCCCATAGCTCTCTCGGTAGTTGATGGTAATCCAGTAGGAATACATCTTGGCACATCCGTAGGGACTACGGGGATAGAAAGGCGTTGTTTCTCTCTGTGGCACTTCTTGGACCAAACCATACATTTCACTCGAACTCGCCTGATAAAATCGCGGCTGAAGACCCACTTCACGGATTGCTTCCAACAAACGGACAGTCCCAGTCCCAGTGACGTCAGCGGTGTATTCTGGGGCATCAAAACTAACCCTCACATGGCTTTGCGCGGCTAGATTGTAAACTTCCTCTGGTTGGATCTTTCCCAACAAACGCGACAAGTTGGAGCCATCACTCAAATCACCATAGTGAAGGTGGAGGTTATTTTTGGGGAAATGGGGATCGCTGTAGATAGAATCGAGGCGTCCAGTATTGAAAGAAGAAGCGCGCCGGATAATACCATGGATTTCATAGCCTTTGTCTAGAAGGAGTTCAGCTAGATACGATCCATCTTGACCGGTTATGCCAGTGATCAGTGCTTTTTTCATTTTTATTGGTTAAGAAGTGAAATGTCTATAGACATTCGCTTACGGCTCGATTCTGAAGATATTGAACATAGTCAGCCACCGATTCTTCCAGAGAAGTGGGGGTATAATGAATACCTGCTGCTGCAGTTTTACTCATGGTGGCTTGAGTAAAATATTGATACTTGTTACGCAAATCTTCGGGCATGGGAACGTACTCTATCTTCGGGGTGCGATCTAGGGCTTGATAGGTCGCTTCGATCAAATCACGGAAGGAACGCGCTGCCCCTGTGCCGAGATTAAACAACCCTGAAACATCAGGTCGAGCAGCAAAAGCGAGTATCACTCGGACCACATCCTTTACATAAATGAAATCCCTTAATTGGCCACCATCAGCATAGCCGTGGCGATGTGACTGAAAAAGGCGTACGGTCCCCGTCGATTGGATCTGATGAAAACCGAGGTATACCATCGAAGCCATTCGATCTTTATGCGCTTCGCCAGGTCCGAAAACATTAAAGAATTTGAAACCAACACACTGTATTGGACCTACGGCACCCACTAAAGACTGATCCCGAACCCAGAGATCAAAATAGTGCTTTGATTGACCGTAAAGATTTAACGGAAAAAGAGAATCGAGCGACGCCCTATCGTCAAATCCGGCCGATCCATCACCATAAGTAGCCGCGCTTGAAGCATAGAAATAACGGGCTTGGTTGGCAGCGCACCACTTCCAGAGCTTTTGTGAGTAGGCGAGATTATTGTCGGCGAGATAAATCCAGCTCGTTTCGGTGGTGGAACTGCAGGCGCCAAGATGAATAATAAGTTCCGGCTGAAGAATGCCCGCTTCCAGTCCGGCAAGAAGTTGGAAGTGGTCCATGAAGGACACGCCTAGTGCACATCGCAGATTATTTGCACGGTCATCACGCAAAGGATGATCAACGGCGAGAAGTTCTGCTGCACCCTGTTGACAGGCCAAGGCCGCAAGTAACCGGCTGCCGATGAATCCGGCTGCACCTGTGACAATGATTCGAAGAGGCATTTAAAAATTGTTACTTAGTGGCTGTACGAATTTACCGACCGGACATAGGAGGGTCTTCGTTGGGCTTTATTTGTTCCCTCAGTGTTAAAAACGCTTTCGGATTTATAATTATGTCTCAGCACAACTTCAATCCTTTGGAGAAACTAGAAAAACATCTGTTCGCCGAACATTGAAACATCTGAGGGAAGATATTGCCTCTTTTTAGGTGCCAGAACCCTTTAATTGCACTCTTAACTCGAGTTGTCCGAATTCGTTCGAGGCACAGCCTCGGTCTCGTTGGATAGCGGGTCGCTGTCTCCTCAACTGAGGATCTCAGTAGGGTTATTAGATTAGGGATCGATGTATCTTGATGACCACCTTGCGGATGCTGACATTCTGCGGATCACGTACCTTGGGACGGTGTGCGTCGGAGGGTAAGAAGATGGCCAAACGACCTGGGCTTTGCAGAAGAGACGAATACACCCCATCGAGCGGCGGCAACCAAAACTGGACGTCATTTGCGAAGGCCCCATCCATTTGTAGCATTCCTCGATCAACCCAGTCGATCACCTCACTGCCGCTGATGGTGTACTGGATATCGATATGTTCCTCGTGACTCTCGAACCGGCAGGAATCGCGCTGAAGAGTGTCGTAGGTCTGAATCATCGCAAACCATTTTGCTCCAGAAATTTCATAAGTTCCTAAAGGTGTTTCAGGGGTCAGCTTCTGAAGCCAATCGAGGGAACGGAGCCAAACTTGGTGATGTCCGAGAAGAGTCATCCAAGTACAGGGATCGTTGAGAGTCGCGTGAAGCATACTTAAGCGGAAAAAGTTAAATCAATGACTAGGAATTTGTTTAAGGAATCTACAAGTAATGACATCGGCTGAAAAAAGCTGCAAAATTGGTTAAATCCACGGCTAAATTGGAGGAGTCTGACCTTTATTTGAACAAGGTTATCGAAGCCACAACGGGTCAGGAAAGAACACTCGTGCGATTGAGAAAATCTTGATAAGCGTTTCGAAGACCGTCTTCGAGAGAAATCTGTGGTGACCATCCAAGGGAGCGAAGTCGAGAGCTATCCATCAGCTTACGAGGTGTCCCGTCGGGTTGAGTCGAATCCCAGCGGATTACGCCATCATAGCCCACCACGTACGAAACCATCTCTGCCAATTCTCGGATGCTTAGATCGCTACTGGATCCGACATTGATGAACGCCTCTTCAGAGTAAATCTTCATTAGCAAGACTAAGGCCCGACCGAGATCTTCCGAGTGCAGAAATTCCCGCAAAGGTGTCCCAGATCCCCAGCAGGTGGTGGTGGTGAGCCCAGCTACTTTTGCTTCATGAAATCGACGAATCAAAGCCGGTAGAACGTGGGAACCTTGGGGATGATAGTTGTCACCTGGCCCATAGAGGTTGGTAGGCATCGCTGAGATGAAATCACAACCATATTGCCGCCGATACGCTTGGCACAACTTGATGCCGGCGATTTTGGCGATGGCGTACCATTCGTTGGTGGGTTCAAGGGGACCGGTGAGCAACGCCTCTTCACGAATGGGTTGCGGAGCCTGCTTTGGATAAATACACGAACTTCCCAGAAAAAGAAGTTTGCGAACCCCGAAACGACGGGCGGCATCAATAACGTTATTTTGGATAGCAAGATTGCGGAACAGAAAGTCGGCTGGGAACTCGTTGTTGACCTTAATACCCCCCACTTTAGCTGCGGCTAGAAAGACGTATTCAGGCCGTTCAGAAGCAAAAAAAGCCTCTACTGCAACCGCATCAGTAAGATCCAACTCCGACGAACGTCGGCCAATTAGATTGCAGAAGCCTTCACAAGCCAACGTTCGCCAAATGGCGCCTCCGGCGAGGCCATTATGACCGGCCACATAAATTTTTGATTGGGGAAGCAAAGTATGGAAAGAGGATTACGAAGGTGAGACCATGTCTCCAAAGAGAAGTTGAAACCCTACCAATGCTTTGAAATCTCTCTGTCTGGTTTCATAAATTTAACCAAAAGGTATCTCACGATAGCTTTTAGGGCCTCAAGAAAAGAAGCGGCTAACCAAGGCGACGGCACGGACGATAAAGACACTGAGCTACTCAGAAGCATTTTTGTTTCAAGTAAATCCCCCCAAAGATATTCCGTGCCCGTCAGTTGGCAGCCCCATTCTTCTGTGGCATCAGAAAACATTCAATCGAGCCTCTGTTGTCACTCTAGGAAAGCATATTTCAATCGCCCTACCCGTCTGCAACGAGAAAGATGATCAAAGTGCCCTAGAATTCATTTGATTGACGGAGTGTCGCCTTTTCTCGGTGTTCTGTTCAAACTTCTTCTGTGACCTCTCGGACGCTCTTCTGTTTCCTTTCCGTTTTACAAAAGTTGATTCATTGGAATTTAGCTTTTGGTTCCCTTCTGACCTGCCTTGTTGTGGAGGATCATCCATCGGACAATTGGTCGTCCCAGACTGGGGCCGGTTGGCCCGGCCAGTGGGGGGTACGCAATGGCAAATCCGTTCCGGTTCACTACACTCTCGACCCCAAAGTTGACCAAAAACTTATTCAGCACGCGTTCCGAGTTCTCCCGATTCTGTCGCTTAAACTAGATCCTGCTGACCTCCTCGATCCGAACCGAGGGATTTATTCGAATCCAATGGAGCAAGGTGAGATATGGGAGCGACCAGTTCAGGCCCACTGGTTCCCCGCGTCGGGCACGAACGGATTCATCATCAGTTGTGGAATTCGCATCCAAGGCGGGTGGAATCGGCGACCAGAAGAATCTCCAAAACATTCTCTTCGCCTGATTTTTCGCAATCAATATGGGGCTAACTCTCTCAAATTCCCCCTCTTTGAGGGTCAACCTTCTACCTTCAACACTCTCATCCTTCGCGGAGGCAATAATAATTCATGGCTCCATTGGAGCGGTGAGGAACGGCATCGAGCGGACTATTTGCGAGATGAATGGATGCGTCGGACCTATGCCGCTATGGGGCATCCTTCGGCGCGTGGCCGTTTTGTTCATCTCTCGATCAATGACCTTTACTGGGGCATCTACAATCTTACCGAACGACCCGATGCTCACTTTGCCGCATCGCATCTTGGGGGGAAAACCGAAAGATTGGGATTCGCGCAATGGCGACAAAATTGTTTCAGGCGATGCGACCGCTTGGAAACAGTTGTTTGCGCTGGCTCCACGCGCCTCAGAACCTGAAATATGGGCGAAGATACCCCACCTTTTGAATGTAGAGGCGTTCGCCGATTATATGATCCTTAATCTTTATGGATCCAATGGCGATTGGGACGGTTCTTCGAACTGGTATAGCGGGCGTCGGAGGAAGCCGGCAGGTGGGCATCTTTTCTTTGTCTGGGACGGTGAACGCACCTTGGAAGGACTCTATGACACGCGTCTTAATGAAGAGGCTGAAGGCTCTCCGTCATGGCTATTTCAGCGTCTACGATTAAATTCTGCCTTCAAAGATATCTTTAAGCTTCGCGCGGCACTGCACTTAAATCTCGGTGGAGCGCTTTCGCCAGTCGTTGCTGGTGGACGCTTTAAGGACTTAGCCGATCAGTTGGAGCCCGCCATGGCTCGGAAGCGGCGCGTTGGGGTAACTACCGAGCAACCGTCGATTCTTATAAGACTGGCCCGTTCGAGCACTATAGCGTGGAAGAACACTGGAAGCCGGAGATAAGCCGACTTTTACGCACCTATTTTCCAGCCCGTACAGAAATTTTTAGTCGGCAACTGAGAGAGGCAGGATTGCTGCATTAGCGTAATGTCTACTCAGTGTCGTAGGCGGCGCTTTAGATTGAGTTGAGTTAACGAATGCATTAGGGCGGACTGCACTGCGACTTGCTCTTCGTCCCCTAACTTTTCAGCCAAACGGGCCTCTGCCTTTTTTCGCGCCTCTTCAGCACGGATCTCATCAATATCATCCGCTTTGACCGCCATATCCGTAAGGATGGCGACTCGGTCAGCAGTGATTTCCACAAATCCCTCGCCAACAGCCACAAGGAAGTCCTGTCCGCCTCGACGTGCTAAGACTTCACCATGGGCAATCTGCGACATTAGCGGGATGTGCATAGGAAAAATCCCCATTTCACCCTCGCTACCAGGAAGGGTGACCATGTCGACGTCCTCCGAAAAAATTCGGGCTTCGGGCGTGACGATTTCAAGTCTCAGTGTGGCCATAGTGCGTTCTTAATTGCTGCGGATTGAGGAGCTGTCACAATCAGCAGGAGTGCCAGTGTGACTCGTTTTCTCGAAGCCCGTGTCCTGCCGTCACTCCTTGATCTCGTCGATGCCACCCTTCATGTAGAAGTTAGCTTCGCCGATATCGTCATATTTGCCTTCGAGGATTTCCTTGAAACTACGAACCGTCTCAGCGACTGGGACTTGTTTACCAGGACGACCAGTGAACTGTTCGGCCACGGTAAACGGTTGGCTAAGAAACTTCTGGATCTTACGCGCCCGGAAAACGGTCAGTTTATCGTCGGCTGAAAGTTCATCCATACCCAAGATAGCGATGATATCCTGCAGATCTTTGTAACGTTGAAGTACTTTCTGAACACCACGAGCCACTGCGTAATGTTCCTCACCGACGAACTCAGGGGCGAGAGCGCGCGAATTGGAAGCCAGTGGATCAACAGCCGGGAAAATACCTAATTCAGCAATGGATCGTTCGAGAACGATGGTTGCATCCAAATGCGCGAAGGTTGTCGCCGGTGCTGGATCCGTGAGATCGTCGGCAGGCACATACACGGCTTGGAAGGAGGTAATCGAACCTTTCTTCGTTGAGGTAATACGTTCCTGAAGGTTACCCATTTCAGCGGCAAGTGTCGGTTGATATCCGACTGCCGAAGGAGTACGGCCCAAAAGGGCGGATACTTCAGAACCGGCCTGTGAAAAGCGGAAAATATTATCAACAAACAAAAGCACGTCCTGATTCTTTTCGTCGCGGAAGTACTCAGTGATAGCAAGACCTGAAAGAGCGACCCGAAGACGGGCTCCAGGGGGTTCGCTCATTTGACCGAACACCAGAGAAATACGGGACTTGTTTAGTTCCTCGACGTTGATAACCCCAGCCTCAGCCATTTCGTGATAGAGGTCATTACCTTCACGGGTTCGTTCTCCGACACCCGCGAACACGGAAACGCCGCCATGGAGTTTAGCGATGTTATTGATCAACTCCATAATCACCACGGTTTTACCGACACCGGCACCGCCGAAGGCACCGACTTTACCACCCTTAAGGAAGGGGCAAATCAAGTCGATGACCTTAATGCCAGTGGTCAGAATTTGAGGGCTTGTAGATTGATCTACCAAGGCCGGTGCCTGACGATGAATCGGGTAGTATTTATCGGCTTTGACAGGACCGCGCTCGTCGACAGGATTTCCTGTTACATCGAACACGCGACCCATCACTCCCTCGCCGACGGGCATTGAAATGGGTTTGCCGGAATCGGAGACCGGTTGACCGCGTTTGAGCCCTTCAGTGGAACTCATCGCGACCGCACGAATCCAATTGCCGCCAAGGTGCTGTTGCACCTCAAGAGTAAGACGGGTGGCATTACCGCCGGGTGGCGTAAAATCAACGGTCAACGCATTGTAGATCGACGGCAAAGTTCCGGTGAACTCAACGTCGACGACGGGCCCGATGATCTGAACGATCTTTCCTGTATTCATGTCCGAGAGGGGTCAGTTGCCCATCGCCATAGCGGCGCTGGTAATTTCGAGAAGTTCCTTAGTGATATTCGCCTGACGAAGTTTGTTATACTCCAAGGTCAGGTCCTTAATGATCTGTTTGGCGTTATCAGTCGCGCTTTTCATTGCGACCATTCGCGCCGAATGCTCCGAAGCCTTCGCTTCTAAGAGCATCTGAAAAATTTGAAAATTAACGTAGTGCGGAAGAAGGTTGCCCAAAACGTTGGGCGCACTGGGCTCGAAGGTATAGTCTAAGCCCGAAGTTCCTCTTAATTCCTCCTTAATCCCTGCACCACGGATATCGGAGTCTAGTTTCTGAATCTTACCAAGAGGCAACAGAGATCTGAGTTCAGCCTTCTGGGTGAGTGTATTGATATAGTTGGTAAACACGACATCCACCGCATCGACTTTACCTGATAAGAAAAGTTCTTGGGCGAATTTGGAGATTGCGCGTGCATCCTCAAAACGAGGGGTATCCTTAGGGGAAAATTCTGCCAACAATTCGCGTCGGAGGCGTGCTACCCACTGACTGCCCTTGCGCCCAGCCGCAACATAGACGGTTGTGGAGGCTGGAAGTTTGAACGCTTCGCGAAGGAGATTTGTGTTCAGTCCACCGCAAAGACCTTTGTCCGTGCTAATAACGATCAAAGCACGTTTCTTAATCTCACGCCGTTCCATGAGCGGATGACTGAAGTCCCCAGCGCCAGAAATTGCTGCTCCGAGCACCTCATTCATCAGAAGGGCGTAAGGTCGGCCCGAAATGGCAGCCTGCTGCGCCTTACGCATCTTTGCTGAGGCGACCATTTGCATCGCCTTGGTGATCTGCGCTGTATTCTTGACCGACTTAATACGGCGCCGGATATCGCGTGTGCTGGGCATGGCTTAGAAGAACTATTACAGACTACCGTTCATTCAGCGATAGCCTTGCTTAAACTCGACAACGGCTGCCTTGAGTTCGGCGGCCAGCGCATCGCTGAATGCTTTCTCATTGCGAACTTTTTCCAAGAAAGACGCCTTTCGAGTTCCCAAGAAGTCGGTTAATTTAATCTGGAAGTCCTTCACTTTTTCCACCGGCACGTCATCCAAAAGCCCATTCTGCATTGTCCAAAGGATAGAGACCTGAATCTCGACTGGAATTGGGTTGTACTGAGATTGTTTGAAGAGTTCAACGATGCGCTTTCCACGCTCGAGAGTTGCCTGTGTTTTGGCATCCAAATCCGAACCAAATTGAGCAAAAGCGGCTAATTCTCGAAATTGCGCTAGATCCAGCTTGATCTTGCCAGCCACCTGTTTCATCGCCTTGATCTGGGCAGCAGATCCGACTCGACTCACAGACAGACCAACAGAAATCGCGGGACGAACCCCTTGATAGAAAAGATCCGTTTCCAAATAGATCTGACCGTCTGTAATCGAGATGACATTGGTTGGAATATAAGCGGACACGTCGCCCGCTTGAGTTTCAATTATCGGCAACGCTGTTAGCGATCCATTCCCGTTCTTCTCGTTCAACCGAGCGGAACGTTCCAAAAGACGGCTGTGTAGATAGAATACATCACCGGGATAGGCTTCACGTCCTGAGGGGCGTTTCAAAACCAAGGAAACTTGGCGATAAGCGGTTGCCTGTTTCGAGAGATCATCAAAAATGATCAATGCATCCATGCCATTATCCATGAACCACTCACCCATTGCTGCACCTGAGAAGGGTGCTAGATATTGGTCAGCGGCCGAGTCGGATGCAGCAGCGGCGACAACGATAGTGTACTTCATGGCGCCCGCGCGCTCTAGTTCAGCTACCACACGAGCGATATTTGACTGTTTCTGCCCGATCGCAACGTAGATGTTATAGACAGGGCGAAAGTCCTTCTGATCTGAATTCTGGCGATTAATCCGAGCTTGATTGATCATGGTGTCCACGCCAATCGTGGTTTTGCCGGTGGAACGATCGCCAATGATCAACTCTCGCTGACCTCGCCCGATCGGAATCATCGCGTCAATCGCCATAATACCCGTCTGCAACGGTTGATTGACTGATTTGCGTTTAACGATACCCGAGGCGATTTTTTCGACGGGATAAATTGCTGATCCCTTTACCTCTCCCTTACCATCCAAAGGGCGACCCAAAACGTCCACCACTCGGCCTAGGAGACCTTTACCCACTGGGACAGACAATAATTTCCCAGTGGTTTTAACCTCGGAACCTTCATGGAGAGAAGTGTAGTCGCCCATAATAATCGCACCCACCTCGGTCTCTTCAAGATTCAGAGCCAAACCGATGATGCCATTGCCGAAGTCGAGCATCTCGTTCGACATACATGCCGAGAGACCTTCGATCTTGCATACACCGTCGGAAATTTCGCGAATATGCCCGATGTTTTGCTGGGTCACCGATGCCTTTGCACCGGCGATTTGGGCCTCAATTTCTTGGAGCAGGGAACTCATGTCTTCTGTGTGAATTGGGAGTGATCGTTAAAAACTAGATTCTAGGGCGGTCAGACGCGATTTCACGGTGCCATCATAGACATCGCTACCGATCTGGATTCGCAAGCCACCAATAAGAGACGGATCTACGTGAAATTCAAATTCGAGGCCGAGGCCATACCGTCGGGTGAGTGAAGCCTGTAACTCGGCCATCAACGCATCGGAAGTTGGAACAGAGTTCTCGATCCGCACGGTGTGGGTTTCGATTTCAATCTGAACTAAGCGCTGAAAATGGGACAGAAGGCCGAGATAATTCCTCGGCTTGGCCTCCAAAACCTGAGTCACAGTTTGACGCACCCGGTTCGAATCCAAAATCCCCTCACGACGACAGGCTAAAAAGAGATCCTTCGCGTCGCGACGTGCTTGTTTTCCGATTTTCATCTTAATGACAGTGACTTAGCGAAGAGTTTTAGGCGCTGAATTGCTGCTGTGTCTCCTGCGCGAGTCGTTGACGATCTTCGGCCGTTAGCATTTTGCCCGTAACTTGAATACTTGCGGCAACCACCAACCGTCCCACTTCTTTGCGCAGTTCCAAGCGCATCCGATTGAGTTCCTCTTCATTGGCCTGTTTTGCTTTAGCAATGATATCTGCTGCTGCCGTAACGGCTCGTTGGATCTCTACTTCGGTGAGTTTGGCGGCAGCAACTCGAGCTTCTTCAATGATACGAGTTGTCTGGAGGCCTGTGGCGACGAGCAATTCTTGAGACTTCTGTTGAGCGCCGGCCAATTCGCTTTTGGCTTGAGCGGCATTGGACAAGCCTAAAGCGATCGTTCTCCGGCGGTCCTCAAGAGTGGCTTGGATCGGACCGATTGCCCACTTCTTCAGGACCAAAGCAACCAAAACAAAACTGATCGTGTTGGCGATCAACGCCGGAACGTTGGCCCCAAAAGTCTTGGCGATCTGACCGATCGGACCAGCATCAGCGGCAGCAAGTATAAGAAGCGGGCTCATCTTTAGAGAAAGGGGAAAGAGTAAAGGGAAGGCGCGAGAGGTTAATCTCGCGCCGTAGGGACTACTTACCGTTCCAAAGGAACATGGCGAAGAACACGATTCCCTCGGCGAAAGCCGTGCTGAGGATCGCTTGAACTAGGATTTTGGTAGCCGCACCCGGGTTGCGACCGACCGCTTCCGCGGCGCCTTTACCAATTAAACCTACCCCGATGGCGGCCCCTAACGTGGCGCCTGCAACGTGTACATTACCAGATATTTCTGCGAGCATCATGATGATCTTAGCTTTTTTTGTTACCTGATCGCCCCGGCAGACTTGCTACCGTCTGACGATCAAAATATTAGTGGTGAGAGCTTTCCTCAGAGTGATCTTCGTCATGCGAACAGATCAGTAGAGTGAAAACCGCCGTCAACAACATGAAAACCAAGGCTTGGACCAAGCCAACCAAAAGTTCCATGAAATAAAACGGCAAGGCAGTTAGAAATCCCCAGATCGGCCCACCTAAAAGGGTCATTGACTCGAGCATATTTTCGCCAGCAAACACATTGCCATAGAGCCGGAAGCTAAGGGAAACAGGCCTGAATATAATAGAAACGACCTCCAATAGGCCGACTGCAAAGAAAACGACGATCAAAATAAGGCCCATGAAACCTCCCAAGCCGCCTTTTGCTCCGAAAAGATGCTTCACTAACCCAATAGGCCCATTGGCTTGTAATGCCCAAACCACCCAAAGAAAGAAGAAAACCAGCGATAACGCTAGGGTCATATTAAAATCGGCGTTAGCGCCCCTTAGAAGAGGGTCAGTGACATGGAATCCATGATCGCTCGCAACGCCATATCCAATGGTGCCGACACCCGGCAACAGACCGAACCAATTGGTTGTCACCACAAAGATAAAAAGAGCCGAAAAAAACCAGAAGGTCTTTTTGACCAAATCCGAGCCAATAATTCCTTCCAAAAAGTTATACAGAGATTCAACCAACCACTCCCAGAAATTCTGTGCCCCCTCAGGGATCGCTTGGAGATTGCCGACCCCGATACGAACCGCAACAACCAACAGAAGAGAAACGACCCAAGTCATGACCATCGAATTGGTCACTGGCAGCGGGCCAATACTAAAAAGAATCGGTGCAGCTGAGGGAAGGCCCTGTTCCACTGCTGCCGCATGCTCCAAGGTGGCATGGGATCCATCAGCAAGGACCGTTTCTGCGGCCATTGCCGTGAACCGCATGCCTATCAGCACAACGGCAGCTAAAAAAGTTTGATACCAACGCATGAAATTGAGTGTTAACAACCGACCTCCCGGCCAATCCGGCTCAACTGAACTAAGGTTTAAGTCGAAGGACGAAGAAAAGACTGTCTAACTGTGAAATTTTTTACAAGTGCTTTTTGATTGAAAGTCCTTAGCGACCAGGGCTGACACCCTCCATTCTCTTCCCTATTCTGAAGCCTGTATGGCTACCTATTGGGAAGACATTGTTCGCATCGCCACTGATGAGGTGGACGCTCTTATTAGGGCCTTGCCATTGGACCTTCAACCGCTCGCCTTAACTCTACCAATTCTTTACTTAGATTATCCAGACGACGCGCTACTGAGCGAGGGGTTGGACCCAGATTTATTGGGACTCTATACCGGCGACCCAGTTGGGATCAGCGGCGAGGAGGCGGGATCCAGTCCTCGAGAGATTCGTTTGTTCCTTCAGAACATTTGGGACTACGCCGATGCAGAAGAGGCAATTTACCGAGAGGAAGTACGTGTGACATTTCTTCACGAATTCGGGCATTTTCTTGGGCTTGACGAAGACCAATTAGAGGAACGCGGTTTGATTTAATTACTCGGGTTTTAAGTTCGGACAGGGGGGGCCATCCCTCTAAGACTTTCCTCAGAGAGTGCCGTGATTAAAGGCGATGAGGGTTGATCAGGTCATTTTCGGGCCACGATGCTACTTTCTCAGCGAAACAGAAGTAGGCGTACCGCTGGCATCCCACTCATTCGGAAAGTTGCCGAGTATTTCGCAATTGCTTTCCTAGTTTAAAGGATTGATGCCGAGGATTGCCCGCACTTTACGCTTCTTATTCTGTCCGTCGGTGAGCCGGACACTTGGCTGTTTTCTCGTCACTCAGTCGTTGCGTCAACGTTGCACTTGTCAACTGTTCAAAGTTGAAATTCATCTGGTATGAAACGGGGGTCGGTTTAATCACACCTCTACCCGCTGCGACGCCCATGACTTCACTGCTCAAAGCCACCAAATCGTCCACTCTTGGTCTACGCGTTTTAGCCTATGGTGGAATTTCCGACCGATACCGTGCCCGGCTCGCCCGTGACCGCGCCGACCTTCGTGCCGCTCAGTCCCTTCGATTTTTAGTTTTCAACGTGGAATTGAATGAGGGTTTAGATGCGAGCTATCTGACCTGCCTAGATAGTGATCCTTTCGATGAAGTGTGCGATCATCTGGTGGTTGAGGACCTTACTACTGGCGAAATTGTTGGCACCTATCGCTTACAAACTGGCTCGATGGCTCAGGCTAATCTCGGGTTTTACAGTGGGCTCGAATTTGATTTCAATCCTCTCAAATCGCATCTCTTACAAACCGTTGAGGCCGGTCGTGCGTGTGTTCATAGCCAACATCGCAATATCGCGGTCATCGGCCTTTTGTGGCGGAGTATTATTACTTATGGGCGTGAACGAGGTGGACGTTATATCGTCGGATGCAGTTCGCTCCCGACGACGGATCCAGCCATGGGCACTGCGGCCTATTCGCAGATCATGAGGACCCACCTCGCTTCTGAGCCTTGGCGGACATTGCCACTGCCCGCTTACGAATGTCCGATGGACCAGATGTCGATGGAGTCGTTCCGTTTGCCTCGTCTGCTGGACGGCTATTTGTCTCTCGGCGCAAAAATTTGCGGTCCGCCGGCACTTGATAGTGAGTTTAGAACCATTGATTTTCTCACGGTTCTCGATTTGGACCTGCTGGCAGCTGAACTCTTCGACTGACATCTATGATACAGTTGCCTGCAGCGTGTCGCTCAGTTTGGAGCTCAATCCTTTTTCTCGTCTTAGCCGTTTGCGCTCTGGTTGCGGTGGCTTGCCCTAAGACCTCTGAACGTTTGCTGCCGTTAACTCGACGCCGTGCGCGTTGGCTCCGGCTCTGGAGCAGTCGACTTCAATCGATCATCGGGCTCGAGGTTGAAAGCCGGGGTCGCCCCCCGACGAGAGGAATGCTAGTCTGCAATCATTTGAGCTATCTCGATATGCTCGCGCTAACGTCAGCAGGTGAGATGGTCTTTCTTTCAAAAATCGAAGTCGGCGGCTGGCCTCTGATTGGACAGATTGCTCGAGCGAGCGGTGCACTTTTTGTTAATCGGTCACGTCGTGGGGACGTCGCCGATATTGAACCGGAATTTGTTGAGGTCATCGAACAAGGAGTTGTTCTGACGATGTTCCCAGAAGGCACCAGCTCAGGTGGCGATCGCGTTTTGCCTTTTTTAAGTTCTTTGCTCGCGCCAGCAGCAGAGCGGGGGTGGCCGGTGACCCCTGCTTGGATTGGTTATTCTTTGGAAGACGGCTCGGTTGAAAACGAGGTCGCCTACTGGCTCGACATGATCTTTCTACCTCATTTCTTAAATCTTCTTGGGAAGCGTCGGATCAAAGCTGTCATTCATTTTGGCGAACCTCGGGTTAACCCGAACCGCAAGGCTTTAGCACGTGAGTTACACAGTGCGGTTCGTGCACTGGCGCTTCCTTTTAACGAAAGATTCCAAGTGATTCCCTTGAGTGAATCGAGGAGTCAAACGGCGCTTTGAAAGGCAGCGACAAAACGTTGAGCTTGTTTTCGGAACCAGTCCCAGTTGCTTGCAGCGGCTTGGCGTGAATCAAACAAGGGACTCCCAACTCCAAAGGCATCAGCACCTGCTTTCAAAAATGCGGGTAACGTTTCTACGGTGACTCCGCCGGTAGGCATCAGGCGAATGTCCGGAAAGGGAGCCTTAATTGCGCGAATCTGAGCGGGGCCGCCGAGATTCGCAGGAAAGACTTTGACCCAATCCGCCCCTAATTCCCAAGCAGTGACAATTTCTCCTGGGCTCAAAGCCCCCGACATCACCGGCACACCGCTCATCGCGCAAGCACGCAGGACCTCAGGGTTTAGGGTCGGCGTTACAATAAAGGAAGCCCCCGCCTCCAGTGCGCGGTCGAGGTCAAAGAGGTTCAATATTGTACCCGCTCCGACATTGCCTTGGTCCCCTACTCGGTCGCGGGTAAGTCGAATCAGATCCTCAGCACCAAGACTATTTAGCGTAATCTCGAGGTTGATCACTCCAACTTCCGTCACAGCGATCACCATCTGTTCCAACTGATCTCGGGGAAAAGAGCGCAAGATTCCGACGATCGGGCAACGGTCGAACAAAACTCTGTTAAAGGAAGATCCCATGGCAAAACTTTTTCTTAGACTAATCCAGCGGTCCGCAAAATCTGCGGCAGAAGGACCGCTTGCCCAAGTTCTGTCAACTGATCTGCGTCGAGAAACTGTACTCGAGTGGATATTTCAAGAACTTGGACCGCGAGCCGATAGGCTCGCAGTAGAGGCTCTGTTGCAGCCACGATGAGAGGGTGTTTATTATCAGCGAGTTCAGCCAGTTCGGTACCAATCAGAAGGCCACTGAGGAAGGCAGTGTTCGACGCGGCATCTTTGTGGTCGAGGACCTGTCGAGTTCGAACGCGGAACAACTTGGCGATTAAGGAGTGTGTCCGAATCGCTGTAACGCCGTCTTGGAATGAAGTCGCGTCAAAGATGGCATCCGATGTCGTCGAATGTCTCAAGACACTATGCCGACTCAGGAGGTCAAAAAGCTCCCCAGTCATGAAGGTCTGTATTTCGGATATTTGGGCGTTCCTTAAAGTTAAATGTTTTGAATGGGTCCCTGGGAGAATCAAGGTGGCTTCTGTTGGCAACGTGTTTCCTAGAAGTGCGGCTACTCCTAACGCTTGGGTTTCTTCGCCACGCATCATGTCAGTAGTACCTCGGACCCCTGAAATTAAGTAGAGGTGTTCCCCAAGGTCGCTCCAAACGGCATCACTCCCATCGAGAGCGAAAGGGAGTTCTGCATAAGGAAGTTCTTTCCAACCGAGGCTTGAACTGGCCATCCCTGATATCAATATCGGCATCTCAGTTGGGACAGACAAGGCACTTCGTGCTTGATTGAGGGTATCTCGAAAACCTTGCGCTCGGTCTCCTCCTCGGTTTGCCAAACTAGCGACGCCACTTTGATTACGAATTTCTCTAGGGCAGTCCCCTGGAGGAAGACGTAATCGAAAAGTAGAGGTTCCCCAGTCGCAACTGGCGAAGGAGATCATCGTTTCCACCTTGCCCACTCTAGGCCTGGACGATCGACGCGGAATTGTACCAACCGCATTGCACTGGCTTCGGTCACATAGGCGGTACAACCGTCCTCCCCGCCAAAACAGATATTGGTAGGATTTGGGCCAAGGACGTCAATCTCCCGTAGCACCTCGCCGGTCGCCGAAAGTTTGATGACCGTTCCTTTGCCATGGCGGGTTGCATAAAGGTTGCCATCGATATCGCAGCGCATTCCGTCAAATCCAAAGTCATCGAATTTCTTTAACACGCGCTTGTTCTTTAATGCCCCAGTGTTGTCGCGTTCAAAGACCCAAATGGTTCTTTGAACGCTTTCATTCACATAAACTCGGTGGCCGTCCGGACTCACTTCAATCCCGTTAGAGGTACCCATATCCGCCGCCTCCAAATGAGTCTTACCGTCGCGAGTAATTCGCCAGACCTGACCCGTGTTGTTTTTCCAGTTGGGATCGCTGGCGTACAGGGTTCCATCCGAGGCTATGGCCAAATCGTTGGGCTGATTCATCGCCGATTGGTGAGCGAATACGGTAATTTTCTTTGAGATGGAGTCGATGCGGAGGATATTATGACCGGTATAATCAGCAACGAACAGGGACCCATTCGGATCGAAGCGAATTCCATTGCCGGTGCTACCTTTGGGGAGGGTAACGAAGAGTTTAGTCCGACCGCTCGGCGTAACTTGAGCAATGTTAGCTGACTCGAGGTAGCTCACGCAGTAGATGTTTCCTTTGCGATCGCAGGCTGGGCCTTCAATTCCCTTGGTAAATTCGCCCGAGGTTAATGGGGTCGCAACAAAAAAGATCTCGGCACTAAATGAAACGGGGGCAAGGAGAAGAGCGAGAAGGGATGCAGCCACGGGGGCTCTGGTAGGAAGTTTCAGAAGCATCCCCACGAAATATCAGACCTGTGCCGTTCGTCACGCCTGCAATTAGCTGCCGCGATGGAATTAGGAATTCAACGGCGAAAAGTCCTTAGTTTTGAGCGGGTTAAAAACAGCAACGCCGGTCGGTTTGCTGATTTGAGATGAGTAACTCTGAGGAAAGAGAGGAATGGTCGGGACGACAGGATTTGAACCTGCGACGTCTTGGTCCCAAACCAAGTGCTCTACCGGGCTGAGCTACGTCCCGAAACCGAACAGAGATCCTCCTTAGATTTATGTGTTCAAGCAACGGTTTTTCTAAATTGGATGCACTAAAAAGTGAAAGCATGGATCTGTAAAGTTAAGAAAAGCCGCAACAAGGCGGTTCCTCCTGAAGCCAGTTACGTGCTCAATTATTGGGATTTATCGCCGCCTCAAGCCAAATATCTAAATCGAAAGTGACTCAATTAAAGCACGGAATCAGAGGGTTACGTAGTTTCCATGAAATCTGCAAGGAGGCACCACTGAGTTGGGAATCCTCGGTCGATTTGTCGAGGTCCTCTTACTAATCGAGCGGATTTCAGAGTCGTTTGCCCTCCTACGCTCAACCAGTTCTTTGGTTCAATTTCCCAGATGAGCGGGTGGTGGTACGCGGTAATTGGACAGAAAACCCTGTTGCACCGGGAGGCCTTCCCCCGATACTTAAGTCCGTCTCAATGATTGAATGGCACATCCAGTCGCGGGCGCACGTTTGTAAGATCACCGGTCGTCCGTTTAGCCACGGTGAGGCTTATCATACGGTGTTACTCGATGCGAAGACCGGATTTGAACGGCTTGATCTTTGCTCTGACGCTTTTAAAGATCAATCGGCTGAGATTTTGGCCCGTCAAGGGTTGGTATCCCATTGGCGAGGAATCTATGAACCCCCTCCCGCAGTAGCACCCGATGCCATTCAAAAGGAGGATGCCGAGTCTCTCTTGCGAAAGTTATTAGAACAGCCTGACGATCGTTACGCTGGTGCGACTTACATTCTCGCGGTGATGCTGGAGCGGAAACGAGTCTTGCGGGTCAAGGCACAGTCTCGTGAGTCTGGGCGGCGGGTGTTTGTTTATGAGCATCCTCGGTCTGGAGATCTTTTCACTATTGCGGATCCGGATTTGCAATTGTCCCAACTTGAACAAGTGCAGCGAGACGTTTCGCAACTTCTCGAGTATGGTATTCCCAGCCTGCAACCCGATCCGCGAATCCTAAGTGCTGGATTCATCGAAGAACCATTTAATCTCCCCAGTGATGTCGAGACACTTGCACCGGAGATGATCGTTCCTGTCTAACAACTAAACGGGTTGCTCGTTGAGGATTGCCTCAGGCAGTCTTCTGCAAGCGATCTGCCATTGAAATGCCAGAAATTATCGAACTGGAAGCAGGCCTTGGATATCACTTTCGTGATCCCAATTTGCTTATCTTAGCTCTAACTCATCCTTCTCTGACTCGCGAAGGTGCTGACGGCCAAAATCATAATCAACGCCTAGAATTTCTCGGTGATGCTGTGATTCAAGTGGTGGTAACTCGAGAACTGTACGATCGATTTCCAAATCTTGGCGAGGGCGACCTGACTCAGGCCCGTGCTCGTTTGGTCAATCGCACTTCTCTTGCGGCTCAGGCACGGCGACTCGATCTGGGGCGGTATGTATTGTTGAGTCGTGGTGAGGATGTCAGTGGTGGACGAACCCGGAACTCGACCCTAGCCGATGCCTTTGAGGCCGTGGTTGGCGCCGTTTATTTGGACGGTGGATTAGTGAAAGCGAGTGAATTGTTAGTTCGACTGTTGCGGGAAAGCGGTTCCGATATGAATGAACCTCTTAACCTCTCCAATCCTAAAGGAGAATTGCAGGAGTTTTTGCAGATTAACTCGCCTGAGGCACCCTGTTATCAGCTAATTTTAGCTGAGGGCCCCGACCATAATCGCACCTTCAAGTGCGCTGTTTTTCATAATGGAATCGAACTCGCCCGAGGGCTGGGGCACAGCAAAAAAGCGGCCGAGTTTCATGCGGCCCTTCTCGCCCTACAGATTCTCAGGGATGGGGTAAAACCCTAATTTGCTCCGCTGAGTCAAAGTTGGAAGCTGTTTAGCAAAAATGCTCGAACCCAATAATCAACTTCGGAGCTAGTGCCGACTAAATATTTACTGCGATGAGTGCTGGCACGGGGATACCGAGACGAGTTGAGGCGGGGAGGAGTGCGCCTTTTTAGAGGATAGGCCGACTCAGGCACCGTTTACGGCAGCAGCGGCGTCACATACATTCTAGCCCTTGCCCGAATCGGAATGTTTGACCGAGATACCCGCTTCCGTGGAGTATGTCTAGGCCCACTAGCAAGTGCCGCCCATGGCTGAAGAATGTTCCATTTCCGAAAACTCACCCCGTAACGATCTCCTCGGGTTGACTCGAACCCAATTGATCGATCTGACCTCTCTTTGGGGTTTTTCTCGAATCCACGCAGTGACCCTTTGGAACGAACTCTATCAAAGGGGGCATCGCGCTTTTACTGCACGTGATCGATTGCCTACCCGATTTCTGCGACGCGTCGCAGATGAATTAGATTTCACTTTTCCCTCGGTGGCTCGGGAAACCCATTCATCCGATGGATTCACTCGCAAATACCTCTTAAGTCTGGGTGATGGGCATAAGATTGAGACAGTCCTCATGCGTTACCGTGGCCGCACTACCGCTTGCGTTAGTTCTCAAGTTGGTTGCGCTATGGGATGTGTCTTTTGTGCTACCGGCCAAATGGGGTACACTCGGCACCTCACAACCGCCGAAATCGTAGCTCAAGCGCTTCATGTCGAATCTGTACTACGTGAAACAACCCCCGATCCTTCGACACCTCATCTCCCGACTCCAGCTCTCTGTCGACCAGACCATCCCTCTGTCCATCATCGCCACGAACGATTGCGTAACCTCGTTTTTATGGGCATGGGTGAACCGTTGCATAACTACGATGCGGTCATGCAAGCAGTAGATATTCTTTGTGAACCTTCTGGCCTGGCTCTAGGTGGGGAACGAATAACCATTTCTACCGTCGGTGTCGTTCCAGGAATCCGCCGTCTTGCGGCCGAAAGCCGGCCAGCGCATCTCGCTGTTTCTCTTCACGCTGCAACGCAAGAGGAACGAGCACTCCTCGTCCCCGTCGCGCGGCGATGGCCGCTCGATGAACTGATGGATGCCTGTCGAGAATACACGGCACGACGGATGCGGCGCATCTTTTTTGAGTGGACACTGATCGAAGGACGAAACGACAGAGCTATTGATGCTCATGCCGTTGGCTCACTGCTAAAAGGAATTCCCTCACAGGTAAACCTAATCCCACTCAACCCAACTGGAGGCTATGATGGGCGTCCTACTGAAGGGAACGGTGCGCGTCTTTTTCAAGAGATTCTGCTTGAGTACGCCATGCCCAGCACCGTCCGCCAACGGCGTGGAATCGATATTGCAGCAGGCTGCGGCCAATTGGCTATCGCTGGTTAATTTCAATTTCGAGCGATAAAGAAACCGCAAAAAGACCGAGTCCGCACCGACAGACTCGGTCTTTAAAAAGTGAATCAGCTTAAACTGGCACTCGTTTCAGGGAAGCTAAGAGCGGGACAAACCCTCGAAGTTTATCCATTAGGAATAATCCCATTGGAGATCCTATATCCTACGATCTAATCATTTGTTGCCTGTGGAGTTCGTCGTGAACTTTCGTTGCAACTACACTTTGCTGCCCCTCAGCGGGGTGATTATCGCTGAACTTGAATCAAGGATGCCTAATTTGAAATTTTGAGCGCACTAAGTTTTAAAAGAGGGGTTAAATTCCCGATTTTAGGCAAAAAAAGACCGGATCGGCTTTTGGCGAATCCGGTCTCTTGTTTAATCGTCGACCTATTCTTCGACGTATTTGATCGAACGCTGCTTCTCGGAGCGCTTACGGACCGTTTCATCCAAAACCTTCTTCCGGAGTCGGAGATTCTTTGGTGTGGCCTCAACGTATTCATCGACGTCGATATACTCTAAGGCTCGTTCAAGGCTGAGGCGAAGCGGCGCATTCAATTGAATGCCTTTACCGTCGCCCTGCGACCGCATATTGGTGAGTTTCTTTTCCTTCACCGGATTCACGGGCATGTCATTCTCGCGGGCATTCTCGCCCACAATCATTCCGACATAAATCATGTCGCCCGGTTCCACGAGCAAGCGTCCACGCTCTTGAATCATATTAAGAGCATAAGCCGTCGCTTCACCGTCATCCATCGATACCAAAGATCCGCTCTTGCGAGCCGCAATCTCACCGCAGTCTTCGCCGTATTCGTGGAAAAGATGACTCACCACACCCATACCCTTGGTCATATTGACCAAGTCTGTCTCAAAGCCGATCAACCCACGCATGGGGGCCAAGGCTTCAATCGATACCTGACTACCGATGTGGGACATATTAGTAATCTGAGCTTTCCGGAAGGAGAGATTCTCCATCACTGCACCCAGATTTTCATTTGGTAATTCGACGTACACCTTTTCGATTGGTTCAAGGGCCGTTCCATCCTCTCCCTTTTTCCACAAGACCTCAGGGCGACTAACCAGCACTTCAAATCCTTCACGACGCATTTGCTCAACGAGAATGGCAATCTGCATTTCTCCGCGGCCAGCGACGGCAAACACCTTCGGGTCACTAGTCTGAGCAATACGCAGCGCGACGTTGGTTCGAATCTCTTTCACCAAACGATCCCAAATATGTCGAGCGGTGACCAATTTGCCGTCTTGACCCGCCAAAGGTCCGTCATTTACGGCGAACTCCATCTGAATTGTCGGAGGATCAATGGGGATATAGGGGAGGGAATCCCGCGAGAGACTATCGCAAATTGTTTCCCCGATAAAAACCTCTTCAAATCCAGCGATTCCAACAATGTCACCAGCGCTAGCCTCGGTGATTTCAATCCGCTTCATTCCTTCGAAATGGTGGATCATAGTGATCTTACCCTTCGAAATCTTGCCGTGACCATGTCGACAGATGGCGGGGTCTCCCACCTTGATCTTTCCTTCGACAATCTTGCCGAAAGCAATACGGCCCATGTAGTCGCTGTAATCGAGATTTGCGACCAGCAACTGGAAGCCCTCTCCAGCCCGTGCTCTGGGAGAAGGAATGTGTTTTACAATCGCCTCGAACAAAGGCTCCATCGTGTCGGTATTATGTTCGAGTTCGACCTTAGCATAGCCCTGTTTGGCAGAGCAATAAATGAAGGGAAAATCTAACTGCTCATCGGTGGCATTCAAACTCATAAAGAGTTCAAAAACCAAGTCCAGCACCTTCTTTGGATTCGCATTGTCGCGGTCGATCTTGTTGAGCACCACGATGGGCTTTGCCCCAGCTTCTAAGGCTTTCCGCAAGACGAAGCGAGTTTGAGCCTGCGGTCCTTCTGAAGAATCAACAACGAGCAAAACGCCGTCGATCATGTTCATGATTCGTTCCACTTCGCCGCCGAAATCGGCATGGCCCGGAGTGTCCACAATATTAATGTGGAAATCTTTGTATTTGAACGCCGCGTTTTTGGCGCGAATGGTGATTCCCTTCTCCCTTTCCAGATCCATGGAGTCCATCAAGCGCTCAATCTGAGACTCAGCTTGGTTGGCGCGGAAGGTTCCAGATTGTTTCAGAAGACAATCGACCAGCGTCGTCTTGCCGTGATCAACGTGAGCGATGATCGCGATATTTCGGATGTGCTGCATAGTGGCCGTTTTTTCCCTCTAGGGCAGCGTAGGATGCCCAAGGTTAAAAAAAGGTCAAGATGATGGACGCAATTACTGCATATTTTTGCAAGAGCGTCACCCAATTCAGTTCTAACACAGTCGGGAAAAAGCCGTTAATGCGGTTCTCACCGCCCCTTTAACGGCAGCCATTTCAACTTCAGAACTTCCGAATTTTAATCTTGCGAAACCAGACGTCGTCGCCGTGATCTTGCAAGGCAATGTGGCCCGCCGCATTTCGACCGAATCCAGGCATCCCCTTGAATTTAGATTCAGAAATCAACTTCAATGTCTCCGATCCGCCCCACTGATATTCGACTACCTTCTTCTTGTTGAGCCAATGCTCAGCACGTGTGCCTTTCACCACAATACGGGCCTGATTCCATTCCCCAACCGGCTTTAACTCCTTCTCAGCATTACAAGCGATCAAAGCATAAAGCGCCGCCGCACTGGTTTTGGGATTCTTCCCGTCCGCATGCTTGGATTCGTCTAAAACTTGATACTCTGGGCCGATTTCATAACTGGCTCCGTGGTCCTCGGTCACCCGATAAATCACCCCGCTGTTAGCACCGGGCACTACCTTCCAGTCAAAGCGCAATTCAAAATCAGCATATGTTTCGCGCGTTACAATGTCTCCCCCGCCTTGACCCGCGACATGACGCAAGGCTCCGGACTCCACAACCCAACCTTTTTGAGGGAATCCTTCCGCCTTGTATCCTCGCCATTGGGCGGTATTTGTTCCGTCAAATAAGGTGTGCCACGCGCCTTCCCCTGTCGCTGGCGCCTTTTTTTTACTATCCGAGTCCTTGGCTGCGGACAGCGAAATCACGGCGGTGAGAACAAGAGCGACGAGGGTAATCCCTCGCCGAATAGGACGATTATTCATAACAGTGTGGGAGATTAAATACACCCGATCTTGATTCGACCGCAAGCGGGAGATCGACCGATTCGAAGGTCAAAAGACGTCCCTCGATCAGGTCTGCTCCGGTCAAAAAGTCGGTAAACATCCCAATGTCCTCCTTTGCGCTTTAATGACTTTGCTGTTCATTTCCCTCCGTGGACTTCTTCCTCCAACGTGGACCGTTCCGAGACCTTTACGAAAAGGTCGTCTCTGGCACTCGTCTCAATGACGACGATGCCCTGCGCTTGTTTCGAACCACCGACTTGAATGCCCTCTGTGCCATCGCCGACTTCGCCAATCGGCGCCGCAACGGATTGCGGGCCTCGTATATCGTCAATCGCTACATTAACTACTCCAACTATTGCATACTGAGCTGCCAGTTTTGCGCTTTTAGCCGAAAAAAAAGGGACAATGATGGGTTCCAACTTTCTGCAGAACAAATGGTGGAGAAAGCTCGCGAAGCCCTCTCTCTCGGCATTACCGAACTTCATATCGTCGGAGGGCTTCATCCCTCTCTCCCTTTCTCCTACTATACCGGTTTTCTTCGGGCCTTGAAGTCACTGGATGCCCGCCTTCAATTGAAGTGTTTTACCGCTGTTGAAATTCTTCACCTAGCTTGGTTGGCAAAAAAAACGGTGCGCGATACTTTGTTGGAATTAAAGGAGGCTGGACTGGAAGCCCTTACTGGCGGCGGGGCCGAAATTTTCCAAAAAGAGGTCCGCTCAAAAATCGCTCTCGGTAAGGAAAGTGCCGAGGAATATCTCAATGTCCATCGCACTTGGCATCAACTCGGCGGGCGCAGCACCTGCACGCTCCTTTATGGTCATGTCGAATCTCTTGAAGACAGGATCGACCACCTCCGACGTCTTCGTGAACTTCAAGATGAAACCAAGGGGTTCACCGGTTTTATCCCGCTTCCTTATCAACCGGATAATAATGGACTGCCAGTAAAACACGCCCCGAGTGGATACGATATGTTGCGAACAATTGCGGTGTCCCGACTCTATTTAGACAACTTCGATCACATTACGGCCTACTGGGTGGGCATGGGGCTAAAGATGGCTCAGGTGGCACTGAGCCACGGTGCTGATGATCTCCACGGCACGATTATCGAGGAGTATATTTTCCATATGGCCGGTGCTAAGTCACCGCAAATGACCGCCCAAAAAGAATTGGTCAAAGCCATTCGAGAAGCGGGCCGAGAACCAATTCAACGTAACACCTTCTACGAACCTATCGAATCGATTAGTTCTCCAGTAACCGTCTAGCTTACTGCGCTTCTTGACTTAGGCGATGATCTCACGAACAACTTCGCCATGGACGTCAGTTAAACGCATATCGCGTCCGCCAAAACGAAAGGTAAGGCGTTCATGATCTAATCCCAGAAGATGCAGAATTGTGGCGTGGAGATCATGCATTTCTAATCGGTTCTCCACCGCTTTATAGCCCCAGTCATCGGTCGCTCCATAGGTCCCGTGCATTCACGAGTTGACGGTAAGAATCAGTTCCAGAGGAGGTGATCGTCCTTGTTTTTGACCAGGACGCAGAGTTGAAGGAGATGGGTAAGGCCGGGGCGGGTCCAGAACTGACCACTGCCCCGGAGACGGCGCTGAAACTGTT
>SIAZ01000247.1 GCA_009695405.1 Pedosphaera sp. | reverse complement strand
CTTACCGCTCGATAACCAGTTGCGAACGACCTCGCATTTGAACGATTTATCGAACTTCCGGCGCGTTTTTGTAGGGGAGTCTTTGATGATGGATTCCATGGTACAGGATTCCTCTTACTCTCCGTCCGAGAAATCGAAGCAACCTCATCAATGCCATCACTAACACCAACTTCACTATATTTCTAGTGGGATTCTTCATCCTTTAGACACTCCTACTCCTCAGAATTTTAAGCAACCTAAGTTACTCACTTATTCTTCCCTTATTTTCCCTACGTATTCCCGACACTTTAAACTGTATTCAGCTTCATCCATCTTCATAGGCACTTATCAAAAAAGCCAATAAAAGGCCTATTTGTTGGGGTTTCTGACTTATCCCCACAGTCTTTTAATAACTGCACGACGATACGGGTTAGATCCGGTGGCAGGGTTGACGGATGTGTTGCGGCGTATTCCACAGGCAATGAACCACACCGTTGCCGAACTCCTGCCTTGGAACTGGAAACCTGCGAAAGCCTAATCCGGTCGGTCGACCTTTCTCCCTCCGCCTTCGATCGCGGAATATCCTACTCTCGTTAATTAGGGAACCATGGAGTTGGGCGTACGCTTACCTTACTTCGCCTACCCCCCAGAAGTGGCTCAGCCAATCTTCGCTTACATCGACCCTTGGTGTGGTACTCAGATTAAAAAGATTCCACCTCCTCCCAGAATCACAAGGCACTAATTCGAACGGTTAGCGGACCAGTTTTAAAGTGAATGAGTGCGGTAAAACTTCTTTCGATAGACAGGTGATGCCGTCGTATCGAATGGATTTAACAAAGTCTTGGACAAGCTTACGAAAAGCTTTTTTACCTGCTCGCCTTTGCTGACCTACGACTGTCATGCTGACCCCACTATCGCTTTGAGATCACGCTAACGGCGGTACTTTATCCTGCGGACGCCCATTTTTGAAAGGCTCTCGCTGATGCAATCCTAGTGCGGCAAGCAGTTCTCTATCTTTATCGTAACTGGGTGATGGAACCGCTCTGGTCAACATAAATTCAGTCTCACTACTGAAAATGGAATTCGCGCCTGCCATAAAACACAAGGCCTGCGCCGTATCGTCTAATTGTACCCGACCTGCCGTCAGGCGGACATCTGATTTCGGCATGACCATCCTCACCGTGGCAATCATTCGAATCACCTCCCAAACCGGCACATCTGCATTCTTCGCTAACGGTGTCCCATCTACTCGACTCAAAATATTGATGGGCACGGATTCTGGATGCGGCCGCACTTGAGACAATGTCTGCACCATCTTCAATCGATCTTCCACAGTCTCTCCCAGTCCAATAATCCCTCCCGAGCACATGGTTATGTTCGTCTTCCGCACCGTCTCCAAAGTCTTCAATCGATCCGCATAAGTGCGAGTGGTAATAATAGTTTCATAGAACTCAGCCGATGAGTCTACATTATGGTTGTAAGCATAGAGGCCCGCCTCCTCGAGGCGTTGAGCCTGCTGTTCATTGAGCATTCCTAGTGTACAACAAACCTCTAAGCCCATATCAGTCACTCCTCGAACCATCTCCAAAACACGGTCAAACTGGGCATTGTCTTTTACCTCCCGCCAAGCGGCTCCCAGACACACCCTCGATACTCCCGCCTCTTTCGCTCGTGTCGCGATTTCCAGCACTCGCCCAGTCTCCATCAACCGCTCGGGCGCAACTCCAGTGGTGTAGCGAGAGGATTGAGCACAATAGGAACAATCCTCGGGACAAGCCCCTGTCTTAATGGAAATCAACTTGCTCACCTGCATCTCGGAGGGATCGTGATTCTGCCGATGCACAGTCGCCGCTCGATACACCAAATCCATCAATGGCAGATCATGGATGGCGCGAAGGTCTGCAAGACTCCAGTCGTGTCGGATTTGAGCAATCATAGTTACAGGTCGGCCAATTGATCAGCCTCAGATGCGCTAATTCTGTTCAACATCGGATCCTTTGTAAACCTTCTGATTGAGTTCGATTGAGGTAAACCTGCACGCTCCAAGATTGAAGAGTCTGTCCTTTTCACCAAGGCTTCATGAGTCATGCGCGTCAGACGTCTTCCAACCCCCGAATCTACCGCGGCCCTAATCCTCAAACAGATCAAAGATCGACCCTGTCTCGGTATTATTTTGGGGAGTGGTTTTGGACCAGTCGCCAAAGCTCTATCAGTCGAACAGGTCTTTTCTTATTGTGATCTGCCAGGCTTTCCACCTGCAGGCGCCTCCGGACATGCGGGGCAACTTATTCTCGGCCATTGGCACGGTGTCTCGATCGTCGTGCTCAATGGCAGATCACACTATTACGAGGGATTGGATCCCAGTGAAGTGACCTTTCCTACGCGTGTCCTTGCCGCTCTGGGCATCAGCTTACTTTTGATCACCAACGCCGCTGGAGGAATCAATCCGGACTTTAAAGTCGGCGACTTTATGGTCCTCCGTGATCATATTAATTTTATGGGGATGAATCCGCTTCGAGGTCCAATCACCCTCGGGAAATCTCGGTTTGTCGATCTGACCTTCCCTTACGATACTACACTGGCGTCTCATCTCGCTGATGCCGCCAAGGAGATGAATCTAGCTATTCATAGAGGTGTTTATCTCGCCGTTTCCGGCCCTAGTTTTGAGACCCCAGCTGAAATTCGCGCCTTTGGTGCGCTCGGAGCTGATGCCGTTGGTATGAGCACTGTTCCCGAAGTCATTGTCGGACGTCAGTGCGGGATTCGGATTGCTGGTCTCAGTTGCATTACCAATGCTGCAGCCGGTCTGGGCGGTGCATCCCAACTTGTATCCGCTGAAGAAGTCCTCGCAGTGGCCCGAGGCAACGAACTGGTCGCAACACGCTTCATTGGGAGTTTTGTAAAACGATTGGCCCATTCAGTCTTGACGCTTTAAACGACCGCTCCGTCTCACCTCCAAAATGAGCTTAGTTGAGTAAATCGTCAGCCCCACCGATCGAGGCTTCGAGCTTTCTCAAACTAGGAATAATACGAGCCACAGTTGTTGACTCCGTTTGCCCCGGAAACGGTTTCAATCGAAATTCCATCACCCCGATCACTTCACCATTGCGGTCATGTAAGGGCGCCGTCACGACCGCTGCCTTAGAAGTTTGCGAAAAGTATACCTGATTCTCAGCAAACACTTTTCGCTGAGTCTCACCACCTGCTTCCCCCACATCTATTGGATTCTTGGCGGCCAGGCATTTCAAGCCACTTTTATCCGCTCCTATACCGAACAGACGGATTCCACTCAACCGAGGTTGATTCTCCAACGTCTGACGCACCAACGCTGCTGCCAAGCTCTCCAAAGGTCGATAAGTCACACGGGCATCTGCAAATACAGCTTCGCTATCCGACTTGGTCATAAAACCTAACCGCCCAGAAACGAAAGAATTATCGGTCATGGTCGGGATGACCTTGGCTCCGTCGAGCAAGATATCTAGATGATTACCAGAAGCGCGCACTGAAATCTCGTACCAGCGCCCTTTCTCAAACGGCACAAGCGGCCCTATCGGGGCCGATCGAACGCCATCAATAAACTTATAGAACCGTAAATTATTTCCCAAAGCGCTCGCTCGAACGACATAGAAATTCCGAGGGTCTTGAAAACGAAAAACAAAGCCTGCAATTTGTTCTAAAGACCCTGCCGTGATTTTGAAGCGAGAGGTAAAAGTAAAATCTCCATACCTTTCACCATTCCAAATTATTAATGGAAAGCGCTCATCTTCAGATGAAACTGATACTTGGGCTAATACGGCTATCTTATTGATCTTTGGCGCCTGCGGGGAAATCGAGGGGGCATCCTCCATCCGAACTTCCCACTCGCCCAATTTGCCTGCGCCAGCGAGCATATTTGTCCACCCCTCTGGCGCGGAACCCGCAGGAGTCGTTGTGAAATCAAACACCCGTTCTGCGGCATTGGATAAAATCGGCACCAAAATCAGCAGGCAGAAAAAAACGTATCGAATCATTCGCAGCGCAACCTAGCAAATATTTCTACGCCGGCAAACCGTGTTTCCACACTGATTTATGAATCGATCAGGACGAGTTCGTCCGCTAGTGGGAAGACGGTAGATCTAACCGAGGAACTTTCAGTTTCGACTGACGGCTCTCGACCGCATCACCCGATAGCCCATCCGAGCGCCTCTAGCACTCCCTCCCCTGGGCGCCAAGTGCCCATTCCTAGTTCTATTCTGAAGTAGTAGGGTCCCGCACCGATAGGTCTGCGCCAGATACTCGGCGCAGGTTTCCGTCCGTATACTACCTGCTTGCTAAACCAATGAACTCCAAGGATAGACCATGAGACGAAGACGATTCACGGGGGCTTCTGATGCCTCTATTTCCTATTACCACTGCATCTCTCGCATCGTAAATCGAGATAAGATCTTCGGAGAACTTGAGAAAAAAAATTCACCAAAATGATCCATTCTTACGCTACTTTCTGTGGTGTCCAGATCCTCACCTTTTGTGTGATGGGTAACCATTTTCACATCCTTGTGGCTGTGCCACGGCGACCTGATCAACTCCCGACCTTGGATGAATTTTTGTTGCGCTTAGCAGGTATTGCATCGGCGGAGCGCGTTGAAGAGATGAGAGCTTTGTTGGAACCGATGGAAGAAGCAGGGCGGGCCGCAATTCTGGAGTCGTACTGGGATCGGATGTGGAACATCAGCGTCTTTATGAAAGAACTGAAACAGCGATTTAGTCAGTGGTATAATCTGCGGAACGATCGAAAGGGGTACTTATGGGAAGAACGATTCCGCAGTGCGCTCCTTGATCCAGAGGGAAATACTCTGTCGACCATGGCCGCCTACATTGATCTTAATCCGGTACGAGCGGGGATTGCAGAAGATCCGAAAGACTATCGATGGAGTGGTTACGCTGAGGCGATAGCCGGCAAAGAGTCTGCATTGGCTGGGTACCAGAATTTGATGAAATTACTGGCGGGGGAGACGGTGGATCCGACGAGTGCATTGGAAGCGTACCGAGTCATTTTGTATGATCGAGGAGAGCAGAAAGGTATTAACAAGCCGGGAGAGGTTCCGGTGGTTCGATTGGGACTTGATCCTAAGGTCGTGGCAGCGGTAATTGCTGCAAACGGACGATTGGAACGTGCCGCGTTCCTGATGTGTCGAATCCGCTATTTTCAAGACGGAGCGGTATTG
>SIAZ01000246.1 GCA_009695405.1 Pedosphaera sp. | reverse complement strand
GCTGGGCACACTCGGTGCGGTGTTGCAGGAGCCGCACAGTGGGAGCAAATGCCCAACTGTGGCAGCGTCAAAACACTGTTATACGCCCGGCGCATGCGCTGGCGGCTACGGGAAGGTTTACGCTTAGGTACGCCCATAATCTCTCAAATTTATTTTAACTTCAACTTGTCCAATTCACCCCACGCGGAGGACTTTTCCTCGGCTTGAGGTGAGGTTCCTGGCGTCGCCTCATTTGTCGGCGGCTCCACGGTCAACCCTTTACATTCCACGCTGCACAACGGATGCCGCGGAAACGCAAGAAGGGCATCCTCTCTCAGGTACGGAATAATGTCAACACAATCATCCACAATTTCGGGACTGTCCTCATCATCCAATGGAACGAGCAAATCCCAAGGATCGATTTCTATCAACTCCTGAAACGAGCGAAGGCACCGTACGCATTCGCAATTCAGTTGAAGCGCGATGCGCCCTTGCACAAGAATGTTCTCCCCTGAATAACTAATGGCGAGATCATACTGCAATGGCGAGTCCACGCGGATCATTTCATCATTCAGTTCAAACTCGACTTCCTGAGGAGTCAATTCGCCGACAAGGTGGAGATCCTCCTCCGCGAGCAAGTGAAGATTAATTAAAATTGGCATAACCTAAACAGTGGATTGAGGAAGGGTTGACGAGAATACAGCATCCAGAGCCTCTCTTACAGGGGGTGGAACAAACGGCGTCACATCACCTCCGAGTCGGGCAATCTCTTTCACCAACCCAGAACTCAAAAACGTGTAGGTATCTTTTGGCATCATAAAAATGGTCTCCACGCGCTCGTTTAATTTGCGATTCATCAGCGCCATCTGAAACTCGAACTCGAAATCAGACACGGCCCTTAGTCCTCGAATGATGATATCGGTTCCGCGTCGCTCGACATAATTCACCAAAAGTCCACTGAAACAATCCACTTCGACATTGGAAATGTGTTCCACGCAACGACCCACCAAATGCTGTCGTTCCGCCATCGAGAAGAGTGGCGATTTGCTGTCATTTTTTACGACAGCAACCACGACCCGATCGAAAATCTTCGCCGCCCGTTGGATGATGTCCAAATGACCGTTCGTGAGTGGGTCAAAACTGCCTGGATATATGGCAATGCGCACGGTTCAAGTTGCCACAGGCAATCAAATTTCGCCAACTCCAATCTAGCGGGATGAAGTTTTCTTCAGAGGGCTAGTGGGAGTTCGTAGCACGCCAACTCTCGCTGATCTCGGATAAATATTTTGCCATCCGCCACAGCAGGATGGTTCCATTGCCTTCCACAGATCTGCCACCGAGTTAATTCTTGGGGATGCTCTGAATTTGCGGCTAAGCTGATCATTTCACCTTGATCAGTCAGCACCAATAACGTCTCTCCAATTCCGATGGTGGCCGAATACTCTTTACCAAACCTAGGGAGGGACCAGAGCTGGCGTCCCGTTGCTGCGTCGAGGCAGACGTAATTTTTCAATGGCCCCTGAGCATATAAAGCCCCTTTGATCGACACCAGACTCGCGAGGTTGATCTTGCAGTCAGGGTTTGACCATTTTTGCTGGAATTGAAAATCCGCTCCGGATTTGCTCGCCGAAAAAGCCACCACCCCGAAGGTATGAGAGTTCACAAACACCGTGTTGCCGACAACTAATGGCGTTGCCACATGTCGATTTGCCGCGGTGCGTAAGGTGGGGTTCGCTAGGAGTTGGCCGTCTTTTAAATCGACCACGAGCAATTGTGTGGCCGTGAGAGCCAACACTACGGGCGTGCCAGCCAGCACCGTCGAAACCAAGGACGAATAGGCTGCATCATCCTGACCAGCCTGCCACCGGACTCGACCGGTTTTCTTATCACACGCCACCAAGGTTGCGCCGTCTGATTTTCCTTTTCCGACCTGAACCACCACCAAATCTCCGGCGATCACAGCAGTCCCGTTATTTCCTCGACGGCGCGCGGTCCCTTCTTGGGCTTTCATGCCTAGAAAGGTGACGCCAAAGTCTTGCTCGAAACTCAAGCTCCAAACCTTGTTCCCAGTCGCCGCCTCCAGACATTGAAATTCGCCTCTGCACGATTGTAGATAAAGGCGATCACCGTCAAGGAATGGAGTGGATCGAGGTCCCTTCCCCCATTCATCGCCGAAAGTGACCGCATACTCCTTGCGCCAAATTTCCTTGCCTGATACCGCATCCAAGCAGTGAGCGGTTTCGTGACCGTCCTGATCATCTAAAATGTAAACTCGACCACCCGTGACGATGGGTGAGGAGAATCCTGTGCCAATAGGAATCTTCCATTTTGGCAACATCTGAGAGGCGTCTTTTGGGAGAGTAACTTTAAGTCCCGAAGCGATGCCATCGCGCTGCGGACCACGCCATTGAGGCCAGTCCGCCGCAGACAGTGTGAGACTACACCAAATCGTGAGAACCTGAGCTATAAGATGAACTTTCATGAAAGTAGGCTTTTTTGACGCCATACCCATCCAGTTGCATCAATCTTTCGTCTCACCATTTGGTATCTGTCAATCGTCCGATGATATTTTGCGCCAAATCGTCCGCCAACAATGGCAGAGCTTGCAGTTCTCCAGCGTTTTGATTGTTGCCCACGCGCACCATGGATCGGCCAGTAATCGTTGAGTCGAGCACTAGGCGGCCAGTCGAACGATCCATCGCCGTTATCTTGACAACCATTTGCAGTTCAAAATCACGCACCGTTAGCAGATCGTTGGGTTGGAAAGTCAGCCCACCTCGCGTGTAACCAATGATAACGCCATTGATAATAATGTCCCCATCGCCATGGGTATCCAGTCGGTAGGTGCCATCTTGTTGCACTCGCCGACGTAGGGCAAACCCGACTGCCTCGCCTAAGCGGGGTTCGAGCGTCTCATTCCGAAATAAATTGACCTGAAGCGAACGTGACCCTGAAGGAGCGCCGTTGGTTGGGCCTAGTTGATAGCTACTACAACCCAAAAGTGCGAACACAAGAAACGCGATCGTCGAAAATAAAATACGGCAGGAAGCCTTCTGACTCCTACGAATCTCAGTGGTTAAACACGGGTGTTTTCCACCTCTCGGTAAAGATAATGGCTGCACACTCACTTCTCTTTACTTTGCTGCGCTTTTTTTTGTTTGATCGACTCAATCCGCTGTCTGGCTTCTTCAGCGTATTTTGAGGTTGAATCCTTCACTAACACTTCGTTGTAATAGATCAGTGCGGCATCGAGGTTTTTCTTCTTCTCGTAAAACTTGGCAATACTGTAGCTCCCTCGCGCTTGTTCCGCCTTCAAATCGGCAACCACTTTTTGTACTCCGGCAACTCGGGGTTCATTAGGATATAGAACTACAAAATCAGAAAATGTAGCGATCGACTGCCCCGCGATGCCTTGGTCATAATCCGCTGTTTTCGCCTGTTTATGATAGGCCTCCCCCGCTTTATAGAGTGCGTCGGGAACCACTTTTTCCATGTCGTGATAGCGATCCGCAGCTTTCTCATAAGCTTTGACGGCTGCCGCATAATCCGACTGTTTTTCGCGAGCGGTTCCAATGCTTAACTGTGCCAACGGTGCTACATCACTATACGGGCCATTCTTAATCAATTTGTCATACATCTCGGCTGTCTTATCCATGGATGGAAAAAAAGGAACGACGCCCCAAAGTTTAAACCATTGACCTGCCAAAAACCGATTCGCAATCGCGTATTGCCGCTGCAATACCTCCTCATAATTGTCCACTTTGGGGTATTTAGTCAGCAGGCTTTGATAGGTGTTAAACGCTTTTTCATCCTTGCCCACCTCCTCATAGCAGCGACCTAAAAGGTATTGACCGCTGGGAGCGTAATCAGACATCGGCCACGTATTCACGCCGTGCCGACTGGCACGCATCGCCGTCTTAAAATCCTTTTGATCAAAAGCGGCTTGCGCCACCTCTAATTGTTCCTTAGCACGAGTGCGCCGCCATTTCGCCCCGCCGACCGGTTCCCAAATCCACCCTTCACCCGGACGATAAATGAGAGGGGCCGGGGTTTCCCGAGGCAACGCCAAGAACACCACGACGCATAACACTAAACGCATGCACCCACGAATCATCCAACTAAACTAGGCGAGCCATCCCATCAAAGTCAAGAACCACACAACAGCGATTCCCTGGGCGCACCTCACTTTTTGCGATTGGCAAGATCAAGCTCCCAGCGCAAATGGCAAACGAGGTAATGACCGCGAAGAATCCTCTGATTGAAATGCGTTTCATGGGGCATTCATAATTCAATTCTGCGTTATTTGTCCAGATTCGGTCGAACGCTCGCTGTTCTACCGGAACAAACTTTCCAACGGCGTTTTGACGCGGGGTATTTGGTGCTTGGCCGTTTGTGCTGTTCTGTTAGCTTTTTGGTTATGCAACCTTGTGTCTCATCAACCCCGGTTTCGAAAGGCCCATCGCGGCTTCTTTCGTTGGATGCTTTTCGAGGGTTTGTGATGTTGCTCATGGCGTCAGAAGGATTAGGCCTATCTCATCTGGCGAAGAATTGTTTGGAATCCCCTATTTTACAATTCCTTGCTTACCAAACGGATCATGTCGCTTGGGTGGGTTGCTCGCTTTGGGATTTGATCCAGCCGTCCTTTAGTTTCATCGTGGGAGTGGCGGTACCCTATTCGATCGCCAACAGAGTTGCGAAGGGCGACAATTTTTCGAAATTATTCACTCACGCGTTGTGGAGATCACTCCTGTTAGTTTTGTTAGGGGTTTTTCTGCGAAGCACTCATCACTCACAAACCTATTGGACCTTTGAAGATACTCTTTCCCAGATCGGGTTAGGCTATGCTTTCTTGTTTTTGCTGGGTTGGACAAAACCGAAGATCCAATGGATCGCCTTGTTCGGCATCCTGTTTTTGTATTGGCTCGCCTTCGCCCTTTACCCATTGCCATCGGCGACATTCGACTACGCATCCGTGGGAGTGCCCACGAATTGGGTTCACCTTCAGGGTTTTGCGGCGCACTGGGATAAAAACACCAATTTGGCAGCATACTTCGATCAGTGGTTTCTCAATCTTTTCTCGAGGGAGAAAGTATTCACTTACAATGGCGGGGGTTACCTGACGCTTAGTTTCATTCCGACGTTGGGCACGATGATTTGCGGGTTGCTGATGGGGGGATGGATCAAGTCCGATGCCCCCGCCGCCAAGAAACTCAAATACATGATCATCGCCGGGGTGGTTTGTTTAGTTGTCGGGCAGGTTCTGAATTTAACAGGCATAGCACCCATGGTGAAACG
>SIAZ01000245.1 GCA_009695405.1 Pedosphaera sp. | reverse complement strand
GAGAGTCCCGAGCTTTTGAATTCAGTGATTAGCAGTTGGATTTCAGCAAGACCACGCCGCTTCCGAGACGGTTTAATTGAGTTCATTCGCTCAGGCTAAACCCAAGGAAGGCGAATTGGGAACCATGGGGTTCGGCGTACGCTTACACTATAGCACCAGTGATCGAGTTAGGTAGAGACGCCTGTTGCCGGATTGTTGGAGATAGATCGGTGACGCCAACTCCGTTCAAGATTCCAGATTGTGGGGTGGGTTCATTTCGACCAACTTTTGGGGAGTCGTCTTCTTGGTCAGATTGTTCCAAGACAGTAATTCGAAGGGATTGGCTGTTGCCATTACGCAGTATTTTAATTGGGACAGTAGAACCGGACTCGGTGCGACCAACAGCGAGATGAAGTTGGCGACTATCGGCGATAGTGTGTCCGTTGAATTCCACGATGACATCGCCGCTTTCGATGCCCGCCCTAGCAGCAGCACTGCGTGGGATGACATCACCAATGAGAGCACCTCGAACGAGTCCTAAATCGAGGCGTTTGGCCAGAGAAGGCGTCAGGTCTTGGATACGGACACCGATTTGGCCGCGAACCACCCGACCGTCTTTGATGATGGAGCGCAACACTTCGCGGGCTAAGTTCGATGGAATGGCAAATCCAATCCCCTGATTCCCACCGGTGCGACTGAGAATAGCGGTATTAATGCCTAGGAGACGTCCTTGGACATCAACGAGTGCCCCACCAGAATTACCGGGATTGATCGCGGCATCAGTCTGCAAGAAATCTTCGTAATCAAGACCGAGCGTGGCGCGTCCTTTGGCACTGAGAATACCAGTTGTTACCGTTTCACCAAGTCCGAAAGGATTGCCCACTGCAAGAACGAGGTCACCCACCTCGGCCCCGTCGCTATCGGCAAAATTAAGATAGGGAAGCTGGCTGCCAGAAATTTTAATCACCGCGAGATCTGTCTTTGGATCCGTGCCGATCACCTGAGCCGTTGACTCAGTACCGTCAGTAAGTTGGACCTTCACTGAGTCGGCCCCATCCACCACGTGGTTATTCGTTAAAATGTACCCATCTTTGCTCACTATTACACCCGATCCAATTCCCTGTTGATCTGGAGAACGGGGAAGACGCCCCTGATTATCGCCAAAAAAGCGGTAGCGTTGAGGATCGATTACTTCGGATCTGCGTGAGCGAGAAGAGCTGTAAATTTTAGCGACGGCAGGTAGGACTTGTTTCACTACTGGAGCAAAACTCATTCCGAAACGGGACTCTTTCGGTTCCGCTTGGGTTTTGGGCAGAGAACTCGCTGTTTCATTTTTAGGGTTGTGTGCGGTGAGAGCAGGTATGCTGCCGAGAAAAAGCCCGAGAGCTGCGAGCCCAAACAAGGGCCAACAAGCGGTTGTACTTTGGGCGGAGGTAGTTTGAGGTATGAGGGAATTGTGGGTCATCGTGATTCAGTCCGGACTGGAAATTCTTCCGAGTCGTGGAAAGCAATCAAACGATGCCCGCCAAATGTGGCTGGGGCCTTTCCTTTAGATTACAGAAATGTCATAAAGGATTTAGCTTATCGTGCCGTTGCTATTCTTCTGGTTCGGGAAGCCAACGGGCGAGGAGCGCTGCTGGGCCGAAGAGGATTGCTGCATAGAGCAGCGCCTGTCGAACATCGCCGACTTTAGTGAAAAGCCCGAAGAAGACTGTTCCACCTGCGGCGACCAGTCGGCCCATATTGTAGCAGAAGCCGGCACCCGTTGTGCGGAGCAGGGTTGGGAAAAGGGGAGGTAGACACATAGTGAATAAGCCAAAGACACCTTGGCAGGCGCCAATAAGAAAGAAGGCACCTAGAAGAGTAGAATGGCTCAGTGGTTCTCGAAAGGTAGCCCACATAACGCCTCCGTAGAGGAGGCAAAAGGTGATGATTGTGCGCCGATATCCGATCCGACGGGCGGCGGCTGCAGCGGCGTAATTTCCAACAATTGATCCGATCATCAGAACGACTAAAGCGACTACCGCAGCTCGGTTTTGGCCGGCAGCCGTGAGATTTCGAACCTCGGGAAGATCTCTAATATATTTCTGCTGCCAGAACATAAAAGTCCAATGCGCAGTCAAAGAGACCCCACAAATGGCTAGAACGATCCAAGTGGTGCGTGCGACCGGTAGACGGAAGAGATCGGAAATGGGTGGCGGCTTGACGGCACTGGCTCGAGCAGTATGCCATTCTTCAGTTTCGGGTACGGCGCGACGAATCCAAAGAACAATGAGAGCAGGCAAAACGCCCACCAGAAAAATGTAACGCGGTTCCGAATTTTCAAAGAGATAACCGAAGAAACAGGCCAGTAAAACTCCCATATTTACGGCGGTCTGAAGGGTTGCAGCGATCCATGGCCGCCAACGTTTAGGCCAGGTTTCAGAAAGCAATGAAGCGCCGACAGCCCATTCCCCGCCAATCCCTAAAGCCGAAAGAAAACGGAAAATAAGCAGGTGCCACCATTCGGTTGAAATGGCGGAAAGTCCGGTGAATCCGGCATAACAGAGTATGGTGAGACACAGAGCACGACTGCGTCCCATCAGGTCTCCTATTCGGCCGAAGAAAGCCCCGCCGAGAGCCCAACCAACGAGGAAGGCAGCATTAATGAGAGCCCCTTTTTCGCCGACCTCTTTATCGGTACGCGATAAGTGAAGTAGTTGGGCGACGAACGGTGTGGCTACCAGCGTGTAAATATGCATGTCCAGACCGTCAAACATCCAACCGAGCCAAGCAGCGAGGCCTGATTTTCTCTGTTGAGACGTGAGATCACTCAGGCGAATAGATTTTGTCGGACTGGGCATGCGAGTGAGTTGAAGGCAAAAGGCGTTTGAATGCGATAAGATGTGCGGATAAAATGTGATGAGTCAAAAGACGCGTTTCTCTTCTAAATGGAGACGCTTCCCTCCCGGCCCCTTTTCGTGGGAGTCTTCACCCGCCGATTAGATTCAGTTGAATAGAGAGGCGGACGATGCTTTTGAGAAAAAACACAGTGAAGACTGGCAATACTTGGCCCCCTTTAGAGGGGCGCCGAGTATCGTGGTACCAGAGAAGGTGGGAGCGGATGTTAGAGAGTCTAGTACGAGGGGTCGCTCTTGTTTCGGGCATCAGTGTGCTCTTGGTGGTCCTATTTCTTTTATGGGAAGCGAGTTCCATGATTGGTGTGCCCTCCATTGTGAGCTCAGAACAGCAGAGAGCGGTGCCCTTAGAAATTGATAACACTAGGCATAAATCCGAGAATAACCCTCGCCGTTCGGAGGTGCTATGGAGTCCTGCTGGGGCCCCCCCTCTACACACCCTCTGGCCCCTGTTGCTCGAGGGTCTAAAGGTGACGGTCATTGCCATTTCTGTTGCGACGCCTTTGGCATTAGCAACAGCTCTGTCTGTCGCGCACTTAGGATTTCGCCGGCACCGACGATGGGCTAAGCCAGTTCTTGAAATGCTGGCGAGTGTGCCAAGTGTGATCGTTGGAGCATTTGCCTTGATCGTCATTGCTCCGTGGGTTGAAAAAATGACCGGCCTACCTTTTCGATTAAATGCAACGGTAGCGGGACTGGCATTGGGATTGGCGATAGTGCCCATCTTGTTTTCATTGGCCGAAGATGCCATGAGTGCTGTGTCTGTAGATTTGATTCGCGCCGCACTTGGGTTAGGGGCGACTCCGTGGCAGGTGGCTTGTAAGGTGGTGCTTCCAGTCACTGCCCCGAGTCTCTTGGCCTCAGTTCTGATTAGCTCTACTCGAGCCTTAGGAGAAACGATGCTGGTTTTGATGCTCTGTGGAAACATCTCAATGATAAGGTGGAATCCTCTGACTCCGGTGCGGACATTGACGTCAACCTTGGCGGGAGAAATGGGCGAAAGCACCCTTTCTGGGCCTCATTATCCGATGCTTTTTGTGATTGGACTAATCCTCTTTGTTGTGACGTCTGCCCTTACTGGGCTAGCTCACTGGTTGGTTCGTAGAACTCAACGACACCTCAGGGAAGGATCATGAAAGCCTTTTGTCGCTCACAGATTCCCAATGTTGTGAACTCAGCGATTACAGTGGGTTTGCTAAGTTCGCTCGTTATTCTCTTGGTGAGAGGAGCGATGATTGCGGCACCGCAATTATCATGGGGCCTAGTGATCGGAGTGCCCGAAGGCGATAAGATGGATAAATTTTGGAAGGGACCTTTACAGATGATCTTGGGAACAGTCTGCCGAGTTTTTCTAATGACTCTTTTTATGATATCAGCAGGCGTTTTGACCTGTGGTTTAAAACTAGTGACAGTACTTTTACGAGCCCATCGGAGCACCCCTGAGCGGTTTTAATCCAAGAGCTATATGAAATCAGCCTTCGGAGACGAATTACTGCCTGCGGCCATTGAAACGCGCGATCTAAGTCTTTGGTATGGGGATAAACAGGCTTTATCTTCGGTAACACTGATCCTTCCCGAAAAACGGGTAACCTCTTTAATTGGGGCCAATGGGTGCGGGAAAAGTAGCCTTTTGAAGTGTTTCAATCGGATGACTGATTTGATTCCTAGTGCACGAGTAAAGGGTGAGTGTCTCATTACGGGAACGAACGTCTGGGGGGCAAAAGTGGATGTCGCCGACTTGAGGCGGCGGGTGGGTTTTGTTTTTCAGAAAGCGATCCCGTTTCCAAAATCAGTGTTTGAGAATGTGGCGTTTGGATTACGTTTGGCTGGAGTTGTCGCCCGAGATGAATTGGAAGAGAGAGTGGAGACAGCATTGGTTCGTTCAGCGCTCTGGGAAGAAGTCCGAGACCAGTTGCATACTTCGGCGAGGAGTCTTTCTGGCGGCCAACAACAGAGATTGTGTCTAGCAAGGTCTATTGCGGTTGATCCGCAGATCTTGTTGATGGACGAACCAACCCGTGCTTTAGATCCGATCTCAACCGGCCTGATTGAGGATGTCATTCTTGAATTCAAGAAGACCTGCACGGTGGTAGTAGCGACCCACTCTCTGCAACAAGCGGCCCGGATTTCAGATTTCACTCTTTTCTTTCATCAAGGCGCTTTGGTTGAAATGGATCGGACCGAAAAGATTTTTGCCAGTCCAGCGGATCGTCGGACCGAAGATTATCTCAATTGTCGATTCGGTTAGCTCGATTCCTCGCTTTTGCCGGCGGAATAAAAATTGAGAGAGGCGAAGCTTACCGGCGATGCAGTTAAGGGGACTTCCAAAAACCGAGCTTTTTGAAACGTGACGTTTGAAATTAAAATTTGGAAAAAAACCGACGGCAGTCTGCGGCTCGATGGAATGAACCGAGTGGTTCCGAGAAAGAGTGGGAAGGGTTTCGAGAGGTCTGACGAAGG
>SIAZ01000244.1 GCA_009695405.1 Pedosphaera sp. | reverse complement strand
TCGAGGACTCCGGCTCAAACCGCGCCTTCACCACCCGCCATGCCTTGCCAAGCCCGAGCAACTGTCCAAAGGTCTGTTCCGGTGTCATCGCTCGGCATCCTCCTCCAGCCGTCAAGCCCCCCCGGTTACACTGGAAATAGCGAGGAACCGCAAAACTAGCGAAAAATATAGCTGACGCGCATGAATTTGAACCTGATGAAGACGAAATTAAAAAACTTGGCGCTGAGAATATTCCTGTCTTTACCTATCAAGATTTTGTTAATAACGCGCTGGGTAGACAGTACGCCTCCCTCGGAATTTCAGAATCTGATATTTTGCAACGTGTACTATCAGATCCATCAATTATTAAAGATGATGAAGTTGTAAAAAGATTTGATGCGGCAAATTATCGGAAATTAAAGTTAGAGAGCGAACAAAAATAAAATGAGAGCGTTGCGATGGTTAGGTTTTAACCCTATGACATCCAATGAGTGGAGCCTTTTTGTATGATGTGCCGAGGTTACTTATGGGCAGTCGGCCATTTACCCGACGCCCGCTGCTGCTAACGACGAGTGGGCTTAAAATAGGGGTCGAGTATTAGGGTTCTCTTTTCGAGAGGAAGAGTTGACGTCAAGGTCACTAGTGGTCGTCCCAAGAAGGTTTCACCCCGCGAGGCGACCTTCAGAGCCGAAGATCTTTCCAAGCCTCATTGGTTCGTCTTTCCAAAGGGTAATGAGTTTGCTCTAGGGGTGTTCTAATTTTGGACTTTTCCCTCTGGGCGCCAAGTGCCCATTCCGATTCCATCCTGAAGTGAGTATGTACCTATCAAACAAGGCTGCGCCATTCGCAGGTAGCCGTTTGATAGTGTTTAAAATCCTCAATAATAGGATGAAATCTATGATATTAAATCCAACCGAAAATGCCCCTGACGCCCCTAAAGCTTATATTCACCACTTCGCGCGCGTGCTGGAAAGGCGCCCAGTTTTAGGGGAGAGAGAAAGAAAAGTTTGACCAGCTCACACATAATTACGCCCAGTTTTGTGGGGTTAAAATTATCACTTACTGCGTGATGGTGAATTATTTTCATATCCTCGCTGAGGTACCGCAGCGGCCAGATCGACTTCCAAATCTCGATGAATTAGTCGTGCGATTGATGAGCATTGCCTCCCCTCAACGTGTGGCAGCGATACGAATGGAGCTGGTAGCGTTGCCAGAGGAGGAGCGGGCCCTACGTCTCGAATCCTACTGGCAACGGATGTGGGACCTAAGCCTCTTTATGAAAGGGCTGAAGCAGCGCTTCGGTCAGTGGTATAATTTAGGCAATGGTCGCACCGGTCCCTTCTGGGAAGATCCATTTCGAAGGAGAAAGCTCATTCCGAGTGGATCGGTTTTGGTGGCGACGGCTGCCGACATTGATTTAAACCCGGTACGAGCTGGAGCCGTGGCCCACCATGGAGCCTATCGATGGAGTGGTTACTCTGCGGCGATGGAGGGTAGTGAAACGGCGTTGGCAGGATACCAACTGCTGATGAAAACGGCTGACGGAGCGGAGCGAACTCCGCAAAAAGCTTTTGAAAAGTATCAATTACTTCTGCTCGAGGACGGTACCTAAAAAAGATATTTCTAGTAAAATTAACCGATTTTACCCCTTAGCTTCTTTAAGTCGCGGGGCTTAAAAATACCCAGCGGAGTCATAATTCCGGTGATCAACTCCGGCGGGGTCACATCAAACCCTGGATTCCGTGCTGTGCTAGAGGGATTAGCAATTCGGACATAAGTGCGCTTCCCAATTTTACCCTTCACCGATGGCAAAACTCCCCAAGCGCCCAGCACCTCGTCCTCAGAACGATCTTCAATGGGAATTTCCAAGCCCGACCCCAAATCCCAGTCGAGTGTGGATAGCGGGATAGCAACGTAGAAGGGGATATTATGGCGATGTGCTAGAACAGCTTTTGTGTAGGTACCAATTTTATTCGCCACTTCGCCCGTGCGACCGAGCACTCGGTCACTTCCAACAATGACCATATCAATCTCGCCACGGCTCATCAGGAATCCAGCGGCGTTATCGGCGATCACTTGATGGGAAATTCCTTGCTGAGCTAGTTCCCATGCGGTCAGTGATGCCCCTTGGCAACGGGGGCGCGTCTCGTCGCAGTAAACATGAAAAGCCCTCCCTGCTGACTGAGCCGCATATAACGGGGCTGTAACGGTCCCAATGTCGACAAAGGCCAGCCAGCCTGCGTTGCAATGTGTCAAAATCTGAAGTCCGTCACGAATAAGCGATACACCTTGATCGCCCAAATGACGACAGTGTTCGACGTTTTCATCGGCAAAGCGAGTTGCAGCGGCAAAGGCAATATCCTGTTTTTCGGAGACCGACTGGCCTTTAGCCATTTCCTGCAAGAGAGCGTTCATGGCGTTAACTGGATCAATAGCTGTTGGGCGAGACTCTTTCAATGTCGTGTAGACGGTAGCGATATGAGTCTCAAATCGCTGGAGATTGCGTCCTCGGAAAGACCTCGCCCCTTGCGCTAGCCCAAAGGCAGCAGTGGCTCCGATGGCGCCCGCTCCTCGGACAATCATACTTCTGATTGCCTCCGCAGTTTCGCGGTAGTTACGGGTCTTCACTCTCTTAAAAGTATGTGGCAACAACCTCTGTTCAATGAGGACAACAGCATTTTCTGGGGCATCGAAGGAGACAGTTCGGTAATGGCGGGTTTGTCCGCGAATCGTGACGTTCACGGGGATCAGATTACCCGATTGAGAACAACATCCCAAGCCGAGGTTGTTGTAAGTGTGTCGGTGCAAAGGGTATGTTCAACTGCTGCTTTCAGGAGTCCTGGTTTAGGGTAACCATCGCGGATGATCTGCTCCCCGACCCTCATGGCCCCGATTGATTTCCCGAGCCATCCCGCCTTCCGAGTTCGAAATCCAAAGGGAGGTCATTTTACCGGTTGCAGCTTGGCAATAGGCGAGTTGGTGACCATCCGCTGAGGGACAGGCTCGACATTTCCAGATACCTTCCTCAAAGGGGATAATTGTTTTCTCCGCGCCCGTAGTCGGATCCAGACGACAGATGCTGGTTCCGCCACGAGCCGCTTTGGGCTTGAAGTCTCGATTGAAGTGATCGGTGTCGGGACGCGACGTTTGAAATTCCCAAGGGACTTTCGCCTCAACCGATCGTCGCGAATACAAAATGTGTCCGTCTAAAGTCCATTCTGGCATGTTTGAACCACCCCCGTGCCTCTCGTTCCCCCCGTAGGTAGCCGCAAACCAATGAGCCTGATCCTGAGTCAAAACACGATGCTCAGATCTGTCCGCACGCCCGATGCAAATATCGGACGCATCGTGTCCCGGATCCGAGCGGTGTAGACAATCCTGAAAAAGGATCCAGTTGCCGTCCGGTGACCAACTGGTGCCGAAGTACAAATGATTGGGATCGCCTGCTATCTTCACTCGTCTGTCGCCGTTCAAGTCGGATGTCCAAATCTCGTAACCGCGCGAACTCGCCAAATGAAAGGCCACTCGCTGCCTATTAGGACTCAGGCTGAGGCCGTAGGGAAGACCCTCTCCGGCCCGGGTAAACTCAAGAGCATCTGTCCCGTCCAGATTCATGCTGAAAAGTTGACCAACTCGATTGCGAACCACTTGGACCAAAATGCGTTCGTCGGAGAGCAGAAGTGCAGGGGTATAAAAGACGGCAAGCCGTTCCTTTTGGGCGATCTCGGTGAGGGTTCCTCGATCGAGATCGTGCAACCACAAGTGCGTGGGTGTCTGGGTGTAAAACTCGTCGAAGGGCCGCCCAGGTCCATCGCGTCGTGCTTCCATACTTAGAAAGACCACTCGCCGGCCGTCGGATAAGAAAGGTCCGGGCTGCCAAGTGACTTGGTTGGGCACTTGAAAATCAAAGTAACGTAACCCAGTTCCATCAGCATTGACAACAGCAGCCCGGCCGTCGGAAGTAAAAAATAATCGATTGTGTTTCCGTTTGATTCCAGAATGACATCCTCCCCCTAACATCAATGGCACCGCAAAGGCCTGAGTCAGAAAGTGGCGGCGCTGCGGATCGGGTGGTAAACGATTGGCGATGGGAAGCATGGGGACCATCGGTATGGAAAAGGATCAATAAACTCAAGTAAAAGGCTGTTAATTGTAATCCAACATCGATTTTACTAAAGGTGTCTGATAGTTGGATTTGGCACTGTCTCTACCCATCGACTTTTCAATGAGGCCAACACTGCGACGGCTTAAAATCAGAGGGCTTTTTGACCCTCTAAACCCGGCGAGAGAGCGGGTGTTGTTGATCGGCTTGATTCATTATTAACTGTTGATAACCCGACGCATTGGGACAGGTAGATGCCTGATTTTCCGCTGAAGTAATAGGCCACAAAGCAGGCGATAGCCAAATAGGGGCCAAATTCTGGGCCAAATAATTCCATCCCCAGAAGAGTGCAAGCTAACGGCGTCTTGCTCGCTCCCGCAAAAACTGCAGCAAAACCTAAACCAGCTAATAAATCGGCTGGAACCTTTAGGAAAACACTCAAGATATTACCTAATGCAGCTCCGATAAAAAATAACGGGGTGACCTCGCCACCTTTGAACCCAGTGCTCAGAGTGATGGCGGTAAAAACTAGTTTCCATAACCAACTCCAAGCCGTTGCGCCGTTCTTCTGAAAACAGGACAGAATGCTGACATCACTTTCATCCAGACTCTGGACGCCTAGACCCAAATAAGACGGGGTCCCGAGGCAGTAAGTGAGAGCGATGAGAAGAAAACCACCCACTACAGGCCTTAGCCAATAAGGGGAGATCCTTTGTTGAATTTGGATTTGAAGAGTGTGGTTTAATCGGCAAAAAAGTCGGGCGCATAGTCCGAAGAAGATTCCTGAGACACTGATCTTAATAAGAAGGAAAAGATCAAAGTGACCGAAAAGAAAACCACTTTTTGTAACGATCGATGCAACGGTGTAAGCGGTATGTTGGACGCCCCATGCAGAACAGGTGAGGTCTCCAATAAACCCCGCGATGAGGCAAGGAATGAGTAGGTCGTATCGCACTTGGCCAAGGACTAAAACCTCGAGAGCAAAGACCGCTCCCGCCAGCGGTGTGCCAAAGACCGATCCAAATCCCGCAGCAATTCCGGCAATGAGTAGAGTCCTCCGATAACATTCTGGGATCCGACACCAATGAATAAGCCCCCCAGCCAGTCCTCCGCCCATTTGAAGTGCGGTACCTTCACGTCCTGCTGAGCCTCCAAAAAGATGGGTTATCAGGGTGGTCAAGCGGTGCATTCACAAGTTGTCGGTGAATGAGCTGGACTACCGGTGGCAAAGAGCTCATAAAGCAGGGCGTGCTTAAAGAACTAGTATTGCAAGGGCGACGGATGGGATCTGAGGAAGTGGAGTGGTTACGGAGATGGATTGAGGAG
>SIAZ01000243.1 GCA_009695405.1 Pedosphaera sp. | reverse complement strand
CAAGCGTTCAGTCAGAGAGAAGAAGGAAAGTTCAGCGGGACGGATCAATTCAGGCATGCTGTCTTGGACGAAAACCCAGCCCTGCTTACTCACCTTTTAGACACATTTCTTTCCGCGAATTGAGTTTCTGGAAGTCCCCTTAACTCCTTAGAAGGGCAACGGGTGACCCTGCGTCATATATATTTTGACCACAGCCAATCGATCTTTGGGAGCGATCAAAGTGTGTCAGTGAGCAATAGCACTGGCCGCCTTGGAATCAGGGTTTGGATTGATTCTCGTGCGCTTTCAATCCTTGGGGCAGTGCGCCCTGCGGGTCCCTCTGATGTGACGGGAGTACTCGTTTTTCTTGGTTCGTCAAATTCCGAGAGTCAGGGATACCAAGTGATTCCCACCCAATTGACAGACATAACTGAGAGTGAGGCGCATCCGACTTTGCAGCTGACTTTAGAACGAACTTTGAAAGGCGAAATACAGCTTCGTTGGAATCCGGTGAAAGGCTGGATTTATCGAGTTTGGCGAATTTCGAGTTTGGATGGCATTCCGGTGCAGATAAATGAGGGGAGAACAGAGGGGCAATTTAGCGAAGCACTGATGAAAGAGGAGGGTGGGTTTTATCGTGTAACTGCAGAGTAAACTTGCCCCGAATTTGGGAGGTGATTGGTGAAACGACAGCAACACTGATCACCACCAAGCGGCCTCGATGTTCACCTTATTATTTATATCGCTTGGATCGTAGTCCTTGGGAAATCGGAAGAGAGCGACATGACCATCGCCATACATGATATTCCAACCGCGTTGCCCTTTGTTATTGTGCCAGAGACTACTCGCCCGCGCGGCGGAGGTGACGACTCCATCACCAGCGTCGCGGCTTCCATGCCAAGGCCAGTCTCCCTGAATAATTTTGGTGGAAGAGTTCAAAGCAATTTCCGAACTTTTAATCGGTTTGGAATCTCCTGCAGTGGTGGGTGAACTTAGATTGCCAGTGATGTGTTTCACTCCAAACCAGTCGACCGCCCACATGACAAGGTAACTATTGCCCCACGCTAAAAAACAGCCTTTTTTCGATTCAGCAGGCCAGAAACTGTCGCCCTTATCGGACGGACAACGAAAGGCTTCCGGTGCAGGGACGTAGGCGTTGAGAGGGCGATTTGTTTCCCAAGCATAGTTATCGTGGACGATACTTACCTTGGTCCGAACGACAGCCGAGCGCAGAGGGATTCCGAATTTAGAGGACCAAATCTCACCCCCGACTGTGCCCCAGTCGCCGTGGGCCGGCATCGAATCTCGGTTGTCATCGGCATACATCGTATAGCCGAGGGATTGTTGCTTTTGATTGCTGATACATCGAGTGGCATTGGCCTTGACCTTCGCTTTACCTAAGGCCGGCAAAAGCATTCCAGCTAATATGGCAATGATGGCAATCACCACTAAGAGTTCGATTAAAGTAAATCCACGGTGACGCTGGGGACAGTAGTTCATCTCGGGAAAGGAGAGTGGTTAGGGCTAAAATCAGGTGCTCTGGGAGGTTGGTCAGTAAGCCTGCACACCGAGAGCCGCATCCGTCAACCGATGATCAGCTAAGGGCGCCCCTTGTGCTGAAATACTCTTTCGAAGGAGCGAACAGGGAAATAAGGGTCATTTTTGTTTAGGGAGGGGCTAGCAACTTCGACAAGAGAAAGTCAGTTGAGTCGGAATATGTAGGCGATTTTGCGAAGCCTGGAATGAGCAAATGACATTCGTGCCCAACTGAGTCAGACCTCTCTTTTAGTTTCACGCCAAAAATGGGATGATGAATACCGTGACTGGCGTCCCTCGCTGGAAGGCCCATTTCTGCACTGCAGGTAATAAATAAAGGGGGATCGTTGGCATCGACATGATTTATCGGTGAAAATTCGAGATAGAGGCTTTGATATTTGGCTTCATTCTCGAGCACATCATCTCTCGATTTTCCTCCGACTGACTGAAAGATCATTGGGTGTTGGAGCACATTCGATCCAAGCCAAGCAGTGATGATCTTAGGGTTAATGGAGGTCTGAGGCACTTGTACTGCAGCGGCGCAAACCCTCGAGGATTGACGTAAAAGAGAGTTGGTTCCCTGTGGATTGGCTAGGTCGTCGTGCAGGAGAAGCCAGAGTGCTGTGCAACCACCCGCATTGGGGGCTGTTAGGGCAATGCGCTTTGGGTTAATATCCCAAGCAGTGGCCATCAATCGAAAAAATTGAATCGCGCGCGCCGCATCATGGACGGGTGCTGGAAGTGGGTAGTCGGGTGCAAGTCGGTAGTTGATAGCGGCACAGGAGATGCCCTTGGTCAAAAACGGTTGGAGATCCGGCATCTTTTGACCTTTGTCTCCCGTTATCCAGCCGCCTCCATGGATGTAAATCAGCAACGGTTTAGGCCCAAGTCCAGGGGCTTTCCAAAAGTCGATGGCATGGCGAGCATGAGTGCCATAAGGAATATCTGCGAAAGTTTTCTGTGGTTGTTGTGATGCGTCGAGTGCTTGGCCGGAGTGGAGTCCAGTGTAAAGAAAGAGAAGGGCTAGGATCGGCGATTTAAGAGTTATTTTAGAAGGCTACTGACTGGGTTTTAAGAGTCGAGTTCTATTGGCGATTGATCGAGGCTGGTTGAAACAACTGGGTTGAGTCCCGCGACCGTCCGACCTCTGCTGGATAGAGTGAGCTAACCTGCCGCTGGGATGAGTTGCCAAAAAGCGGTAGGCTCAAGAGTGATAGAAGACGATAAGTTTGGGCAGTGCCGCCGCTGAAATTAGCATCGTTTCGGCAACAACCCGAGTCACGATGGGCTGTCAATTAAAGCACAAATGTTTCTCTTGACCTCATTAGCTTTGTATCGCAAAGTCTCTCCCATGGATTCGAATTGGGCAGCGGAAAACTTACAGACGATTCGTGTTCTTATGGAGCGTACCGCTGTTTATCGACGCGCGCTGGCTCCCACGATGTTAGTGTCGGGTGGTGTTGGATTGACCACGGGTCTGCTAGGATGGTTGAAGGGCGGGTTCGATTCTATTGGATTCATTCTTTTGTGGTTGGGTGCGGCTCTCATCGCTTTGGCTGGGTCGATGTGGATTATCCGCAAGCAGGCGATCGGGGCGGCGGAACCTTTTTGGACCGCTCCAACCCGCCGGATTGCAGAGTCTGCCCTGCCAGGCTTTTTAGCAGGCGTTGTGGTTGCAATCGCTGGAATTTTGAAACCGGAAATTCTAGATCTTGGATGTCTCGTTGGGGCGTGGACGGTTCTCTATGGAATAGCCCTTAATTCAGCGGCGTTTTTTATGCAGCGGGGCGTCCGCCTTTTTTCTTGGGCGCTGATTATATTAGGTTTTAGCCTCACTTTAGCTCGGTGTGGAAGCATTTTACCTCAACTGGATGGACGGGGAGCCTGTCTCTGGATGGGGGGGATTTTCGGTATCATTCACTTATCCTACGCTTTCTATCTACGTTTGACTGAACGGATCCCGTCGCCGTGAATACAGAACCTTTTCTGAATCTAGATCGGGTGATCCACGAGAAGGGGCGGTTGGGGATAATGTCGATGCTGGCCGCCTCAGTGGATATCTCATTTACGGAACTGCGCGATACCTTGTCGATGACCGATGGGAATCTAATCACCCATATTCGCACCTTGCAGGAAGTGGGCTATGTCGCCGTGACAAAATCGTTTCACAATAAACGGCCCCTTACCACTTGTTGTCTGACATTATTGGGCCGTTCGACTTTCGCCGCCTATATCGACCTACTCGAACAGATTGTACGCCAGAGTAAAACACTGTAATTTCTTGAGCATTTAACCACAGATGAAATGTAATACTTTGGTAGGCAAAGCTAATGAATGAGTCGATAAAGATTTTACGGGCAGAACACCTCGGTATGTGTTTTGGTGTTCGCGACGCCATTAGGCTAGCGACACGGCAAGCAGAGGCCGGTCCGGTGACTATTTTGGGGGAACTGGTCCACAATGAACGAGTGTTAAGGCACCTCCGCGAGCGTGGGGTCCAGTTTGCGACGGATCTAAACCAAGTCGCCACGGCGACACTATTGATCACCGCTCACGGCGCATCGGAGGTGCGGATCAACGCTGCACGGGCGACAGGGCGCACTGTCTTGGAGGCGACTTGTCCTCTCGTGCATGTTGCCCATGCCGCCCTAAAGAAATTAGTTTTGGAAGGGTTCCATCCGGTCATTATTGGTCAACGTCAGCACATTGAGGTCCGCGGTATGACCGAAGATCTGGAGGTCTACGATGTGGTTTTAACCGAGGCGGATATCGATCAATTGGGCGAATACAAGCGGTTGGGTGTTGTTTCGCAGACCACTCAACATATTGAAAAGGTTCGTCATTTAGTGGCGAGACTTCGAAGTCGTTTTCCTCAAAGCGAGATTCGATTTCGGGACACGGTCTGCCAGCCTACCAAACTTCGTCAACAGGCTGCCGAGACCCTTGCGAGTAAGTGTAGCGTGGTGATTGTGATTGGAGGGTTGCATAGCAACAACACCAGAGAACTCGTCACCACTTGCCGAAAGCACTGCCAGCGTGTGCACCATATTCAAGCGGCAGCGGATATTCAGCCTAGTTGGTTCGAATTAGGCGAGACGGTAGGTTTGACAGCAGGAACCTCCACTACCGACGAGGCAGTCAATGAAGTCGAGAATGCCTTGAGAGCGATTGCCAAACAGAAGTCTGCGAAGGATCAATTTGCGATTTATTAGTTTCGAATTTCAAAACCGGAGAACAGAACTTAATCGCCTAATTTACTAATCTGCGGGTGCTGCGTGCCTCATCCAAGTTTTTTGAGTTTTTATGGGATCAGAAGGTGTAGCCAAGTCCGGCGAGGAGTCTCAGGTCGTTTTCTTTGCGGCCAATGGCTGGAACAGAACGATAGAAGTCTTGAAAGGTGATATTGGCGCTGAGTTTTTCGGTGATTTTTGTTGATAGAGTGAGATCAAAGTTAGCCACATAATCTTCGAAGGCGCTTACTCGCGGAAGGTATTCGAGTTTCTGTTGGAGAGAGGCCTGCTCGTTGATTTTCCAGCGAAAGTTTTCTGCGAAGCGTAGTGACAGATAAGTGGTCGAACCTGTGCCGACTAGGTTCTCGAAAATGAGCGCAGGACTGGCTTCGAATGAGAGGGAAATGTCTTCGTTTTTGACCGCATAATAACCGGCAGAAGGTGCAAGACTCACCCGGTGATTAATGCCGGCGATACGATCGGCACGACCATCCACCAAGGCTGAGAAGTACCAACGGTCGGTCAAGAGGCGGTTCTACTCGGTGCATTCACAAGTTGTCGGTGAATGAGCTGGACTACCGGTGGCAAAGAGCTCATAAAGCAGGGCGTGCTTAAAGAACTAGTATTGCAAGGGCGACGGATGGGATCTGAGGAAGTGGAGTGGTTACGGAGATGGATTGAGGAGCA
>SIAZ01000242.1 GCA_009695405.1 Pedosphaera sp. | reverse complement strand
TAGGTGACAAATCCACCACAACCGTGCCTTCCCCACTGACCACAACATTCGTCCAACTCGTCCACGGACCCGTCAGGCTCTCAGCTGACTGCACCTGTGCCACACTCCCTGCAGGACCCTCCACGGTTAACTCAGGCACCAACCGCATCCGTACTCCCAATGCCTTCGGGGGACCCTCCACAACCACCGTCGGTGCCGTCGTATACCCACTCCCAGCACTCAAAACCACGATCAATCCAACCTTATCTCCACTCAAAAATGCCTTCCCAACCGCTCCACTCCCTCCTCCTCCGCTCACTGTCACTTTAGGCTCGCTCACGTAGCCAGTCCCTCCACTCGTCACCGTTATCCCTGTCACAAATCCCGCAGTCACAGTCGCCACTGCAACTGCAGCTTCTCCTCCCAGCAATCTCACCCCAAACATCAATGCCATCACTAACACTAACTTCACTACATTTTCGGTGGGATTCTTCATTTTTCAGACACTCCTACTCCTCAGAATTTTAAGCAACCTAAGTTACTCACTTATTCTTCCCTTATTTTCCCTACGGATTCCCTACACTTTAAACTGTATTCAGCTTCATCCATCTTCATAGCCACTTATCAAAAAAGCCAATAAAAGGCCTATTTGTTGGGGTTTCTGACTTATATCCACAGTCTTTTAATAACTGCACGACGATACGGGTTAGATCCGGTGGCATGGTTGACGGATGTGTTGCGGCGTATTCCCCAGGCAACGAACCATACCGTTACCGAACTCCTGCCTTGGAACTGGAAACCTGCGAAAGCCTAATCCGGTCGGCTGACCTTTCTTCCCCGCCTTCGATCGCGGAATATCCTACTTTCGGTAACTAGGGAACCATGGGGTTGGGCGTACGCTTACGTTCAACATCACTTAAAATGACCCGAATTTTTGGCGGCGCTTTAGACGTGCGCTTTGTTGTGCGGGCGTGACCTTTTCCTGTGTGAAATGGGGCCTTTCCCGCAGGGGGCCTCGCTGCGGCAAGGGCGGGGCGCTGGGCGGTATGATGAACTAGGCGGTGAAAGACAGCTATGGGACCATCGGAAGTCAACCACGAGTTGACGACAACTGCGGATACCGCGATGCCCCATGGTGAGGAACGTGAAAATAAAATGGATTCCTGAACGAAAGTGGAGCCAGGTAAGGCAGAATAAACTGGGTTTGTATGCTCGCAAACACGACACCCAATTTTCCGAGGGGTTCATTGTGGATTACGGACAGAAAAACAAGAAATTGAGTCGTATTGCTCTCAAAGAAATAGAATTTTTTGCAGTTTATGTTTCAGCGATCGTCACTTGCGGCAACTTTCGAGTTGGTGTTGGACATGATCGGTTTATGAAATCCTGATTGAAGTTGCTTTTTAATGCTCGAGGGCTAATGACGCCCTCTTATGGGCACTGCTTTCGACCTGAACCACATTCGGCTCCGGCGATTTATCTTCCTAGGGGTCGCCTGTATGCTTCTGTTGGGGTTGGGATGTGATCGTCGGCCCAACGTGGACGCGGTGCCAACCCCAACAACAACGAGCAGCCTCGACCCAAATCTCACTGAAGCGGTGGTTCGGCTAGAAGCTCAGGAGCAGCAGTTCAATCAAACGCTTTGGGCCAAGGAGATTCTCGCGCAGGACTGCGGTCATATATTTGAGGATCTCTGGGATCAGATTCAATCCGCCACCAACAAGTTGGCAGCGGTTGCACAGTTTCCCGTAAAGGAACTGATCGTGGGCACTTGGGGGACTCCGGCACAATGGCCTCATGGGATGTCTCAAAGAAGGTTTACAGGACCTAGCATTGCCCTGTCTTCAGCGGAGTGGGGCCAGGCATTGACCGAGTTCTCCCGGGGCGGTTGGCTTTTGAATCAAACAGAGTTTCGCCACGTCCGCTTTGAAACCACTCGAGACGGGAAACCCAAGGAAAGCCATTTCAATTTTTCCGCTCATTTAAATCACTCGATCATGGCCCAACGGGCGATTTTGGAAGGCGATCTAGTCGTGCAGTGGGAATCCACCACCACCGCCCAACCCGCCTCCGTCCAGCGCATCGACGCTCGTGGTCTTACGCTCAAAACACGATCGGGTGAGCCGCCATTCCAGTTGGTTCTGAAGGAACCCATCGCGATGGGCAGTCAACCGTTTTCCAACGAACCCCCCTTAGTCTATGACTTGGACGGTGATGGTATTTCCGAAATAGTGCTTCCTATTCGGAACCGAGTGTATCGGCGGCAGGCCGACGGGACTTACATTTCTTCCAAGTTGTGTTGGTATCCTCAGGGTATTGTGGGAACCGCGTTGCTTGCCGATTTCGATGGCGATGGCCACGTGGACTTACTTTGTGGCACGCGCGAGGGATTGACGATTTGTCCTGGGACCGGCGGGCTTTACTTCGGACAACCGGCGCAACTTGCTTGGAAAGCTGAACTGGGCTTGTCAAGTGCCATGGTCTTGACCTGCGGTGACATCGATCACGATGGGGATCTCGATGTTTTTTTTGGCCAGTACAAAATGCCTTACCAGGGCGGTCAGATGCCCACTCCCTACTTCGATGCCAATGACGGGGATCCTGCCTATCTTCTCCGAAACGACGGTCTTCGGCGCTTCACTGACATCACTGCAGGCTCGGGCTTGGCTCCGAAGCGGTACCGGCGTTCTTTGAGCGGATCCTTCGCCAATCTCAATGGCGACGGATATCTCGATCTCCTAGTTGTCAGCGATTTTGCTGGCATCGATGTCTATCAGGGCAACGGAACTGGTCGGTTTATCGAAACCACGCCCTCTTGGATTCCGGAATCACACGCCTTTGGGATGGGGCACGTTCTGACCGATCTTAATGCCGACGGATTGATAGATCTGCTGGTGACCGGGATGCCTTCGCCGACAGCGGATCGGTTGGAACACTTGGGATTGTGGCGGGAGACTCCGGCCACAGAGCGCAGCATCCGTTCGCAAATGACCTTTGGGAGCCGCCTTTTTCGAGGACTAGTCGCGGGCGGTTTTGAACGATTTCCCGATCAAGAAAGTGTGGCGCGTTCGGGTTGGTCTTGGGGTTGCAATGCTTTGGATTTCGATAACGACGGCTTCCCAGACCTTTACATCGCCAATGGTATGGAGAGTCGGGAATCCGTTCGGGACTATGAGGCCGAGTTTTGGTTGCACGATACGCATGTCGCCAATTCCCAGGAGAACTCAATTGTCGACACATACCTTCGTAGTAAAGCCACACGACTGAGGGGTCGCGGTTCGTCCTATGGTGGCTATGAAAAAAACCGCTTCTACTTGAATCTTCAAGGAACCTCGTTTGTCGAGGTGGCCCACTTAATGGGCGTCGCATTGGAGTTGGATTCTAGGAGTGTTGTGGCCGATGACATTGATGGCGACGGTCGTATGGATCTGGTGGTCACCAGTTTTGAACCGTGGCCGCAGTCGAATCGGTCCGTCAGGATCTATCGCAATACTCTAGAAAATACTGGGCATTGGATTGGATTCCGATTTCCAGAATCTCCATCTTCCGTTTCACCCGTGGGCGCAACGGCAACGGTTTACGCGGGCGGGCGCATTATGGTACGCCAACTGATCACCGGCGATTCGCATCATGCTCAGTCGGCGAATACCCTGCACTTTGGACTAGGTGCGGGCTCCCGCGTAGAACGGGTCGAAGTTCAAAGTCCAACCGGCCAACCCATCACCCTTCAGAATCTAGCAATCGACCGCTACCATACGCTTCGGCTAAACGCGGCGACGCGGCGTTAACGGATCGCCTAACCCAGCGTGGAAACGCCCTCAGGTAATCGTCGGGGTCGAAAAATGAGGAAGGGGCATCCCGTGCTCAGTCAGTTCAATACTTCGTATAACCCGTTCGTTCTTGGTACCAAAGGAAGTCTTGCTTCCCAAGCGCATCGAACGGCTTGCCTGCGATGCCTTGGGTTGTCACTCGGTAGACTGAGGTCCCGCTCAGCCACTTGCGAATTTCAGCATGGCCATCGGCAAAGGAAAACCCACAGGCTCGGTTATGGTAGGAGGCGGGAAAATCTCCCCACTGAGACGCTCCGTAGCCCGCAACGAAAAACGCGTCGTTAATGCCGTCTGGATGTTCGTCCACCGTAAGCCAAGTATTGGAAGGGTTGGGCACTTGGGTCACTTTCAGGAACTGCCGCCACTGTGGATCAAGCCATGCGCGGCCACTGGCCGACCCACCCGTGGGATCGGACAGTCCAAATAGCGCGTTCATTGAGATGCTCCGAACCCGTTGTGACCAACCCTTCTTTCGCTGTTCCGAACTGACAAATCGGTCCGCTGGGCATTTGTAAACGCCAACGGCACCCCCAGTGTATTTTCCGAGGACACCATTCCGAACCCAGAGGAGATTGGTATTGCTGACGTCAAAAACGCTGGAACTGGCTCCCCACGTCATAACGTTGTTCACCCAGTTGTCAAAAAGGCGGCGATTGATAGCGTCTTCTGTGCCGGGAATGGTGTAATTGTTGGCGCAAGCGTCATTGAAATCACCCGAATACAAGTACCAAGCTAGGACTAGTTGCTTGTTATTGCTGATACAGCCGATGCCTTGCGCCTTGGTCTTCGCTTTGGAAAGGGCAGGCAGAAGCATCCCCGCTAGGATGGCAATGATCGCGATCACGACGAGCAGTTCAATAAGCGTGAAACCTTTCGATCGATGGGCACTTGGCCCTGACAGGAGGTTCGCACTAGCCGATTTTATTTCGATCAGAGGCATAATTTTAAAGGCACTATGAGGGAATACTTCCTTAATCTATCGACGATTTCAAAATCTGCAACATCGTTTTTGGGAACCCCAAAAAAAAAGAACGGAGGCGCCTAGAGGCAAGACGTCCGTGTTGGGTTATTGAAGCGTGTTGAGCCTCCGCCCCCGCGCTCATCTCGTTCGACTCAGGTGAGGGGAATCAGCGGGGGCCCTGTTTTTGTCCTTTTATATTTAGAGTGCAAGTCACTCCAGATTATCCCTTCGCAATGAGTCCGAGGCGCTACTAGTTATTGATAAGAATCTACTTTGGACGTTCTGCGGTTAGGGAGGGGTTGGTTGTCGTGGGTTAGTGTCATTATTCAGCTAAGGAAGGACCGAGGGTGTCAAAGCTTCTTGGCTAATCAAGCTAATCTTCAACTCGGCCAAGACCGACCGTGCATTCACGAGTTGACGGTAAGAATCAGTTCCAGAGGAGGTGATCGTCCTTGTTTTTGACCAGGACGCAGAGTTGAAGGAGATGGGTAAGGCCGGGGCGGATCCAGAACTGACCACTGCCTCGGAGACGGCGCTGAAACTGTTTGCCCAAGGACTCCACCGCCCCGCTGCCCATCGGGGCCCCAGCCTTCTCCATTCTGCGGTAATGGAGGTGGTCCTCATGATCTTTGAAGTAGCTGACTTCGCGGGTGATGGCTACTT
>SIAZ01000241.1 GCA_009695405.1 Pedosphaera sp. | reverse complement strand
GCCCAACTGAACCGGACCGCCGGCATGACACTGGACGCGCAGGCGATTGGCCCGTGCCGCCGGATGACAGAATCCGTAGTAGCGGATCGAGCGCAGGCCCCGGGGCAGGACGTGCCGGAGGTAGCGCGCCACGAACTCCACGCCCGACAAGGAGGCAATCTCCCGGCGGTTTCCTTCCGCCCGGTTCTTCCAGCGGAAACGGACGCTCCGGTCATCGACCTCCACCATGCGGCCGTCGCCGATGGCGGTGCGTGCTACGTATAAGCACCGAGATACTTAAGGGCTGCTGCCCCGTTGCCGGAGGGTTGGATGTGCACGCCCCAGTCTTTGCCCCAGACTTCGGGATCGACCTGGTGGGTCCGAGGCCACGCTTAGAGACAATAAAGAATTCGAATGTCTTTGAATGGGGAAAGGCGTACCTTGGACTTTGTTCCGAGGGACCGCTAGCTCTCATGCCATCTATCAATAGTAGTTAAGTTGGTAGAGCAAAAGGCGCCACGATAACTCGACTAACTCGGTGCGTAATCGCCGATTCCCTGCCCTATCGGATTCCTTGGAAATTGAGCCCAGAAGAAAACGTCAGTTTTTCACGAAAAAATTCGTGCCGTCGGCCTGAGTAGTTACCTTTTCTGGAAATTGCGCTACTCTGTGTGACCTCATCATGAGTCGCACACCAAAACCTCGATCCGGCCTGATTATCGTCCTCGGAATTGCTGGTTTCATTACCTTGGTCGCTCTTGTAGCCGGTTGGTTTCATCGACATTCTAACGAGGATTCCCAATTTACAGCGCATCTGACCGCCGGACGTCTGTACCATGACGCAGGCGACTACTTTCAATCGATCAGTTCTTTTCAATCGGCTCTCGCAATGAATCCGGTGAATCCGGATATCCACATCAATCTCGCTAACCTTTTTCTTCGGGCTAATCAACCCGCCCAGACTCAAATCCATGCGGCCGCCGTTCTCCAAATCGAACCTAGAAATGCAGCCGCCCTTTATCTCGCCGGTTGTGCCTCTCTTCGGCTTGGGGCCTTTTCTAATGCCGTGCAGTCCTTGACTGAGGCCACACACGTCGACGAGTCACAAAACCAACTCCGTTTCCAACTGGGCCTCGCTTATGCTGGTTGGGGCCATTTTCAAGAGGCAGCCAAACAGTTCATCGAGGTGCTTAAATTTGATAATAAGCATCCAACGGCTCGTTACCATCTTGGCCAAACCTACCTGCAACTGAAGTCTTCTGCCGAAGCCTCAGTAGAACTTGCCGCCTATCAAGAAGCCAACCAGGGCCGATTCCAAGTGACTAACAACCCCTCCGACTTGGAAAAATGCCAGTATACCGAAATCATTACCGCTTCGACTCTGGAACAGCCTGATAAAAATTCTATTTCTGTTCGTTTCGAAGACCAAACTGCTCGAGCTTTCGGCACTAACGCGGCTGCCTTGCGCGGTCCCTTCGGCCTTTTTGACTTGAATCACCGCGGATGGAACGACCTGCTCGTCACCGATATCTCTCGGACACTTCAGCTTCTGTGGAACTCCAATTCCGTCTTTGTCGCCCATTCAACTCCCTTGGCTTCCACTGTGGGGCTTGTCAACGAAATCGCTGTCGGAGACCTAAATAATGATGGCTATGATGACGCTCTTTTAGTCGGCACCGCGGGATCTCAACTCCTTAGCTTCGCGACCAATGGATTCATCACCGACACCTCGGCACTTGCGGGAATCCGTACTGTTAAGGGGATGAAAGTCGTCGTCGCCGATCCCGACTTTACCGATAAATTTAGCCTTTTCTTTGTCTCATCAGAGGGACGTCTTAGAACTTTCAGCCCAGGTCAAACCGAGCTTTTCCGAGAGCATCGCTCCACGCCTGGTGATGGTTTTGGAGTCTCCAGCATCACCTCGATCACCGTCGATGACTGGAACAACGATGGGTTACCTGACCTCCTATTCACTCGCCGAAGTGAACCGCCTTGGATTCTCACGAATCGTCGTGGTGAAGGGCTCGGGGCAACGATTCCCCTACCCGACTGGCCGATTGCTTCCTCTCTCTGTGTTGGGGATTTCAACAATGATCTCAGGTCTGACGTGGTCCTAGTGACCCCTGATACCTTGACGATTCAATTCGGTGGACTACGCGATCCGCGCCGTATTCCAGCTCGGAAAAATGGCATCGCCCAACTAAAGGCCCTCGATTACGACAACGATGGATGGTTGGATTTAGTTGGTTGGGGTTCAGACGGCCTCCGCATCTGGCGTAACCGAGGTCGCCGTGGATTCCACGAAATGACCCGCGAACTTGGTCTCAGCTCATTTTCTAAAACCCACATCATCCATGCGGCCTTTGCTGACTTCGATCAAGACGGGGATATCGATGTCGTTATTAGCGTCGACGAAGAAGGACTCCGACTTCTCCGCAACGATGGAGCAAACACGAACGGTTTAGTCAAACTCCGGCCCATCGGGACAAAGTCGAACTCTAGTGGTATCGGTCTTCGCCTCGACCTAAAATCGGATCATTGGCGCGCACTCCGAACGGCTCAAAGTAAACCGATTGAAATTGGTGTCGGGAAACATCGGTCGACTCAAACTCTCCTCGCTTACTGGCCCCATACACACCCTCTTCTTGAAATCACCGCCGACCCTAAGCAAGTCATTGATATCATCGAACCAAAGGCGCCTAACGCTTCCTCTCCTCACCTTTTTGCTTGGGATGGAAATCAGTTCCGTTTCGTCACCGATCTTCTTGGCTCTGTCCCCCTCGATTCCCCCTCGGGAATTGGTCAACTCATCGAGAGGAACCCGCACGAATGGACCTCTTTAGGTAGATCTAAAGATTTAGTGCCACGAGAAGGGCGTTATAGTTTTCAGATTACTGAAGAACTCCGCGAGGTCCTTTACCTCGATGAAGTTAAACTGGGTTGGGTTGATACTCTATCCGAAAACGAGGTTCACGTCACGCGCCAACAAGTGCCAAACCGCCCCTTTCCCCCTCCACCACTGCGCATCCTCGGTGAACGGATTCCGCTCCTCCAAGCTTGGGATTCCAACGGCCAGAATATCGCTTTAAAACTAGGCGAGACCGATAATCTCCGACACTCCAGCAAAAGACCCTTGTCTCAGATTGGAGTTCCCACCGAGGTGGAGACAGTGGTTATGGATTTCGGGCTCTTACCGGCAGATTCAGACTTAACACTCGCACTGACCGGTCGGAGCAGTTTTGGCGATGGGATGGCAAACCACAGCGGCAGTGGTCACCCCAAATTGCTCTCCAAATCCCTCAGCCTCGAAGCCGAATTGGCGGAGGGTACGTGGCAAAAGTTACCCATCAAAATGGGGGTTCCCCTCGATAAGCCCGAGACTTTCTTGATTTCTCTCAAGGGATTTACCCCTCGAGGCACTCGACGTTTACGCTTAAACTCTCCTTTAGAAATTCAATGGGATCGTTTTGCACTTTTCCGTGAAAATCTCTCGGCAAAGACGGGTGAAATTCATCCCTTAATCTCCGATCTTCACTGGAGAGGCTTCAGCGACTTTGCCCAACGATCTCGCTACGAACCAGCGTCACCGCTTTATCGAAAAGCCCACAATCAACCCCCTTGGTGTAAGACCCCCAGTGGTTGGGCGACTCGTTACGGGGCCGTGGGCGACCTGATTAGTGGGGCAGACAGTGGGTTAGTTGTCATCACCGGTGGCGATGAATTAACCCTAGAATTCGATGCACTCTCTCTTCCGCCGATACCGAGTGGAACCGATCGACATTTTTTCCTTTGGACCGTCGGTTGGCGTAAGACCGATGAGTATCGCGTTGCTACCGGTGGGAGTCTTGAACCCCTCCCTTGGGCGGGTGCAGACAACCTAAATTATGGAAAGAAGCAGCGACCTTCCTTTGACAGCGATGCGATGAACTTCCGATTTAATTCTCGGTGGATCGGCCCAATTACTTACGGCCACAGATCCAATAAACGCAGATAATTAAGAATGGGCCCTCAGCAGTCAGGACTCGACGGCACATAATTCGACCGGTTCAACGCTAACACCCTGCTTTTTCAACCACTTGATACCGGCACTAATTTCAGAAGCAGCACCCTCGACCTCCAGGCAAACAATACCGACTACATCTGTCACACTTGCCTGCCGAATACTGGTCATCAACTTAAACTGATGACCCAACTGCCAGATCACCGGTGCCTTGATACGTTCGGGTGGATAAGTTAACCAGAAACGAGCCGTGGAGGTCTCCGATGGCACTTTGAGTGGCACATTTTTCTTCGGTGCAGACTTTATGACGGCGGGTACTTTTGAACTCTTGATGGCCATGGTTTGAAAGCGTTGAAAACGAAGCAACACCGATTACCCCCCAGCAATCGCTGGGATGATGCTAATCTCATCACCATCCTTAATCGGAGTCGCCTGATTATCTAGAAAACGAATATCTTCCTCGTTCACATACACGTTTACAAAGCGCCGCACCTCGCCTGCCTCATCAATCAATCTTTCGGCAATACCGGGAAACTGTGCCTGCAATTCGGTAATTGCGCCAGCAACGGTGCCAGGACTGACTTCGACGAGATTTAAGTCGTGGGTGAGTTTGCGGAGCGGTGTAGGGATTCGAACTTTTACGGACATGGTCTTGAACGATTAAGAAGACGTAGTTTCAATAGACAGCGACCGAAGGCAAGCGGTTAGTCAGAAGAGTCAGCAAGATTTTAACGGTACGCCATCTCCTGCAACCCACCTCTCAAATTATAAAACGGAAGATGACGATATCGAATCTTGTGAATCCTCCCCTAGAATCTTCCTGAGTAACTGCAACAAAATATCCGCTGAGTAAGGCTTCGACAAAAAGTATTTACCCCCTACATCTCCAAACCTTGCGGTCTCACCGTTAATATCGAGACCGCTTGCAGCAATGATTTGAGCCGCCGGATTCATTTTTAAAATCACTCGAATTATCGCTAACCCATCCATTATCGGCATATTTATATCTGTCAATACCACTGCAACTTCTGCCTGCCGCTGGGCATAAATCGCCAGCGCCTCAGCACCGTCAGAAGCCAACGCCACACGGTACCCAAAGGATTCAAGTGTCTGCTTAGTAACCTGACGAACCGCCGATTCGTCATCCACCACCAAAATTAATTCACCCCGCCCACGAGGCAACAAAGTTGTTGCCTCCACGTGTTCCAGACTGATGCATTCTATCGACGGCAAATAGATCTGGAAACGGGTGCCAATACCCATTTCGCTGTAAACACGAATGAATCCGCTGTGACTCCGAACAATCGCTAGCTTGGTGGACAAACCGAGTCCGGTTCATTTGCCGATTTCCTTAGTTGTGTAAAATGGGTCGAAAATCCGGTTCCTCGCTACTTTCAGTGGGTCAGTAGCACGGTAGGGTGAGTTTTCCGGCGACGAAGTAGAGCATGGTAGTTATATATTCGACCGACCGATACCCGCGGGCCTTGCGCTTCACAGCCGAGAACAGGCTGTTGAGCCCCTCCATGA
>SIAZ01000240.1 GCA_009695405.1 Pedosphaera sp. | reverse complement strand
TATTCCACAGGCAACGAACCATACCGTTGCCGAACTCCTGCCTTGGAACTGGAAATCGGCGAAAGCCTAATCCGGTCGGTCGACCTTTCTTCCCCGCCTTCGATCGCGGAATATCCTACTTTCGGCAACTAGGGAACCATGAGGTTGGGCGTACGCTTACATCCAAGAAGCCTTCCGATCCGGAGTGCTCTCGATCGTCATCGACCTGACCGAACTAGCGGTCGTTACGATCTGAGCCTCATGGCTTGCGATCCGGCACGCGCCCCCGCAGTCCAAGACCCAGTCCAACTCAATGTGCAGCCACGTGCTGCTGGCAACGGTCATTGGGACGGGCCCCCACCGTGCTGACATCGATGGGTTGGCGGGTGAGAACTATGGGACAAGCTACCTTTCCTCGTTAATTAAACTTAAGGCCGACAGTATTAAAATGAGAGCTTTCAGCGGATGGAACCGAAGTTATCTGCGAAGAGCGGTCGTTAACTTAAAGCTTCTTGGAGACGCGCAAGCGAAAGTGAACTTCTTCAGGCGTGAGAAGAGTAGCAAAGAAACGTTCGAAGAGGACAGGTTCGAGGTTAATGATTCCGTTGAGCCAGCGGAGGGCAGCAAAATTCGAAAAGTGAAACCTTTTAGATTCAACCACAAATCGAGCAGGACTGCCGTAGTTAGTGCGATGCCCTAATTTCCATTTTTCATAGAAGCGAAGGGATCTACCCCGTATATCCTCATAATTATCAAAAGACCGAATGCCGAAGGGAATACGGTGATCCGGTTCAGAGTAGAATTTAGTACTGAGGAAGAATGGAACTCTGACGGTAATGACAGCGTCGTGTTTGCAAACGCGCCACAGTTCGGTAACCACAGCGTTAAAGTTGCCCATATGTTCGAGGATGTGTGAGGCATAAACCTCGTCAAAGTGATTTGCCTCGAAGGGCCAAGGGTACTGGTTGAGATCACACAACTGATTTCCTCCGTAATTGACCGAATCGAGGTTGATCCATCCAGGTCGGATGTCGAGACCACAGCCAACATTGAGTCGGCGTGAGGATTCAGTGTCGTCGCGCATGACTTGAGGATGCCGAAGGGGGGTCCAACATGCCAGCAGTGAGGAGATAAAAGTAGAGGGCTCTGCTTACGTTTAAAGATCAGCTACTTATAAAATTTTGAAAGCCGACGGACCAACTGCGATGGGATTCGGAGAAGTGCTCTTCTGAGCCTTCAACGAAGTAAGGAGATGTTGACGGTTCTGATGATGTGCAAATCAGTTTGAAAGCGCGTCGTTTTAGCGAGTGCTCAAAGCCGTTTTGCGCTAAGCTTAATTAGTTCAGGTATTGAGCTTAAATTTAAGACGTTTACGGAGGCTTCTATCGGCTTGCCGCAGTGAAAGCCCCCCGTTTTTGGCACGAAAAAGCCGCAGAAACCATAGGTCCTGCGGTCGTTGTTTTTGATAGTTTATCGCAAAAAGGCTTCGTACAAACCGCCATCGACAGTGATCACTTGACCGGTGGTTTTACTCAAACGGTTACTCAGCAGAAGGAAGTAGGCTTCTGCTTGATCGGCAGGGGTAATGGGGGATTTTGTGAGCGTGCGATCTGCGTAGAATTGGGCTAATTTCTTGACCAATGATTCCGTCGCTTCGTCCTCGGTATAGGGGATCGCGTATTTGTCCAATGATCCGATCACACGATCCCGTGGAAACATAGCTGAACCTTGGACCACAGTAGCCGGTGCGACACCATTGACCCGAACAAGTGGGCTTAATTCCATCGCTAATTCGCGAACCAAATGATTAGCAGCTGCCTTGGAGCAGTCGTAGGCAACACTGCCTTTTTTGGCGACAACAGCATTGGCACTGGTGGTCAATACAAGATTACCTCTCAAGCCTTGTTCCTTCCAAGTCTTTGCGGCTTCATCACCCATGAGATAACTGCCGGTCACGTTGATGCCAAAGGTGAGGGCCCATTTTTCGTCAGGAATATGGCCCGAGGTATCGCTGGGAACAAAAATGCCCGCAGTCACAGCGATGGAATCGAAACCGCCGTAGGCTAAGGCGACTTGATCCAGCATCGCACGAATGCTGGCGCGATCGGTAACATTGGCAGCGAGACCGATGGCGGGGCCGCATCCACTGATACCGCTACCGGCTACCCCGATGCCTTGACCGAGCTTGACGATGAGTTCGTCGGCGGTGGCTTTGGCGGCGACTTCATTCAAGTCGACACAAACGATCTGAGCACCCTCGCGACTCAGGCGATGGGCGGTTTCCTTGCCGATACCCGAACCGGCGCCGATGACCAGAATAACCTGGCGAGCCAGTTCCTTTTCAGGGGGCATTCGTTTTAGTTTTGCTTCCTCTAACTGCCAGTATTCGATGTCGAATGCCTCTTGCTGAGGGAGGGTAATATAGCGATCAATAGCTTCAGCTCCACGCATCACTTCGACAGCACAATTGTAGAATTCAGCCGTCACTCGGCTTTCTGATTTATCCTTACCCCAAGCGATCATCCCCAGACCAGGAATCAAAATGACTGTGGGATTGGGATCGCGCATCGCCGGGGAGTTAGCCCGTTTGCAACGTTCGTAGTAGCTCGCGTAATCCTTTCGATATTGCTCAATACCGGACTTGAGAAGGGATTTAAGCGAGGCGAGATCGCCGGTTTGCGGATTCCAGTCCACGTAAAGCGGCTTGATTTTGGTGCGTAAAAAATGATCAGGGCAACTAGCACCCAGCTCGGCTAAACGCTGAGCGTCGTTCGAATTAACAAAGCGTAGAATTCGTTCGTCGTCTTGGATCGTCCCAATAAAACGCCTCTGTTGAGAGACTTGGCCCCTTAACCAAGGCAGAATACCGGCAAAAGTGCTCCGTCGATTTTCCTCGGTGAGTGTTGTGTATTTGGTGCCTCCAAAGGCAGTGGAATTGCCTCCCTTATCTTGATACTTTGACTCGATATAAGTAGCTGCTTTTTCGATAAAAGCTAAGGTAGCTAGATAACAGTTTTTATCGTCTTCAGCCCAAGAAATAAAGCCGTGTTGCCCCATCATGATTGCCTTGGATTCTGGGCTTTGCCGCACGATCTCCTGCATGGCAAGTCCGAGTTCAAAGCCGGGTCGCATCCATGGCACGTATTTCATTTCTCCACCAAAGATCTCTTGGGTCAGTTCGACACAACGAGACGAAGCCGCGATGGCAATGATCGCGTTGGGATGCATGTGGTCGACAAAACGCCCCGGAATAAAACTATGGAGCGGGGTGTCAATTGAGGTAGCCCTCGGATTGAGATTGAAGGTGGTGTGGGACAACATGGCCACCATGTCGTCTTCAGCTTGGGATTTAAGCCCCTTATCGCTGCGTGCTGAATACACCTTCTGTAATCCGAGGACTTTGTCTTGATACAATGAACTGAAAAATTCACGACCGGCAGTTCGAAGATCTCCGCCGGAACCTTTCACCCAGAGAACGGTGATATTATCGTCGGTGAGCGGATCTTTCTCGGTCAGTTTTGATGAGGTGTTCCCGCCGCCGGTGTTGGTCACCCTCTGGTCGGAACCTAGCTTGTTAGAGCGGTAAACCAAACGGTCTGCCCCTGTGAGTGTGGATGCCTCGGTATCGTTCCAAAGATTCGAGACGTACTTGAATGAGCTCATTGATTAAGGAATGGGAAAATCAAAATGATTGATTTGTGAGCGAAATCTGAAGATGAGTTGGGGGACGTCAACGGGAATCTGATCTAGTTAGCGAATCGTTAGATTAGTTCCTGACTCCTAGTAACGTTTTGGACTGTCTAGTTTCTCTCTATGAAACGCCGTATTCGTCTTAAACAAATTCTCGAGTTGCTCGAGTTGGATCCGGAGCTGTCGTTGGCTGAGGCCTGCGGACGACTCTCGATTTCATCCGCCACGATTCGTCGGGCCTTTGCGGCATTAGAGGCGACAGGGCAAGTCGTGCGAACTTGGGGTGGCATCCAATTGGCCGGCACTGGGGCTTGGCGAATGGGCCCGCCCGCTTTCGCTCGGCGTTTGGAGCTCGAGTTGGAGGCCAAACGGGCGATTGCTCGTGCGGCAGCAGCCCATTTAAAAGAAGGCGATGTGGTGATGATTGATGGCGGAACAACCACCTTTCAATTGGCGGACTTTATTGCTCTGAAACAAATTCGCGTTCTCACCAATTCATTGGTTATCGCCCAAGCTATTGATCGATTAAAAGCGGGGCGGCCCGGGGCGGAGGTTCATTTGGCGGGTGGTTTGCTCGAACCCGATTCGGGCTTGGTGGTAGGACCTCGGGCGGAAGCCTTTTTGGGCCGTTACCGGGCACGTTGGGCACTACTCGGTGCAGCCGGTGTCGATGTGACTTCAGTGAGTAATTATAATGAGGCAGTGTTAGCCAGCGAGAAAAGAATGATTGGCCGCTCAGATCAACTGATGATTCTCGCCGATTCAACCAAGTTGGGACGGCAAGCCCTCTGCGAATTGTGCCCACTTGAAGAGGTTGATCATCTATTGACTACAGAATCCGCAAGGACCTCGCGCTTAATTTGTTTGATTCGACGGCGTGGAGTGACGGTCACTTGTGCTAGCGAATGACCAAGGAAAGCTGACGATCGAAATTGATTTAAAAGGTCTTCGTCTCGTTATTGAGGGAAGTCATTTTTTAGCTCCTGTTTTAAGTGTTCTCTTAATGAAATTATCTTTCTTTTTTACCGTTTTTTTGTGGATTAAACTGATAAGTTTGGCCGCAACAATTCCTGCCAAAAAAGCCGTCCCGCCCGATTTTCAGACTAATCCTCGGAACCTGAATCCACCACCCGGCCTAGTGATTCCAGTTGAGGTTAGAGAGGAACTCAGCGGCAGAGTTTTGGTGCTCGGCAAGACGATCGAAGACTTGCGTGGATCACTCCAATCAAAGCTTTTACTGAAGGCCCTTTTGCCCGATGTAGAGATTTATTACAATGCTGTCCGCTACGCCCTTGAAGACGATATTTTTACCAGCACAAACCAGTTTAATTCCGCGCGCACTTTGCTTCAAAACGGGTTGGATCGAGCCAAACAACTGGCGTCAGGAGAAGCTCAGTGGAACACCAAATCTGGGCTGCTAAATTTTAAAAATGAATTTGAGGCCCACGCTAAAATATCGACTCAACTAACCCACGTCCCTGTGGTGCGCGGATACCGGTCCAAGATTGATGGATCGGTGCAGCCTTACGGAGTAAAAGTGCCGGTCACCTATTTAAACGGCGACGATCAACCACGCCGGTTGGATCTTTGGCTCCATGGTCGCGGCGATACCTTGAATGAAATAGCCTTTCTTGAAGGACAACAACGGGGCGGAAGCCCGTTCCTACCGGCCGACACCTTTGTAATCGAGCCGTATCCGTGCATTCACGAGTTGACGGTAAGAATCAGTTCCAGAGGAGGTGATCGTCCTTGTTTTTGACCAAGACGCAGAGTTGAAGGAGATGGGTAAGGCCGGGGCGGCTCCAGAACTGACCACAGCCCCGGAGACGGCGCTGAAACTGTT
>SIAZ01000239.1 GCA_009695405.1 Pedosphaera sp. | reverse complement strand
ATTTGTGGGACATCCCCTCATCGATCGTTACGCCCGCACTCCCTTTAAGAAGACCTCTTCTCGTCCCCGACGATTGCTCCTACTTCCCGGAAGTCGGCCCGGTGAATTGCGGCGCCATTGGCCAGTGATGGCCGCGGCTGCCGAGGAGGTGCGTCGAGCAACGGGCAGCCTTCCGGTTCTCGTTCTTCCGACTGAATCCTCCCGCGCTTGGTTGCCTGAATCGGTTACGCCTCCTCTTGGCTTGGAAATTCACATCGGAAATCTGGCCCAAGAACTTAGTCGGACGGATGTCGCTATCGCTTCAACTGGGACAGTCACCTTGGAATGCGCTTGGTTCACTGTGCCGACTGTGGCTTTGTACCGAACCTCTTGGAGCACCTATCAAATCGGCCGTCAGATCATTAACGTCCCCTATTTAGCACTCCCCAATATTTTAGCTAACAAGGCGGTTATTCCTGAATTTATTCAAGACGCCGCTACTCCAAGTGCCATCGCTGAAGCGGTTATTCAGTTGCTTAATGACCCAGTGCTTCACTCGAGAACGGTGGCCGAACTGGAGAGGGTTCGCGAACTCCTAGGGGACCCTGGGGTCTGCCGACGGGCCGCCGATGCCATCCTTGAACTTAGTCGCACATCGGATTTATAAAGGCGGGTAATCTTACCGCTGAGCGACACGTTGCCGGGCCGTTTCCAAGGTCATCCGCTCCGCTGAAGTCAGACTCTGGATACCGTGCTTAGCTATTTTCTCCAGAATGGGATCCACCTCTCGGGCTATAAAATCGGCGTCTGACTGCTCCTTACCTGTGGCCTGTGGTTTCAAGGAAAACCGAAGTGGAATCACTGGATTTTTGTTAGCGCTTTTCTTTTCACCCCGAAAACCGGCCATCCAACGTTCAATTGAATCAGAAACTGTATTCCCGCCAAATTCACTCAAACCACCCGCTTTGACGTAAAAAATACCGAATAAAATCCCACCTAAATGTGCTCCGTGCGCAATTATGTCGAACGGGAAGAGAGATCCAAAGGCAGCGAGACCGCCAAAGAACCGGAGCAACCACTTAGCCCTCAATGTCACTGGAATAAAATAGATAAAAGTGGTAATCTGACGCTCCGGAAAAGCGATAGCGTAGGCAGCGAGTAACGACATCACTCCCGCAGACGCTCCTAAGACCAGGCTGTCATTGTGAGAGGGTAGAGAGGTCACGACTACCTGAACAAAAGCCCCTAAACCGGCACCTCCAAAGTACATCCAAAGAAATTTGCGCGCTCCGTAGAGCTCTTCGATGTGCAGTCCAATGAAGTATAACCCCAGACAATTACCGATTAAATGCCAAGGCCATGGGCCTCCGTGGAGAAATTGATAAGTAAATAGTGTCCATAGTTTACCCTCCTTCAATCCAGCATTACTCAAAGCCAGCGCAGGTTCGATCGGAATATGGGCATAAAAGTTAGCTAGGGATTGGACCAAAAAGCAGATTCCCAACACCCACATAAGAATAACCGCTGCTGGTTTTCTGGTTCCCCACCAATCAGACCCAGAATCACGATCAAACATCATAAAGGGAGTTTAAGGACTACGCTCGAAAATTCAACGAAGATTGCGTGAAGTGAGAGGTGACGGCGACGCCGGGGCAGAAACGAGAATCGGTTCGATCTTCCACCAATTGATGCACCAAAGCCCTCCAATGAGTCCTCCTAAATGAGCTAAATGCGCGACAGCTCCCACGGCAAAGACGGCTCCGGCTGCACTTAATAAAACTGTAAAGAGTAAGACAAATTTCGCTCGAATTTCCATAGGGAAGATAAAGAAGATTAGAAGTCTGAGACGTTCTTCTGAGTAAACCACAGCGAGCGACGCTAGGAGTCCGCACAACCCAGCGGAAGCCCCGACAACAGAAGCTCCAAAATACGCTGGTGACGACCAAGCCCCAATCAATTGAAGCACGCCACCAACGCTACCGCTGACCAAATACAGCACTAAAAAGCGCCAACGACCCAAGGTCGTTTCCATCACCGGCCCCAAGGAGTGAAGTAACAACAGATTCATAAGGAGATGGATCCAACCGCCATGAAGGAATTGGAAGGTAATCAACTGCCACCAAGCGCCTTGACGAAACCCTTGGAGGCTCAGCGCATGGGTCTGTTCAAATTGATACCGCCGCAGCGGACTACCCTGTTTCAACCACAGTTCATAGGCGAAGAAAGCGATGTTTAACACGATCAAGACAATCGTGGCGTAGCGCTCTAATTTTTCTCCACCTTCCGATTTGGCCGAAGACGATGATTGATCTGGGTGCACTGTCTCTTCGTTGTTTCGGTTCAAAAGACGATTTAATCTAGGGCAACCATGGCTTTAATCACGCCTGCCTCAGGCTTCAACCAATCGGTAAAACAAGCAGCCATTGAGCTAAAATCAGATCGGTGAGTAATCCAAGGGCGTGTATCAAGGCGCCGCGTCTCTATCAGAGTGATGATCTGTTTGAAATCATCAGACAATGCATTGCGACTCGCCATCAAGGTCAACTCTCGACGGTGCAACAGGGGGGCGTGCAGAAAGCTCAACTCGGCTTGAGTAATCCCGACGAACACGAGGCGTCCGCCAAAGGAACAAAATTCCAAAGCACGACTCATCGACCTATTGGATCCCGTGGCATCAATGACAGATTCGGCAAAGTCGCCGCCGGTCAATGCCGACACCGCCTCAATATCCGTCGCATCTCCTCGTGCCAAGATCGTGTCTTTGACACCCATCACCGTTCGGACAAATTCCAAGCGTTGCGGATTGACATCCATGACCACTGTTCGTGCTCCACTGATTCGCGCAAATTCGATGACACTTAACCCGATGGGGCCAGCACCGATGACCACAATTGTTTCTCCAATTCGGGATTGGCTTCGTTGAACCGCATGGCGACCGATCGCTAAAGTCTCGACGAGCGCGAGTGAGTCAAAGTCCAACGAAGCCGAAGGATGAAGTTTCCTCGCCGGCACTTTATAAAACCGCTGAAGTCCTCCGTCGCAATGCACCCCGAGGGTCTGGTTATTCTGACAACAATTCGTATGTCCTCGGCGACAGGCATGGCATTGCTGACAGTTCAAATACGGTTCCACGCTGCATCGATCCCCCACCTTCACTCCAGTAACACCTTGGCCCAAAGCGACGACCTCGACGCCCAGTTCGTGACCAGGAATTCGCGGGTAAGAAAAGAAGGGCATTTTACCCAAATACCCGCTGAAATCAGTACCGCAAATTCCCACGCGATGGACACGGACCACCACCTCACCTGCAGCAGGGGCACCCGGTTCATCAACATCAATTAACCGGAATTGGCCCGGTTTTTCCAATTGGATTGCTTTCATTTCAAGGTGTGGTGTGGCGTCGTATGAATGGAGATATCTTCCACCAAATGTTCCCTACCTGTCCAGCACGCCGGCGCCTCACAGTTTTGGTTACTTTAATAGATCTTCAACAACGGTTTACACAATCCATGCCAGTCTAAAAGCCGCTCAATTGAATCGGGACCTCGCAAAAAGTCAGTGCAGCAAGACCGTTCGCCCCGTTCAGCAGTGTGCCCTGATTCCAAGCGCTTTCTTTGAGATAAGTGATTTTTTTTGACGTTAAGGATGACTTTAATTTTAGGGTTAGGACATTCCCTGAAACACTACCTTCCAGCACTTGGTTTTTTTCGCCATCCAAATAAAATTGCCCTACCAAAGTCTTCGACCAAACCACTGGTTGATCAAATTCGAGAGAGACAGAGTCAGTCGCTTTTCCTCCATAAAACGCGCGTCGAAGGTTAGGAGGGGTAATTGAAAGCGAGGGGATTTTACCGTAAAAATCTCGCTCGATGAGCGGTTGAATGAGTCGAGCCAATTCCGACCAACCGACAAGAGGAAAATAACACCCCCCAGGAGGTCTAATTCCGAGCGTAGATATAATGCCCATGTTGGAATAAAGACCAGGTAGAGTTCGGAGTTTTTCCCGTAATCGGTCCCCAGAACCGAATCTTCCACCCATGCTACAGGAGTCGGGCCATATTTGATAAATGTAATACTTCTTCACATTCGGAAAGTCCTGTTTCCATGCGGCAGACATTTCCACAAACAACGGTTGATAGGTTTCCCAACCATAGCCTCCAGTCGGTCCATCGGCGCCCTGATCACTTTCTCCCTGGTGCCAGAGGATTCCACGAATGCCATGTGTCAACTTCACCTGCTGCACCCGCCAAAGCATGTGCCCGTAGATTGCACCTAAATCTGCTGGGTGCAGAGCATTCCTCTGATGCTGATCAATACGGGTACCGCCGGCAGCGGCATTAATCATAAAAATAGGGATTTTTTGACTCTCCAATAGCCGCTTTGCTAATTCCATACCCCACCAACCTAGTTCGGCTTTCTCGCCCTTTTCAGCCTTCCAAACTGGGTTGCACCAGAGATTGGCAAGGTTGTCCTTTGCATTCTCTGAGGGGCGACCATAGCTGCGAATCCATGGATTGGTTTCTGGAGGAGACTTTTCACCGGTATCCGTCGCTAAAGCATTGGATTGCCCCTCAATCAGGTAGGCGTCTCCGCAAACCAAATTACTTACCGTGTGTATCACCTGATCTTGCCCACTCGACTGAAATCCAAATTCAACCGAGTAGCGGATCAATCCCGGTTTGAGCCCCACCGATAAGCGATAGGAGTGGTCCTCTTTACTGCGACCACGTTCCGTTTTGATCAGCTTACCCTCTGCGAAGAGTTTTAGAAAAACCGCAACGCCTGGTTCATTCAATAGACCGTTGTAATGAAGAGTCCCCTCGTTTTTGTCATCTCGAGCGTAAAACTGACCCTCTTCCGGTTTTTCCTCTTTTCCAGCGATACGGGGTACCCACGGGTCAAGTTTGGGTTCCTTAACCTCAATGATCGTCGACTGACTCACTGGCATTCCTCCGTTACTCACCGTCGCCGTCACAGTCATCGTCCCGCTTTTTTGAGCACGCATCAGAATCAATTTATCCGGTGCAACTTCTTTAATCACCGCCATCGGCGATACGCTCCACACTATCTTTAAACTGCCGAATCCCTTCCCCTGCATTGCTTTGAGATTACTAAACTGAGGAACAATTTCGATTCTCTTACGACCATCCCAACGTCGAGGTGCGCTGAGTGTAAAAGCGGGTTCTTGAATATCCTGCTGGATCGAGATAGCGATGTCTTTGATTTTCACCTCATTCGGATAAACGGCTTTGCAACCGAGAGTTACTCGTTTATCGGCGGTGACTCGTCCAGCATCAAAAGTGAAAGCGACTTGATCTACTGCTACCACGATTTCTTGTCCGTCTGTTTTTAAGGGGACTCCCAGAAACTCAATTCGCGGAAAGAAATGTGTCTAAAAGGTGAGTAAGCAGGGCTGGATTTTCGTCCAAGACAGCATGCCTGAATTGATCCGTCCCGCTGAACTTTCCTTCTTCTCTCTGACTGAACGCTTGGCCCAGATTTCAAAGCAAAGCGATCCGTTGGAACGGCTCAACGCGGTCATCGATTGGCAGATTTTCCAACCCGTA
>SIAZ01000238.1 GCA_009695405.1 Pedosphaera sp. | reverse complement strand
GCAAGGGAGTGTGGGTTCGACCCCCTCCGCCGGTAGGTTGTTAGTGAAGTACTTATGTATTTTACTTGCCACAGTGGACAGATAGTGGACATAATGTTCACCGTTGAAGCCTTCCCTCCATCCATCGGCCAAACCTGAGAAAATCAAAGACGGCTCCGCCGCCGTAACAATCTACGTCGATAAAACTGAATTAAGAAAAGGCTACCGCTTAGTCTATTGGCATGGGCGCCAACGCATCCGCAAATATTTCGGCGACTACCCTTCCGCTAAATCCGAAGCCCGTCGCGTCCTCGCCAACCTCAGAGCAGGCCGGGTCGAAGCCGCCACCGCCAATATCTCCGACCTAGACCAGCTCGGTCGCGCAAAGAGAACCTTAGCCGAGATCGGGGTTAGCCTCGAGAAGGCCGTCCACGACTTCACCCACGCCCATAAACTTCTCGCAGGCCGCAACGTCCCCAGCTTTGTCCAAACCCAGCTCGAACGCATCGGATCCATCCGCGACGCCTCCGTCGCCCAAGTCGCTGAGGAGATGATTGCCGATAAAACAAACCGCGGACGTGGGCAGAACTGGATCAAAGACCTGCGCAACTTCCTAATCGGCACAGCCGCTCCCAGATTAAAAAAGCCCATCATGGCCGTCACTTTGGAGGACCTCGAAGAAACCCTCACCAAATACTCAGGACGAACTCGCAATAATAAGATCAGTTTCCTTGTTCAGCTCTTTAATTTCGCCAAAGGCCGATACCTTCCCGAGAACGAAAAGACCGTCGCCCATAAGTTAGACCGCGATGCCGTCAGACCCTCAGAGGTCGAAATCTGGACGCCCGAAGAGGCTAAGAAGATTCTCGATACCGCTTATGAGGACGAGCTCGGCTTCTTTGCCATCGCCATGTTTTCGGGAATCCGTACCTGCGAAATTTGTACGTTGGACTGGTCTCAGGTCAAACCGCACTCAGATCCCGATGAGTCCCATATCGAAGTTAAAGCTGCTGGATCCAAAATGAAATTGGGGCGGCGAATCGTCCCCATTCTACCTCCCCTCGCTGCCTACCTAAAAAAGATCCAACCTCCAAAAAGTGGCCTTATCATTCCCAATATGAGAATGGAAAAACGAATGAGTGAGATGGGAATACGAAGTAAGATCGCTTGGAAAAAGAATGCCAGTCGGCACTCCTTTGGCTCCTACCGTATGGCCGACATTAAAAACGTTTACCAAGTTGCCGAGGAGATGGGCAATTCACCGGCCATGGTTAAGAAACACTACTTTCAGGCTGTCACCAAAGCAGAGGCCTCCAAGTTTTGGGCTATCCGCCCCTAAAACCTACCAACCCTCTAACCGCTTCAAAGCTGCGTCTAACGACTCCTTGCGGTAACGAGTCGTGGAATTTTTGCCTGTACCCAACTTGATCGCCACAATAATACCCTTCGATGTCATCTCACTCACCGTCCGTGTTGTCACCTGCAAGATTTCCGCCACTTGCTCTCGCGTCAGATATTGGTGATTCTGCCAGCTGGTGGAGCTTGAATCTGTCGGGTTATTTATTAGTTCATCATTCATCTTGCCAATATAGTGGTTACCTGTATCCTTTGTCAAGTGAAAACTCGCCCAACTCGTATCCCCAAGAAAATCCATCCTCTGCATCACGCTCGGAGGATCACTGGATTGACCCAGGCTCAGTTCGCGGAACAGATCGGGATCTCCACCATGATGCTCAAACTCATCGAGCAGTGTCGCCGTCCCCTCACGGACCGAGTTAAGGACGCCATCCACTTGGTCACGGGAATCGACCCCGCCTCTTGGGGCAAAAAGAAGCTCCAATCCACCCTCGGTCACCCCTTCGACAAGAAAACATATGATCTCTGGCAGATGGTTCGCCAAAATGAAAACGAGGATGCCCCTAAACGCGTTTTAAATGACCGGATAAAAGCTCTAGAGCTTATTGGCATGCTGATGCAGCAGGAGAGCAAGGGCGTACTCTGGGAGCACGAGTTTCGCCAGTTCATCCTCAAAACGGTTCAGCGCTACAAACTCGCCAAATCTTTGGCCGCCCTGAAACGCGAAATAGAGCAACGTGGTGAAAAGTGGCCCGAACAAGCATTCGCTGCACCAAAGGCCCCTACTTACAAAGCTTCAATCGCCACCGCTCTACTCAAGTCGGGTATTTAATCGGAATTTCGGATTATTTTCGGGGTATTTAATTTTTGTTCCCGGTCAGGCTCCCGGTCAACTTACCGGTAAAATCTAGTTAAATTTCTGGTTAGGTTCTCGGTCTGGAATGGTCCCTTTTGCCATACCCCCACCCTTACACCACTTAAACCCCCTGCTCTGGTTAAGTTATGGCGTTGACCGTGGATTGACTATGGATTGACCGTGGATGACTGTGGTGGCTTCTGGCGTTGACCATGGTGTTGACCGCCTATTGAACGTGGTTAATGGCGATGGAATAACCCCTTTTTCGAATTTTTAGGCCCACACAGCCTCTTAAAACCCCGTTCTAGTTAGATTGTGGCGTTGTTTTTCGTTGTTTGAGCGTTGTTTCCCATTGTTTTTTATTGTTTGGCGTTGTTTCCCATTGTTTAGCGTTGTTTGTGGATTGTTTTGCGTTGTTTTTCTATTGTGCGGTTGTTGTTTTGCCATTGTTGTGGCGTTGACCGTGGATTGACCATGGATTGACCGTGGTTTGACATGGATTGACTGTGGTGTTGTTTCTCCATTGAACATGGTCTGACTGTAGATTGACCGTGGATCACACTGATTTTGATGGCTCGAAATAATTACAAATCCCCATCTATCTGTTGCGTGGGTCTGTCCATACGCCTCATTTGGAAGCTACCTTTCCAAAAATTAGCTTGGGTCCGTAAACCAGATTGGTTCTGCGGCGTTCGATGACGGCTGTCACGGCGTCTCGCCCGAGTTGGCGTGGTCGGAGTCGGCGCGGCGGCACGGCCTTCCTCGGCGGACGCAAACAAAGTGACCGCGACCAACCCGATCCGGAAAAACCGCCCGCAGCTGCCTGCGACAAAACAGGCCAGGCCGTCGGCGGGCATTACTGGAATCCAATTTTGTAAAAAACTCATGAATTTAAATTATTGCTGAGAAATTGCTTTTGAGGTGAAGGCAGTTGAAAGAGCTAGTGGCCGGACCAGAGGCGGGGAAAAAAGATGGAGGCATTCTCGAGAAATATTTGTGAGAACGGGGACGCAAGATCCATGCCCGTTTGCTCTGCCAAGCCCGACAGGCCACTAGTTCCCCCTCCCCGACAATCGAGCGTTGGTTGCGGCGATTCGATCGAGGATCCAGGAGTTGTCATTGGTCGCGGTGATGTTCCACACTCCAATGTCCGGATTGATGCTGTCGAAGACCCAGTAGGCGGAAAGGCCGATCCGGTGGCGCTCGATCAAGGTAAGCATTTCATCCACCTGCTCCTTCCGCTGTGGGATGCTGTTTTCGCCGATTCCAGCGCCGAACTCGCCAAGCCATAGCGGCTTGCCACTGGCGCGGGCAGCAGCCGCAGCCAGCTCGAAGTTCCCTGCCAGGGTGGCTCCTGCTAAACCGCAGCCCGGATAACCAGATCCATCCGCCCGCGGATGATATATGTGCAGGCTGATCGTATCGATTTTGCCCGGAGCTGCTGCCAGGGTCGCCATCTTCCATTGCGCGGCAGAGTCGCCTTTCCAGCCCTTGCCATGCGCCAGATGCCACGCGCTCCCACGCGACATAGCGTCGCCGGTCATCACTGGCCGTTTGGGATCCAGGTTGCGGACGATTTCCGCGAAATCGCGATAGGCGTCGATCAGATCGGCGCTGCTCGGGAAGTCCGCTGCTGTGCGCTTGGTCGCGGTGCCGCGATCCGGCACCACCCAATAGCCCACTTTAACCTGGGATTGCAAATCGGCTTCCATCATGAATTCATTGCCAAATTCCCACGCCCAGATCACTTGGGAATCACGATAGCGCAGGACCACAGCTTTTGTGTAACGCCGCATGAACGCGCGGGTTTTGCTATTCTTGTCGCCCCAGGCGGAGATCGGTTCTTCGCAAAGGTCCGGCACTGCGAAGTGCGCCCAGAACAAACTGGGAATCAGCCCGATGCCACGAGCTCCCGCTTCCTCTACGAATCGATCCAACAATGCGAAATATTTTTCGGGATCATCACGAAACAGGTGCCACTCCACCGGGTAAAATCCACCTGCGGCAAATCGAGCAAAAGGGATCTTGTACTTCGCAAGCAAGTCCATGCCCGCTGCATACTCCGGTGGATTGACCGCCTGTTTGGCCGGGAACTCCAACAAGCGCCGGAAGCCATCGAAGTAATTCACGCCGACTGCGTGAATCGCACTTCCGCCAAGTCGGAATTCGCCACCCTGCACCTCCAAAAGTGGCACCGCAACTTTCGCTGCATTCGCCACTTCACCATTCGCCGGCAGGATTGACCAACAGCCGGCGGCGACGAACATCAGTAGGCGGGACTTCGTCATAGTAATTATCATAGCAAAGATCGCACTTGACGCAACAAATAACAACATTATGGATGGGTATAGCAATGCAAGACCCCAAATCGTCGGTTCCTGCGCCACCGACTGACGGCCCGCTTCCGGCCAAGACCAAGGCGGCCTGGGCAAGCGGGGCGATTGCCGACGTCTTCATGGCCAATTCTTTCAGCTACCTTGCGCTCCCGATCTACAATGTGGCCTTAAAGGTGGATCCGGTGTTTCTCGGCTGGGCGATGGGTTTGCCGCGGATCTGGGATGCATTCGCAGACACTTTCGCTGGCAACATTTCCGACAACACGCGCTCGCGCTGGGGCCGTCGCCGCCCCTTTATTTTCTTCGGTGCGCTCCTCAGCGGCCTGTTCTTCGCGCTGATGTGGATGCCCCCGGCAAAGGCGACTCCGCAGGTCATTGGAATTTATTTCCTGATCGCATCATTTCTCTACTACTCCGCCTATGCGGTGTTCACGGTGCCATGGGGTGCCTTGGGACTGGAGCTGACTGGTGACTACAACGAGCGGACCAGCGTGCAGGCATGGAAGAACGCCCTGCAAGCCATTGGCGGGTTGTTTCTCGGCGCACTGTGGTGGCTCTCGCTTAGGCTCGGTTCCAACGAGGTGGAGGGTGCACGCTGGGTTGGGGTGATTTTCGGCATCGTCATTGCTGCAGCGGGCATCCTGCCCGCCCTCTTGGTGCGCGAACGCCACGTCGACCACAGCCAGCAAAAAATCCCGTTCCTAAAAGCCGCACGGGCGACTTTTGCAAACCCCGCCTTCCTCTGCATCGCCGGATTCACCCTCTGCATCATCTTCGGGATCTTTGTGATCAACTCGTTCGCGCTCTACATCAACATCGTCCATGTCTTCGGCGGGAATAAAGCAGGCGTTTCCACGCTCAACCTGATCATCAACGGCGCGTTCCAAGCGGTTGGACTCGCCATCACCCCAGTGGTCGCAGCGGTGGCCAAGCGTGCCGGAAAAAGCCGCACCCTCATCGGCGGAATGCTCTTTGTCATTGTTGGCTTTCTCTCCAGTTGGTGGACCTATACCCCCGCCGCACCCTACCTGCA
>SIAZ01000237.1 GCA_009695405.1 Pedosphaera sp. | reverse complement strand
TCCGAAATCTTCGACTACATTGAAATCTTCTATAACCGCCAGCGCCGTCACACCTCCCTCCGAGGCCTTTCACCCGCTCAGTTCGAACTCAAAAATAACTAACCAATAACTCCCTTTTCTCTGTCCGTTTTATCGAAGCAGGCCCATCTTTTTAGATAATCCCGCTAAAATCCGCCTCTCAGAATGACTCCACCACTCCAGTCCGCCTACGATTCCCTACTTAAACTCGCTTCAGGTCGCCTCAGCCAAAAGTCACTTCCCGCACTTGATACTCTCCTCAAAAGTTTAATTGACCTCGGAGATTCGCTTGCTGCAAAGGGAACTTCAGCGGCTCTTATCCGAGACTTTGATGCTGTTCGCGATGAATTAACCGGTTTTCTCGACGACCTAGAACTCGGCTGCGAAACCTTAGAATCTGCTGAAGACGCTGAGGAAGAAGAAGAAGCGGTCGAAGACATTCAATCGGCTCTCAAACGCGCGGCGACACTTCTGAAGGGGATCGAGAGAGTCGCAATTTATATCGAATTAAACCCGACCGAACTCGCAACCCGCTCCGCCGACGCCATACGTCGCTTGACGTCTCTCTCGTCCAAAGCTCGTTCCTCAGCCATCGATTCTTTGCTCGAAACGGCCAAAACAACCCGAGAAGCCGAGCTTCTCTTAGAATTAGTTAAAAAAGCGATCGAACCCCGGCATTCTCCCTGATTGCTATCCTGATCGCCCCGAGGAATCTCGCTTCAACTTCGGCGGTCAAGTAAACGATCGTTTCCAACAGGGAATTCCAGTCTTGGCTATCTGAGCGGCCAATTGGAGCGCCGCTTCCATACTTGAGGGATCCGCCAATCCTCGACCTGCAATGTCGTAAGCTGTGCCATGATCCGGTGATGTCCGCACAAAAGGCAATCCCAAGGTCCAGTTTACACCGGTGTCAAAGGCCACCATTTTCAGAGGCACCAACCCTTGGTCATGATACATCGCCACCACGGCGTCGTACCGACCGCAGAAGACCTGATGAAAAAGTGTATCAGCCGCCAGGGGACCGACCACATTCCATCCGGCTTCCACCGCACGCACGACCGCTGGTCGAATAGTATCCATTTCTTCTCTACCTAGATACCCGCCCTCACCCGCATGCGGATTTAGACCGCATACGCCTATTCTGCGGCGCTCCAAGCCAAGCAGCGCGCAGGCCTCGGAAGCTAATTCAATAATTTCGAGAATTCGATCCTCATCCAGAGCGGCTGAGACCCCGACCAAGGGAAGATGAATTGTCGCTAAAGCGACCCTCAACCACCTTTGCCGATCATCCTGTCCCAAAAGCATCATCGCAAAACGGGGGGTCTTGGACACCTCGGCAAGAAATTCTGTCTGCCCCACAAAGGGGATGCCCGCCGAAAGAATCGCCTCTTTGTTCACTGGCGCTGTCACCAATCCAACAAACTCACCTTTCAAACAACGCCTCGCCCCTTCCTCCAAAGCAAGCAGGGCCAAACGAGCCGCCTGAGCATCTCCAGGCTCTAAGTCTTCTGGTAAATTGCCATCTCCTAAGGGCAACGCATACACCCGTGCCCTCTCAGAATCCGCCCCCTTCCAGAGAGGTAATTCCGATTCTAAACCCAAACAACCGCACAGACGGCGAATCACCCCCGCATCCCCCAAGAGCACATAGCCAACGCCATCATCGTCCCCAACCCGACGTGCCACAGCACGCAAGGCGACTTCCGGTCCAATCCCAGTGCTGTCGCCCAGCGTGACACCCAAAATCATTTTGAAATACCTCTGGAAAACTCGATGAAATCCATTTCTTACCTAGGTCAGAAATAACGAACAAAAGCTTTTTTGCGAAGTTTCGCTAACCAGTAGTTTTTAAGTAGCTGCCTCTCAGAATCCTTGAGTATTGCCTCAATATCTTTTCGCACCTCGGTCAACGGCTTGATTCCAGCCTTCTGTTTTTCCACTACCTTCAAAAGAAAACGACTCCCCTGATTTTCAATCACCTCACTTATATCACCCAGAGGGATTTTTGATGCCACCGTATGAAGAGCCTCAGCTAATTCAGCCAAATCAATCCACCCACGGTCACCTCCCTTAAAACGCCGCGCATCATCTGATAGCTCATTGGCTACTAGTGCAAAGTCCTCACCTGCCTTCAAACGTTCCAATGCTTTGGTTGCCAGTTGTCGATTTTCATCAAGGCTATGTCTCGAACGATCAATCACAATTATTTGAAGCTTCACTCGATTACCGACCTTAAACTTTGCCAAATTGGTCTCATAGTAACCTACGATCTTTTTCGGCGAAATTACCAATTCTTCTTGGATATTCTGACGCACCATCTGCGACACGATAAAATCTTCGTTTATCTCCCTCTTAAACTCCTCAAAAGTCCGATTCTGCGCACGCAATGTCTTAGTCAAAGCAACTCGGTCACCGCCATATTCCTGCTTTATCCGAGCCTTAATTAGGTCATCAATCAACGAATCTGGGAATCGATAGCCCTTTTCACGGAACTCATCGACAATCAATTGGCGATCAATCATTTGCTCCAATTGATCTTCCTCAATCTTGGTCCGACGAAGAACAAATGCAGCATCGCTATCGCTGATTCCTCTCGCAGCCATGATCTCACGCTGTGATACCCCTAAAACGTGATCTCGGGTAATTACTGTCCGATTGACGATAACTCTAATTGAGTTGAACTGAACACCTTGCTGCCCTAGCACCCTCAAGTTCAAAAGAACCAACAAGATTCCTAGCCCGAACAGATTCTCCCTCATCATCGGAAGGACATTAGGAATCAAAGCCCAAAGGGTCAATTCGAGCTTCAACTTCTTCTCACTTTGCCCTCGTTTAAATTCCGAACAATGGAACACCTCTTTTTCTTATTATCCTCGCCAATTATTGGATTAACCCACTGTTCCTGCTCGTCTGAAGCGAGGAACAGAAATCCCCCTCCGTCACTCTCATTCTTTGAGAACTCTGCGTCTTCGCTGCGAGCATCGCTCAAATCTAATTCCCTTCGCTATCTCAAAGAGGGGACGAGCGCCACTCGCCCATGGTTAACCGTTCGCAAATCTTGTCGTCCACGGCGACACCAATCCTGATTGCCAACCTTCCAAGTACAAAGAAGCCCTCCTCAACAAAAAACAAATGCCATGACTCCGATCAGTAGCTTCGAACTCGTCGTCCTCGAACGAGGCATTGAACAAGTCCGTCAAGAGGGGCACCAAGAAGAAAATCGTAAAAGGGTCAACAAGCTGTTTTAGATGTTCTAAAAACTCGATTTGGACAACTCTCCAACCTAGTGCGTAACTAGGTGCAGGCCCTTAACGACGCGATCGAATTGAAGCGACTCTTGCGTTGGCGATCTTGATTTCTGACGTCAATTCTTTCAGTGCAGAACTTGTCGTGCTTGTAGGTTGACTCTTCAGTTAGAGGGTGGGTTTGCAGACCGATGGTGTAATTTACTTAACCCATTGGCAATTTCAGGCGGGGAACTTCCTGAGTAATTACGTTTTTTAGTCTTAACGGTTGATTTTTCACCGTTCGAGGCTTTGTTAATTTAGGGAGATCGAACCCGTTGGGGGACAGTTTAACTTCAAAAAAATCGATCAGGTTATCGCGGATTTTAATCTATAAAAAAAATATGACACCGACTCGCTTCAAACAACTAAGCCATCTTTGCTTTGCCCTAGGTTTCGTTTCCATTGTGGATTCTATTGCCATCTGGCGTCTAACGGGGGGCCAACGCCTGATCTGCAAGCTCATGCGGAACGATTTGGCATTTTTGTCGGACTTTGGGCCCCAACTTTCTTCATTTTATCCGGCCGATTTGATCGCTTGGCAGACGATGGAATCTGAATAAAATCCACTTTAGCGGTAGCAACTGCAACCCAGCTCCACTTCGAGGGAGGCTTATTTTTTGACGGGAGCGACAACCCTCAGGGCTCCCGGGCTAATATGAATGGACACAGGTAATTCACCGACAATATCACCTTCAACTTGGAATAAAAGATCCGGGCTACCTCTGAGGGTAAAACTACGAACTTGCCTGTGGATGACATCAGAGGAGCGATCAAGGGAGTCGATCAGAAGTCGGGCCACAACCCGAACCGTGGCGGCTAGGGTCACTTTAGGGAAAACGGCAATATCAAGAAAACCGTCGTCGAGTTGGGCTCGAGGAAACACCGGGAAACGCCCCCCTAAAAACCGACCATTGCCGATACCAATCCATTGGCCGGTAAGTTCTTCGTTTTCTAAAGTCGCAACGACCGTTGGACGTGGTAAGAAATAGGTTTCTGCACAGGCCCAGAAATAAGCTACTTGCCCGAACGATTTCTTTAAGCTCCACCGAACGCGCCCGATTGAAATTGAGTCGACTCCTGCGCCGGCCATCTGGATAAAATAACGGGTACGCCCTCCCGGCCAGATGGCATAAGGAAGATCGATACGACGCTCTGATCCGCTGATAATGAGGTGCCAAGCCGAATCGAGATCGGTGGGCAGGTTTAGCTCTTTGGCGAAAACATTGATTGTACCGAGAGGCAAAACCGCGAGGCGAGCTTGGCGGAGTCCGTCGGGATGGCGCGCGATGCCATTGACGACCTCATTGACCGTACCATCGCCACCCACCGCAACCACAGTAGTCGCTCCGTCACTAATCGCCTGCTCCGCTAAAATGATAGCATCCCCCACTTGTCGTGTGGGCAGAAAACAGGCGTTTTCCGTTTTTTTAAACTTTTGAAGAAAGGCCGCCGCTCGGTTCCCTCCTGCGGTGGGATTAAAGACGATTGCGATCACACCGCGAGCAGTCTCGTTAAACTCGAAAGGGGCGAAGCCGTCATACTGCAACTATTTAGCACCGAGAATAAGACTGTATTCTTGGGAAGATGTTGAATTAACCAACTTAGAAAGCGTACCTGGATACGAGAACTCAAACTTGTAACGGTAAGGAATATTGTTGCGACCCGGAGGAAGTGGCACAAGTGCTTCGAAGCGGTTTTCCGTATTGGGCACTCGTTGCATGGGATAAAGAGTGAGATCGAGTAGAACCCAGGCCTTGACACTGGCGGGATCGACGGCCCGGCGACGAGTCTCAAAGGAAGTCTCAAAGAGGTAATGAGAATCTGGGGCTGCCGGCAAGGAGCGCGGAGTCAGGTTGGTATTCATTGACCCCGTGCAACCCATACCCAGTAAAGTCAGCAACAATGCGGAGGCGACCGTGAGCGGCGAATTCATTGTGGGAAGTTCACCTACTCAACCTGCAATTGGCAAGACGAGATGCCTTGGATAGCATAAAGTGAAAAACTGAAACGGGAGGAAGGTTTACTTCATGGATGACACTTTTGATGGTAAATTTTTAAAAGGTCGAGATGGAAATTCTCCTCCAATAACCTTTACTCTCTCTCGGTTCATTATCGCATGTCATCCCAAATAAATCATCCCCTTTGCAGAGGCCCAAATCCTCGCCTAAGCGGAATGGCGAAAAAAATTTCGGGAGAGCGGGTACCGGAAGGTTTTCAAAAATTGCACTCCCTCCGTTTTCCTCGGTTAAGCGCTACAAAATAGTTATAAGTGACTCTTGTGTATAAGGTTTCACATGAC
>SIAZ01000236.1 GCA_009695405.1 Pedosphaera sp. | reverse complement strand
GCGGGGCTCCCTCCGGGCTGGACGCGAAGAGGCCCGTCTGCGAGCGTCCGGGTCAGGCAAAAAGCACGACCCTTGAAGAACCATTTCAGACCCCAAACCATAACTTAATTCCGACCAAAAGTGGTCCAACGATCGGGGTCCACCTTAGCACTCAGTTTATAGAGGTCAAATAGCTGCTTTAAAAACCAGAAAGTTTTGAAGAATCAAACTCGAACAGATCTGTTTTTTGACACTTGAGATCTTGTCGATGCAATTTCTTTACAAGGGCTGCGTTGACAGGGCGTGCTGGCTTCGGTAGGTCCTCCCAAGCAGTTTTCAGAATTCTTCCCGCTTCCTTATGAGCTACGCCCTAGGCGAACAAGTGCTCGTGTTGAACCGGCTCTGGCAGGCGGTTAACGTCTGCAGTGTCCGGCGTGCTTTAACGCTCCTTTTTGAGGGACAAGCGCAGGTCGTTTTTGAGGCGGACAGCGGTGATTTTCGGACCTTCGATTTTAATCAATGGCGTAATTTTTCTGATATGGCGCCGGAGGCGGATATGGCGGTTCGAACGATCTCATTTCGGATCCGGATTCCTCGAGTAATCCTTTTAATGAGTTTTGACCGACTGCCTAAGAAAGAGGTCAAGTTTACCCGGCACAATATCTTCGAGCGGGACCGAAATATGTGTCAATATTGTGGTCGAGTCTTCGATCGAAAAGACTTGAATCTAGATCACGTGGTGCCGCGAGACAGGGGAGGTCCGACGACTTGGGAGAACATTGTGTGTTCATGTATTCCCTGCAATACCCGCAAGGCAAATCGGACGCCGATTGAGGCTCATTTGCGACTTGTTCGCAAACCGAAACGGCCCAAGTGGAGGCCGTTTGTGCAAGTGAGCTTTGGGATTTCTATGCACGATAGTTGGAAGCACTTTCTAGATCTGGCTTATTGGAATGTCGAGTTGGGTGAGGAAGCCTCTGGCTGAAGGTTGAGCCTTGGAGAAGTGATGGAGGCAATGACCGATAGTGCGCTTAAACTGGGCCTGAAAAGAAGCCGAACTAGTGCCGGAAGAGTGCGAGAGAGGTGAAGCAGGCGACAGCACTCGAATAGGCGACCATGCCGAGTCCCACGCCCGTAGGAATCGTTTGATTATTGGCAAAGACGAGCAGAGCTAATCCTGGAAGACCGATGAGTAGGGCTTCTCCAAGGAAACAAGCTGCGGCTAATCCCCTCGGAGCTTCGCAAATTCTTTCCGACATCCAAAAGCGATATGGCCCTTCCCCCATGGTGCGCATCACCCAAGCACTTTGCAGATTGCGGGCGGCAACGAGTGCGCTGGTGGTGCCGACCGCGATGGCGAGGGTAGGCTGGCAACCGGTGAGCAGAGCGGCAATGAAGTTAACTGGAATACCCCAGCGCCAACCGAGGCGACGAGCCACAGGGTTCCCTTCCAAGGTAAGATTGGGCGTTGCGATCCAAGTGGAAAAAAGATCGGCACAACGACCGATTAAAGCGATGCCTGCGAACAGCCACCAATCAGTCGAACCGAAGGGAAGTAAGTCCTCCGGAAGCATCGATATCACTGTTGTCTCTATGCCTGCTAGTTGCGGAATCATGTCTTTCCGTAAATTTGCTCAGGTGTTTCTAGCCGTGGTTCAGTGACGATAATTGAGCCGTTCTCGTGAACACTACGGAAGAAACAAGAGCGGTAGCCCTCGTGACAGGCTGCGCCCGTTTGTTCCACCTGAATGAGAAGCGTGTCGCCATCGCAGTCGTAGGCAATGTCCTTCACCACCTGAACATGTCCGCTGCTTTCCCCTTTCATCCAAAATTTCTGCCGCGAACGGCTCCAAAAAAAAGTTCGACGGGTTTCAAATGTCTTTTCAAGAGACGCGCGATTCATCCAAGCCATCATTAGAATTCGGCCGGTGGATTGCTCCTGGATAATGGCAGGAATGAGTCCGTCAGAAGTCCATTTCAACTGTTCGTAAAAGCTCATGCTTCGTTGGGGAGCGGAAGAATGGGGTAGGGGATATTGTGGTGCAAAGGGTGAGGTCGGAAATTTGCTCAAGATAGCAGAAGGCCGACTGGGCAATGGTCGGATCCAAGCACTTCTGGGCGGATGTAGGCTTCTTGAATCCGGGGCTTGAGACAGGCCGAGACCCCAAAGTAGTCAATGCGCCAACCCACGTTCCGAGACCGAGCACCCGCCATCGGACTCCACCACGTATAGTGACCTAATTCACTAGGATGAAGCTGTCGGAAAGTATCAATGAATCCGGCCCCAATGAGGGCTGAAAATCCAGCGCGTTCCTCGGGGGTAAATCCGTGGGTTTTCACATTAGCCTTCGGATTCGAGAGGTCGATTTCGGTGTGGGCGACATTAAGGTCGCCGCAGAAGATGACCGGTTTGGTAGTTTCCAAAGCTTGGAGATACTTTTGGAAAGCGGGATCCCATTCTTGATGGCGGTAGGGAAGACGAACCAGTTCTCGTTTGGAATTTGGGGTATAGCAATTCACCAAAAAGAAGTCCGGAAATTCGGTGGTGAGGACGCGGCCTTCTCTGTCGTCTAAGAGCGAACCCAATCCACGGCTCACCGAGAGGGTAGGAATACGGGTGAGAGTCAGAGTGCCACTGTAGCCCTTTTTCTCAGCAGAATTCCAATGGGCTTGATACCCTTCCGGCCAGATGACATCGACCTGTTCCTGCATCGCCTTCACCTCTTGCAGACAGAGAACATCTGGTTGTTCTGACCGGATGAAGTCGAGCAGCCCTTTTGATAAGGCGGACCTCACCCCATTAACGTTCCAAGAGATTAGTTTCAATGAAAGGACGTTGGGCAGCGATCCGTCTTAAATCAATCCCAGAGCAGGCCTGTTCAGAGTTAATCCGCCGTGGAGTCACCCGACTGTCCTAAAGAGTTGGGTTGGCAAAGGACAGTCAAGAGAGTCAGCAATGGCGCATAAAAGCTCAGCTTCGGTGTCTTGGATGAAATTATCAGAAGCCACAGTGTGAGCGCAGGCATCGAGGATCTGTTGCTTGACCGGTAGGAAGGCGAGAGCGAATTGATCCAAGACTGTGTCGACCTGATCTAGATTACACTGGTCCAAGGGAAGCAATTGGAGGCCCGTGACAGCCCCATTTAATCGGGCCATACCGGCATCGAAGGCAGCGGACTGACTGAAGAGATCATTGGTGCCTAGGTGGGCGAGGCAGGATATTAGAATTGCACCATTACTTAGGAGGACATTTGGAGGGATACGTCTTAATGAGGGTCGTTGGGTGCGGTGGAAATGGACGTCGAGATGACGGCGGAGATTTTTCTGTAAGGAGTATTCGAAAAGATCCACCGAGTTATCCGCCTCAATCAAGGCTTCGACATCGTGTCGGAATTGGGTGTATTGGGCCGAGGAGAGGTGGCGTAGCGAAGCCGTGGCGAGATGAATCAGTGGTAGTCGATCGGTCCTAGGCAGAGAGGCCAGATGGGGAATCAATAAGGTTAATTCGCGCTGGCAGTCGGGTTGTACCGTTACCTGAAGTCGCTCCATTTGAGCCGCCTGAATTTGAGAATCGGCATGCAGCAGCAAACCGTACACCAGTGCCGAAGCACTCAGCGGGTCTTGGGTTGCCGTCATCAATGGAGCGGGCAATCTCGCCAGCAGCGTAGCGGCTAGTTTGAGCTGGGCAGCATCAAGGTGGCCGACCATCGAGATTATTTCGGAGGGACGGGGGAGGCTGCGGGTGAGTTCGGAAGGACTTGCCTCGGCGAAGGCGGATGTTCCAGTCGGGCTTGAGGGGAGAGTGCCATCGGAGATCAATAGTGCGATCTCTGGATTAAAGTGGGGATCGAGTAATCGGATGCGTTCCTCGATCGGGGGATGTGTTGCAAAGAAGCTGTTGAGGGCAGAGGCAAAGAACATATGGGCTACAGGAGCAGCCTCTGGATTGGTAACAATTGAACCCGAACTGAAGCCAGCAATCTTCTTTAATGCGTTAGCGATGCCCTCAGGATTGCGGGTAAATTGTACGGCGGAGGCATCGGCGAGATGCTCGCGTTGACGTGAGATGGCAGCTTGGATAGCGCGGGCAAAAAGTTGACCGATCCAACCAATGATGACGAACCCAAGGCTCAAAATGAAAAGAGCTATTACACTTCCGCCTTTATCTTTGTTGTTACGTGAGCTCCCGCTTCGTCCGGCAATTTCGAATAGAACACGGCCAATAAGGGTGATCCCAGAAATACCGTAAAGCCAACCTGTGAGGTTGAGATTTCGACGCATATCGCCATTGAGAATATGGCTGAATTCATGGGCGACGACGCCCTGTAATTCGTCACGATTTAACTGTTGAAGGCAACCTCGAGAGACAGCGACAACAAAGTCTCCAGTGGTGTGTCCAGCGGCGAAGGCATTGATACCCTCTTCTGAGGCAAGCACAAATAAACTAGGCATAGGCACGCCGGAGGCGATGCTCATTTCCTCGACGATATTTAGTAGACGTCGCTCAGCGGGTTCGCGTGTCCCGGGTTCTATGGGTTGACCGCCGCACATCTCTGCGACAGCAGTACCGCCGCTAGAAAAGCGGGCCTTTCCCACAGCAACACCGATTAGGATTACCAGCAAGGTGCCGCTGCAAGAAACCGGAAACGTCTCAAAATCAAACCAAGAAGTACCGTGTGTCACTATTTTGGACACTAAGACATGGACAGACCCGATGACGCCTGCGACTGCGAAAGCGTAGAGAATCAGCAATCGGCTGGTGTGCTTGCGGGCCGCTTGTTGACGTGCGAAGAAAGTCATGCCCTTCGGAATTCAAAGCAGTTAGAAGGAGACTTTGACACTTTGGCGTTCAGTGGGGTCTTCCACTATCCAGAGTTCGGCGACGGTAAAGTTGAAGGTATTAGCGATCAGATTGGAGGGGAAGACCTCCCGCTTAATATTGTATTCCGTGGCCGCATCGTTGAAAGCCTGACGGGCGAAAGAGATTCGATTCTCTGTCGAGGTGAGTTCTTCTTGGAGAGCCATCATATTGGTGTTGGCCTTGAGGTCGGGATACGCCTCCGCCACCGCCAGTAGGCGACCGAGGCCCGCAGAAAGTTGACCTTCAGCCTGAAGCAATTGTTTCATGGCTGTGGGGTCAGCAGGATTCGTTGCGACACGACTGGCAGCTGTCGCAGCGCTGTTGCGCGCGGCAACCACGGCTTCTAGTGTCCCGCTCTCGTGCTTCATATACCCTTTGCAGGTTTCCACTAGATTTGGAATGAGATCGTATCGACGTTTGAGTTGAATATCGATTTGAGAAAAAGCGTTTTTGAAACGATTGCGGAGGGCGATTAAGCCGTTGTAAATACCCACCACGAAGAGGCTCAGTAAGAGAGCACCCACCAACACAACAATCAAGATAGGGAGAAGAACAATCATAATAAATCGGTAGTATTGAGAGTGATCGGCTAATTCCCAATCGCAATGGAAAATCCGCTTCGTTGCCCGTGCATTCACGAGTTGACGGTAAGAATCAGTTCCAGAGGAGGTGATCGTCCTTGTTTTTGACCAGGACGCAGAGTTGAAGGAGATGGGTAAGGCCGGGGCGGCTCCAGAACTGACCACAGCCCCGGAGACGACGCTGAAACTGTTTG
>SIAZ01000235.1 GCA_009695405.1 Pedosphaera sp. | reverse complement strand
ATGCTCCTCAATCCATCTCCGTAACCACTCCACTTCCTCAGATCCCATCCGTCGCCCTTGCAATACTAGTTCTTTAAGCACGCCCTGCTTTCTGAGCTCTTTGCCGCTGGTAGTTCAGCTCATTCACCGACAACTTGTGAATGCACCGAATCCTCGCCTAAGCGGAGTGGCGAAAAAATTTCAGGAGAGCGGGTACCGGAAGGTTTTCGAAAATTACACTCCCTCCGTTTTCCTCGGTTAAGCGTAAGCGTACGCCGAACCCCATGGTTCCCAATTTGTCTTCCTTGGGTTTAGCTTGAGCGGATGAACTCAATTGAACTGAAGTGGTCCCGGAAAACGGAGCCAGTGGTTTATTGAAACTTTGACTGGTCTGAGAGGGGCGAATCACCCCGAATTTCACTAGGGACAGTCACGATTGACAAAGATTTGTGATTGCCGGCCAGACGATTTGCGTAATTGGAGTGCTGGGACCGGATGTAGAGCGTCCAGTGCTCCAGTCACAAAGTGCGACTTCGCATCCGAGCGATGTGAGAAGGCTTACAGAAATACTATTTTTAACTCGGAGCTCAGCAAGGCTATTATCTTAAAACTGGGCAGTAAAAAAGGAAACACCCGCTAAATCTGAAAAGACTGCTTTACCTCTCTCACAAGCAAGTTCCTATCCTTTATCTCCACCGAGGTTGGGTTGGGACCGCAAACCGACATCGGCTAGAAGGAGGCTGGTCAACGGGAGGTAGAGAGGTTAAATTCCAATAAATAAGACGCTGAACTAAAGCGTTAATCAACATGGCTATCCGTGGCATCCGAAAGAAACAGATCGACGTTGAGCAAGTTCCGCCCGCTGTGACACCTCCCACTCGGGACGGAGCTATCAACTCGTTTCCGAGCAGACCCAAGCTGACGTCCAAAGCTAAGAAACGAGATATTCCAGAGGGATTATGGATTAAATGTCCCAGTTGTAGTGGCCTGATCTACGATAAGGAGCTCGATGATAACCTGAAGGTTTGCCCCAATTGCAGTCATCACTTTAAATTAGGAGCACGTGAGCGGATCCACTCGATGGTGGAGACCTGTTCCTTTGAAGAACTCGATCCAATGATGGAAAGCGTGGACATCCTCAAGTTCACTGGAAGTTCTAGTTACGAGTCTAAGTTGGTCTCGTATCGCAAGAAAATGCCGATGCTAAAGGATGCCGTCGTGACAGGAGTCGGATTGATCGGCACACATCGGGTTGCATTAGGTGTGATGGATTTCAGCTTTCTAGGGGGCTCGATGGGCTCGGTTGTTGGCGAGAAGTTGACGCGTCTGATAGAGACGGCGACCGATCGCGGCTTACCCTTAGTGATTGTTTCTAGCAGCGGCGGGGCGCGGATGTACGAGGGGATGTTCAGTCTGATGCAGATGGCTAAAACCTGTGGGGCCTTGTCCTATCATGCTCGACGAAATCTTCCCTACATTAGCGTCCTAACCGATCCCACCACCGCCGGAGTCATGGCCAGTTTTGCCAGCGTCGGTGATCTCATTCTTGCTGAACCCTGTGCGATGATTGGCTTTGCAGGGCGTCGTGTCGTCGAGGCCACTACCCAGTCGGAGTTACCCCCCGACTTTCAAACTGCAGAATTCCTTAAACAACGCGGGCTCATTGACGTTATTGTTCCTCGATTGGAAATGAAGCAACGCCTCATCACCTACCTCCACTATTTGATGGCTAATCAGGTTGCTTCCTAAGCCGCCTCACCCTGTTTTTTAATATGGCCAAAGAGCACACGCTTTCGCTCAAGACAGGTGATCTCGCCCCCGAATTTTTGGCGACCTCAACAGATGGATCGCTCTTAAGTTTGTCTGGATTTAAGGGGCACCCCATCGTCCTCTTTTTTTATCCCAAAGACAACACACCTAGGTGCACTCGAGAAGCCTGCGAGTTTCGTGATATCTATGAGGAATTTAAAGCCGCCGGAGTCGTTGTTCTTGGCGTAAGTACAGATCCAATTAAATCCCACGCCAAGTTTACCGCGAAGTTTGAACTCCCATTTCCGCTTCTCTCCGATGTGGATCAATCCATCGTCCGAGCTTACGGTGTATGGGGCGAAAAAATATTTATGGGACGCAAGTATATGGGCACCTACCGAGTGACCTTCCATATTGGACCCGATAGCCGGATTGTCCGTATTTGGCCCACGGTTAAACCAGAAGGGCACGCGGCGGAAGTGCTAGCCTCTCTTCGGGAATAACCCGCACCGAGACTCCCTTTAAAAAACGCTCGTCGAAAGAAGAAGCCTATGATGACCGAACAAGATGTGGTGAACGAAGTAGCTCGAAGCTGCCCAATCGAGACCTATCGAGGACAACGGATTCTACTAATTATTCCCGATAGCACACGAACCGCTCCAGTGGGACTTCTCTTCAAGATATTATTTGACCGAATCGGCAGTGTAGTTGCCACGTTTGATATCTTAGTTGCCTTAGGCACCCATCCACCGATGTCGGACGATGCCATTTGTGCACGTCTTGACATCACCTCAACCGAGAGATCAACACGCTATGCGGGGGTTCGTTTTTTCAATCACGAATGGGACAATCCAGACGCCTTACATCGCTTGGGTACGTTGTCTTCGGAAGATGTCAGAGAGCTTTCCGATGGCCTCTTCGCCATGGAGGTGCCGGTGTCGATCAACAAACGAGTACTAGAGTGTGATCAGATCATTATCATCGGACCTGTTTTCCCGCATGAAGTGGTTGGATTCAGCGGCGGCAATAAATACTTATTTCCAGGTGTCGGGGGGCCGGAAATTCTCAATTTCTTCCACTGGTTGGGTGCGGTGATTACAACGATGGGAGTTATCGGTCACAAGTGGACGCCTGTACGCCGTGTGGTCGATCGAGCTGGGGCGATGGTGCCCATTCCAAAACTCTGCTTTGCCATGGTAGTTCAACCTGGCGGCGGCCTGCGTGGATTGATATCGGGGACCCCTGAAGAGGCTTGGACCGAGGCGGCCGATCTTTCGGCAAAAACACATATCGAATGGAAACCTCGACCTTTTCACACGATCTTAAGCTGTGCTCCAGCCATGTACGACGAACTCTGGGTGGGTGCAAAGTGCATGTACAAACTAGAACCCGTCCTTGCCCCAGGCGGTGAACTCATCATCTACGCTCCTCACCTCCACGAAATTAGCGTCGTCCACGGTGAACTTATTCGGCAGGTCGGCTATCACTGCCGAGATTACTTCCTCAAACAGTGGGAGCACTTTAAGCACTTCCCTTGGGGGACTCTGGCTCACAGCACCCATGTTTTTGGGCTAGGTACTTATGAAAACGGCATCGAAACTCAACGGGCACGAGTCACTCTAGCCACCGGTATTTCCGAGGAAATCTGTCGGGAAATTAATCTAGGATATCGCGACTGGCGCACTATCACTGCAAGTGACTATCAAGGTCGCGAAGAGGGAGGCATTCTTTATGTACCCAAGGCCGGTGAAACCTTATACCGCCTGCTGCCTCAACCCACCACCGAGGAGACCCTTACCTCAAGCTAATCCCGAGGCTAGCCCTTATCCTCGGCGCAACCTATGGCTTCTAACACTCCTGCTTATCCGAATTTTAAGGCGGCTTACTGTGCCTATTATGAGTGCTCAGAAGACCACTTTGTCGCTCACGCTCTTGTTCAATCTGTTCCTTGGATTTTCCGCCCACTCGCCACCCTCATCTACCGTCTAAATCCAGAGCTTTTCGCCTCGGAAATTGATATTCTTCAACAGATGGGTGTTGCGCGATCGAGTCGACACGTCGCTCGAGCTATCTCCGAACTCAGCGGATTGCGCCGGGTGGAAAGAAGTTTCTGGAAAAGTATCGGTTTCCGAGCGAACGGGCAGCGTCTCACTACTTTATGGGTTCACGTTAAAAATCACGTCGATCGTGTGCCAGAAACGGAAGGTCGGTTGGGTACAATTGTGCCAACCGGCCTAGCCTTAAACCCACGTAGGCTAGTCGTCGATCCTGAGGGTAAACCAAGTTCTACGCCGCGGTTTGGTCGACGGGAAACTCCCGCTAAGGAACTACAGAGAGTGCTCCGAATGCATCGAGGAATTACCGAGGGTCAACCTTTGACCGAAGTGCTCGAAGATGCCCAACTCACCGAAACTGAGTTTTTCGACCTTTTGTCGCGACACACAAATGGCAACCCAGCCTTGACTTGGCTTTCTGAACAACTCCTTTGCAATCAAGAGAATGAGGTTCTGAAAGCGAAGCTTAAAGCTCTGGAAGACTCGCTTTGTGCAAAAAACACCTCGCCACCACCTTCGGCTTAACTTTCTTCTGAAATCTCTTTTTATCCGTTTCTAAAATGAACTCTGTTTTGCGTGTCGGTATCATTGGTGGCGGCCTGATGGGTCGCGAAGCCGCTAGCGCTTTTGCCCGCTGGTTTGTCCTCAATAATTTCCCTGTTCAGGTCGAATTAGTCGCCGTCTGTGACTTCCAGCAATCCCTGCTCGAATGGTTTCGCCAAATTCCTACTGTTAAACTTCTTACCCAAAATCATCAAGAACTCCTCGCCTCACCCGAGGTCGATGTCGTGTACGTTGCCGTTCCTCATCACCTGCACGAATCTATCTATCTCGACGTGCTCAAAGCCGGTAAAGATCTTCTCGCCGAGAAACCTTTTGGTATCGATCTCGCTGCCGCTCGTCGTATCAATGATGCTGCGGCGGTATCCGGTCGTTTCGTCCGCTGCAGTTCTGAATTCCCCTTCTTACCCGGTCCTCAACGAGTCGTTCAGTTCGTCCAATCTGGTCGACTCGGTAAACCGCTCGAAATCCGGTCATGCTTCTGGCACTCCAGCGATCTCGACCCATCAAAACCGATTAACTGGAAACGCCAAGTCCGATCTTGTGGGGAAATTGGGGTCATGGGTGACCTCGGTATGCATGTGGTCCACCTCCCCCTCCGACTCGGTTGGAACCCCATCCGAGTCTATGCACAACTCCAAAAAATTTACTCCGAACGACCCGATGGCCGCGGCGGAATGGCTCCCTGCGATACGTGGGACAATGCAATGCTGCATACCGATGTGGTGATCGACGGCTTAGAAACCCCCATGCGTTTGGAAACAAAACGCCTCGCGCCAGGCTCCACCAATACTTGGTCTATCGAGGTCTTAGGCACCGAAGGTGGTATTCGCTACTCGACCGCCGAACCCAAGACTCTCTGGGTCTTCGATCGGCAGAAAGAACAGTGGTGGAACCGAACAGAATTGGGTTTTCAAACCCCTTTTCCAACAATTTCTGGTGGTATATTTGAGCCCGGTTTTCCGGATTGTTTTTTACAAATGTGGGCCGCTTATGCCGCTGAACGAGCAGGCGCTCTGGGAGGCCGTTTCGGCTGTGTCACACCCGATGAAGCCGTCCGAAGCCACCAAATATTTGCCGCTGCCTTAGAGTCTCACCAAACTCACTCAGCCGTGTCTTTAACGTAATGGTCTACTTCAAGACCCGTGCATTCACGAGTTGACGGTAAGAATCAGTTCCAGAGGAGGTGATCGTCCTTGTTTTTGACCAAGACGCAGAGTTGAAGGAGATGGGTAAGGCCGGGGCGGCTCCAGAACTGACCACAGCCCCGGAGACGGCGCTGA
>SIAZ01000234.1 GCA_009695405.1 Pedosphaera sp. | reverse complement strand
CCATGAGGTCGCCGGCATGGACGTCGAGAGCGAGTTTAATTTGCCGATAGGGAGGCGGTTGAGTTGGTGGAGCCTCAGGGAGAGGATCTACTGCAGTGAGAACTGGCAACGGTGGGTCCGATGCCACGCTTAGAGACGATGAAGAATTAAGATGTCTTTTCATGGGGAGAGGCCTACCTTGAACTTTGTTCCGAGCGGCCGCTAGCTCTCATGCCATCTATCAGACTCTGGTTCGGATAAATTCAGAGAGTCCATTGGACGACGAGAGCAGAGCAATGATCCTTAAGAAAAGTGAAGTTTTGAAGGGAGTAGAAGATCTTGGAAGTCTGATAAAATCCGCAGAAGAGGCACCAATACGAATCTTGGTTGCGGAAGATAATTTGGTGAATCAGAAAGTAGTGCTTAAGCACTTAGAGAAAATGGGGTTCCATGGCGTTATTGCTATCAATGGCGTCAGAACTCTCGAGGCATTGCGACAGATGCCCTATAGTTTGATCCTTATGGATTGCCAGATGCCGGAGATGGATGGCTATGAGGCAACACGCCGAGTGCGAAAAGGGGAAGCGGGGAGTGTTACCATTCCGATTATTGCCATGACCGCGAATGCCATGCAGGGGGATAGAGAACGCTGTTTGGACTGCGGTATGGATGATTATATTGCCAAGCCATTTCGGCAAAAGGAGTTGATTGACAAAATTACTTATTGGCTTTTCTCAAAAAACAACCCGTTGCCGACCTCTCGTCTTCGTGTCGATTAAAGTGAGGATCCGAGGCACTTCAGAGTTGGAATTAGAACCTTCTTTGTTAGAATTTGGCTTCGTCAATGAGACCCTCAGATTTCCCCTTTTTCTCCCTCTCTTTTTTGGGTGCCTTTTTAGGAACAGGTCTCCTTTTTGGCGAGTCGTTGAAGACGCCTCTTACCTTCAACCGAGATATCCGACCGATCCTTTCTGATGCTTGTTTTTCGTGCCATGGTCCGGATGCACAGAAGGTCAAGGGAGGGTTGCGATTAGATCAGCGTGAGGCGGCACTGCAACCGGCCAAATCAGGCAAGACAGCACTTGTCCCGAATCATCCGGAAAGCAGTGAGCTTGTGCGTCGTCTCTTGACCTCGGATCCTGACGATCAGATGCCCCCGCCGGAATCGCACAAGGTCTTGACTGCGGACCAGAAGTCCCTTCTTCAGCGTTGGATTGCTGAAGGGGCTGTTTATCAAGAGCATTGGGCCTATACTCCCCCAGTGCGACCTAAACTGCCGGCAGGAGTTGGTGCTGTAGATGCCTTAATCCTTCAACAACTTCAGGCCCGCGGACTGAAGCCATCGCCCGAGGCTGATCGGCGGATATTGGCCCGACGTTTATACTGGGATTTGACCGGTGTGCCGCCGTCGCCCGAGATGGTAAGCCGATTTGAAGCTGACCGCCAAACGGGGGCTTACGAGCGTTTGGTGGATCGTTTAATGGCTTCCCCACAGTTTGGTGAACGCATGGCCATTGGATGGCTGGATCTGGTGCGCTTTGCTGACACAATCGGGTATCATTCAGACGTGCCTCGCAATATTTGGCCTTATCGTGACTACGTGATTCGAGCCTTTAATGAGAACCTTCCATTTGATCGCTTCACGGTGGAGCAACTTGCGGGCGATCTTTTACCTCATCCAACTCAGGATCAACTAGTGGCCTCCGGATTTAATCGACTTTTGTTAACAACCGAGGAAGGGGGGGCTCAGGAAAAGGATTATGAGTCGCGGTATTTGACCGATCGTGTTCGAGCGGTGGGCACGGTTTGGTTGGGACAGACTTTAGGTTGCGCTCAGTGTCATGATCATAAGTTTGATCCTATTCGTGCGCGTGATTTTTACTCGATGGGTGCTTTTTTTGCGGATGTGAAGGAAGGAATCATTGCGGCACGTGAACCGGGTATGATGGTGCCAGATGAGATTCAAGGGAAGGCCTTGAAACAGCTGACCGATGAATTGGGGAGGGTTGGAGCTGCCTTTGAGGCATCGCACCCGGAATTGGATGGGGCTTTTGAACAATGGCAGCGGGAAAATTTAAGTGCGTTGGAATTGGAAGCACTTTGGATTGCCAAAGCTCCCGAGTCCGTGCGTGCGTTGAATGGGACCCAGTGGACGGTGCGCGAAGATCGGTCGGTTTTAGCGAGTGGGCCCAAGCCGGATACGGAGACTGTGGTCTTGGTTCTTGCCGGTCTTGCAGAAGGTGTAAAAGGGATACGGTTGGAAGTGTTACCTGATAAATCATTGCCCTCCAAGGGACCGGGCCGCGCCGGTAACGGGAATTTTGTTCTAACCGAAGTCCTTGCACGAGTCGTTAAGGAGGGCAAAGAAGTCCGTCGTTTGCCTTTTGCTACGGCTTGGGCAAACCACGAGCAGAGTACTTTAGTAGAGCAAAATCCCTATGGGCTTTGGTCTGCGGCTTCGGTGATTGATGGCGACGTGAAAGGTGTTTTTGCCGGTTGGTCTATCCTGCCCAATGCGGGGCAGGCGGCCGAGTTGCGACTAGGTTTTCGCGATGGAGTGATACTCGGTGATGGGGAGAGTTTGGAAATCGAACTTCAGCAGAATCACGGACACGGAGCCCATACATTAGGTTGTTTTCGTCTGAGTACCTCGACCGATTCGAAAGGAGTAAAGCCCATCCAATGGCCGCTTTTGCCAAAGGAAATCGCTGAAAAGCTTCAGGTGCCGGCCGCCAAACGGACTCCAGAACAACAGACGGCGTTGAGGGATAAATTTAAGCTGCAAGCCCCCGAGTTTGCCGCCTTACGAAAGCAAAAAGCGGATGCTGAGAAAGCAGTAGCTGATTTTGAGAAGTCTCTTCCACGAACCCTCATCACCCAACGATCGGATAAACCTCGAACGGTTCGTATTCTGCCTCGAGGCAATTGGATGATTGAAACTGGGGAGGTGGTAGAGCCCGCTCTTCCATGGTATTTAAAAACGACGGGGCGGACTGAGGGCGGAGGGCGTTTAAATCGATTAGATTTAGCCCGATGGGTGGTCTCTTCGGAGAATCCGTTGACTGCGAGGGTCGTCGTGAATCGGTTTTGGAAACAGTTCTTCGGCATTGGATTGTCAAAAGTCTTGGATGACTTTGGTGCGCAAGGGGAACCACCCAGAAACCCGGAACTGTTGGACTGGTTGGCTGTTGAGTTTCGTGAAAGCGGTTGGGACATTAAGCACCTCGTTCGGACGTTGGTGGTGAGTCAAGCTTATCGACAGGTATCGACGGCTTCACGCGAGGAGTTGGCGCGTGATCCAGAGAATCGAGATCTGGGGCGCCAGAACCGCTGGCGAATTGATGCTGAACTGGTCAGAGACACCGCCTTATCTGTCTCAGGCCTCTTGGTTACTCAAATTGGGGGGCCGAGTGCGCGTCCTTATCAGCCAGATGGCTACTGGGAAAATCTAAACTTTCCTCAACGAGCCTATCAAGCGAGTGCGGGATCGGATCAGTACCGTCGAGGAGTCTACACTTGGTGGCAGCGTTCTTTTATGCATCCCAGTATGTTAGCCTTTGATGCTGCAACACGTGAGGAATGCTCTGCAGAAAGGAATCGTTCGAATATTCCTCAGCAAGCTTTGGTGTTATTGAATGATCCTAGTTACGTTGAAGCAGCTCGGATGTTCGCCTTGCGTATCCTGACCGAAGGCGGCGGGGACGATCGCTCTCGTTTAATTTGGGCTTGGCGCCGCGCCTTAGCTCGAGATCCCTCGAGGGAGGAACTAGCCACGCTGGGTCAGTTGTTGGAGACTCAGCAGACAAGCTTCGGGAAAGATCCAGCGGCGGCTACTCGGTATGCTGGATTCGGAGGCGCCGCAATTCCTGCCGGAATCGATGCAGCACGATTGGCGGCTTGGACGGATATTGCACGTACAGTGTTAAATCTACACGAAACTATCACCCGTTCTTGACCTATGAGTGAACTCTCTTTTCAACGTCTCTTTCTTGATCAACAACGGACGCGTCGCGTTTTCTTAGGCCGAGCCTCGCAAGGATTAGGCCTGTTAGCTTTGGGTTCTTTGTTGCGTCCGCAGTCCCTTCAAGCGGCGGGTATTGGTGGGACGCCAAAGCTGGCTGGTTCAGTGGTTCCCCTACACTTTCCACCACGAGCCAAGCGGGTTATTTGGCTGAGCATGGCGGGTGGCCCGTCGCATTTGGAAACCTTTGATCCGAAGCCAAAGCTTGCTGAAATGCACGGGAAACCCATGCCGGATTCCTTTACAAAAGGTAAGCAAATCGCTCAGTTACAGGGTCAAAAACTAGTCTGTTATGGACCTCAGCACCCCTTTAAACGCTTTGGAAAAGCAGGGGTAGAATTATGCGAACTCTTTAAGCACATAGGGTCGGTTTCCGACGAGATTTGCTGGGTTCGATCGATGACCACTGAGGCAATTAACCATGATCCCGCCCACATGTTTATGAATACGGGATCACAGATTGCAGGACGCCCTAGTATGGGATCTTGGACGGTCTATGGTTTGGGATCTGAAGCGGAGAATCTCCCTGGGTTTGTGGTGCTGACTTCGCTCGGTCGTGGCGGACAGAACCAACCTATTGCCGCGCGTCAATGGGCGGCAGGTTTATTGCCAAGTCGGTTTCAAGGTGTGCATTTGCGGGGGAAGGGTGATCCGGTCATGTACCTTAGTGAACCCCCGGGTGTGACTCGTCAGGCCCAGCGACAGGTCGTACAGACGGTAAATAAACTCAATGCACAGCATGATTCCATTGTAGACGATCCGGAAATTAGCACGCGGATTGCTCAGTACGAGATGGCTTTCCAGATGCAATCCAGTGTCCCTGAGCTAATGGATGCCACTTCTGAACCTGCGGCCATTCAAGAACTGTACGGATGTAAGCCAGGCGATGGATCTTTTGCCTCGAACTGTCTTTTAGCACGTCGTTTGGCCGAACGCGGCGTGCGATTTATTCAATTGTACCATAAGGATTGGGATCATCACGACAGCGTGAAGCAGGGTGTTGGGTATAAGGCAGAAGAGGTGGACCGCGCCTGTATGGCATTGATCACGGATTTGAAGCAGCGGGATATGTTGAAGGACACGGTGATTGTTTGGGCGGGTGAATTCGGGCGAACTCCCATGAGCCAAGGAGGCAGTGGTCGCGATCATCACAATGCAGGGTTTACCTTGTGGATGTGTGGTGGCGGTATCCGGCCTGGAATGATTTATGGTAGCACCGATGAGTTGGGATATGCCGCAGTGGATAGACCGGTGGATGTACACGACATCCATGCCACAGTGTTGAGGCAATTAGGGATTGAACACACTCGTCTGTCCTTAAAGTTTCAAGGGTTAGATGTCCGCTTAACTGGGATTGCAGGTAAGGTAATTGACTCAATTATCTGAGGATCCGGAGAGGGGGAGAGATCACTTGATCGTAAGCGTACGCCGAACCTCATGGTTCCCAATTCGCCTTCCTTGGGTTTAGCCTGAGCGAATGAACTCAATTAAACCGTCTCGGGCTAGTGCAACTTCTTGTCTGTAAAAGTTTAGGACACCAACGATCCCGGCCATAGGGCCGATGGAGCGGAGCGGAATCGGCCCTATGGCCGAGACTCGCCCGTCTTCTGGGGTTGCCGGTGTCCGGCCAAAGCTGAAATCTGGAA
>SIAZ01000006.1 GCA_009695405.1 Pedosphaera sp. | reverse complement strand
TTACCGCTCGATAACCAGTTGCGAACGACCTCGCATTTGAACGATTTATCGAACTTCCGGCGCGTTTTTGTAGGGGAGTCTTTGATGATGGATTCCATGGTACAGGATTCCTCTTACTCTCCGTCCGAGAAATCGAAGCAACCTCACCAGTGAAACCGGGGGGGGCTTGACAGCTGGAAATAGCGAGGAACCAAATTTTTTAGGCTCTTTTAAGGGGCTGATAGACTTGGGGGTTTTGGGAATTTGGCTGATAGGCCATTGATTTATAGAAGAACTTGAGATTTTGGCTTCGGTAATGGTTGGCGATTATTGTCCTTTGCGGCTAAATTTGGTCTTTAAGGATTAAAGGAATTCATTGGGTGGATATTTTTGGGTGTGGATTTCCTAAACGGCTCGAATTTGAGGACGGTTCATTGGTGAGATGAGCCTCGGAGGGAGTGTCTGAAGAGGCCCAAAGATCTCTAAGGCCTGCCCGCAAGATTGGTGAGTGCAGAGAGTGGGCCTAGGCATCGTGGAGATGGGGCTCTGAGGCTACCTTACGACGGCGCGAGTTGCGGCTCGGCCTCATTATCCGTGACTATTTCTGCTTTTGTCTGAGGCAATACACGCGATTGGCGGTGCGAATTACCAAACGGTCGCCGGCGAGGGCTGGAGTCGCCATGCACATGTCGTCGGCCCCTAGATGATTGACATGCCTCACTTCAAATCGGTCGCCTGTTGCCAAAACAAAGCAGGTGCCATCTTCGTTCAAACAAAAGAGATTACCGACGGCAGTCCAAGGGGAAGCAGTGAAAGCGAGCCCATTGGGAAGGCGTTCTTTGTCGTAAATGATCTTCCCAGTTTTGGCATCACGACAGGTCACAAGGCCTCGATCAAAAAGAACATAGATTCGACCTTCATGGTACAGCGGTGACGGGTTATAGGGTGCGCCAACTGGATCAGACCAAGCGATGAACCGATTTGTGGTTTGACCGGCGGGCAGACTGATATCTCCGGTTGCACCGGGTCGGATTGCATAAAGTGGACGATGTTTATCTCCGACATAACCCGAGCTGACGAAGAGGAGTCCATCGCCAGCCTGCGGGGTTGGAATGGCGATACTGGACATGCCTTTGAATGACCAGAGGAGATGGCCGTTAAGATCATAACTTCGTACGGCAGACGTGCCGCAGGTGATCAGTTCTGTGCGTTGTTTGTTCTTCCAAATAAATGGAGTCGCCCAGTTGCTTTTTTCATCGCGATTGATTCGCCAAGCTTCTTTGCCTGTTTGCGAATTGAGGGCGAGGAGTTCGGCCTTATCGTCGGTGTCGTCGACAAGGAATAAGCGGCCGTCGTATAAAATTGGTGAGGCAGCTGAACCCCAACCGTATCGGGTTCTGCGAGTTTCCAAAGGGGTAGACCAGAGGGATTTGCCATCGTGGCTCAGCGCAAAAATACCGACTCCGCTAAAGACAACGTAAACTCTTTGGGCATCAACAACGGGCGTCTCTGCCCCGTAGCTGCTTTTGAGGTGGATCGGAGATTGAGGTGTGCCGCGATGAACGAACCTCTCCCATTCGATTTTTCCTGTCTTAAGATTTAGGCACAAAACCTTCCACAGATGTTCTGACTTTGAAGGTTCCGGACGATCACCCCCAAAATAAAGACCTTTTTTTGGCGCTTCAGAATCTCCTTGGTTAATCACAGAGGTGAGGAAAACCCTATTTCCCCAAATGACTGGCGAGGACCAACTACGACCGGCGATCTCGGTCTTCCACTCGACATTTTCTGTGGCGGACCATCGGTCTGGGATCCGAGGATCTAGGCTAACACCGGAGGCATTAGGACCGCGAAATTGAGGCCAATTCGACTTCACCTCAGGTCCGTGGGACGCTCCAATCCAGCCAGCCAAAAAAAAAGAGAGCGCGGATTGACAAATGATTGAGGCGATCACTTTCAACAGAATGAGGAATTCTCCTTCAGGCGCCAGCCTAGGATTGTGTTAGTGAGGTGGGCGGTAGCGCCTGCTTTTAGTTGAGTTTCTTACCATCGTCAGGAAGTGGTTCCCGATCACCCTTCCAGAAGCCGCTCTGGGGGCGGGACACCCTACTGCAGCGATTCAAATTCTTTTAAGGCCCAAGCCGATCGCCATTTTTAAACTTCTGTGTCTTGGTTAAAATAAGAGTGAGCCCATCGACTAAACCCGATCCTCACCGATTAGACTGGAGGCATCGGTAAAAGGCGCCATTCGCCGGGTGGTAAGTCTTTCAATTCAAAGTCTCCAAAGCGGCTTCGGTGCAGAGAGATCACCTCTAAGCCCTCGGTTGCGAACATCCGTTTCACTTGGTGAAAACGTCCTTCGATCAGTTCAACTTGAACCCGGCAGGGACCGGTTATTTCAAGTCGAGCAGGCAAACACGGCTCCGCTTCATCTGGCAACCAAACTTGGCTCGATGCAAATAAATCAATTAAACTGCGATCAGGGTCACGGTTAAGTACCACGTCATAAAGCTTGGGAACTTTATGACGAGGTGAAGTCCAACGCTGAACCAAGGTTCCTTCATCGGTAATCAAAAGGACACCTGTTGTATCTTTGTCGAGTCGACCCACCGAAGTCACTGGGGGATTCCTCTGACTCCAACGTTCTGGAATAAGGCCAAAGATATTGGGACCTTCTCGTTTATCACGTGAACACACTACTCCAGGGGGCTTGTGCAAGAGACACAAAATACCTTCAGGCCGTTCCACGGGTTCGCCATCAATGAGGACTTGAGCCAAAGGAACGCGGGCAGTGGGATCCTTAGATTGGGTGCCATCAACAGTGACGCGTCCTGCTCGGACCCATCCGCGGGCTTCGCTCCGACTACAGTAACCGTGGCGAGAAAGAATCTGATCGATGCGAAACCGTGACATGTGAGCCCGATTAGAGCAGAAGGAGTGGATGGGGACAGGCTCTTTATTAAACTCATGGCTGCGGCCAATAGTTCAGGTCGGGTTATGGGCAAGATGATCGATGCTCAGAGGAGAAGGAGTGGATGGGGACAGGCTCTTTGAGCTCTTGGCGCCCTCCGGTGTTCCCATTCAGAGGAACCGCAGCTTGCTTCGTAATAAGATCCGGTTGCAAACTTGAACTTTCCACTCGTTCGATGCATTGGACCCAAAACTACAATCCCCTTGGTCATTTGCTGGGGTCGGCCTTGCTCGCTCTGTTACCAGTGGCGGTTTTGCTGGGGTCGTTAGCTTTCTTTCATGTACGAGCCCATCTCGCTGCCTTGGCAGCCTTGCTGACCTCGGGTGCCATTGCCGTAGGGGTGCTAGGAATGCCTGTTGAACTCGTTGGGGCATCGGCTCTGTACGGCGTCGCTTTCGGCTTATTTCCAGTCGGTTGGATTTTGGCAAATGCGGTGTTCTTGTATCAGGTCACTGTGGAGACAGGTCAGTTTACTGTGCTCCAACGGCAAGTTGCGGGGATTTCCGAGGACCGTCGAATTCAAGCACTGCTCATTGCTTTCAGCTTCGGTGCCTTTATCGAAGGAGGTGCTGGCTTCGGTGCGCCGGTGGCGATCACTGGGGCTCTTATGATTGGAGTGGGATTCCGTCCTCTCGAAGCCGCCAAGTTGGCTCTTATCGGTAATACAACCCCCGTTGCATTTGGTTCGTTAGGCACACCATTGATCACTTTGGCCCGGGTTACTGATCTCGACTTACACGCCCTTAGTGCAATGGTCGGGTGCCAGCTTCCGGTGTTTTCCTTGATTATTCCCTTTTGGCTCGTGGCCGCACAATCAGGTTGGCGGGGAATGCTGGGAGTTTGGCCGGCCTGTCTCGTTACTGGGGCTACTTTCGGGGCCTTACAATTTGCCGTTAGCCATCTTCATGGTCCGTGGTTAGTTGATATCATCAGCTCAATCGGTTCCATGGGCGCTCTCGTCTTCTTTCTCAAAGTATGGCAACCCAATGATCGGGTTGGGAATCAGTTAGGAAGTGTTGCAGGGGTCCGTGGTGTTGCCAAAGGCGTTGGTAATCCGTTAGTGGCACCGGTTTGGAAGGCGTGGCTACCGTGGGGATTGCTTTCGGTGATGTTTTTCTTTGGGGCTTGCCGGCGATGAAGTCGGGGCTTAATCAAATCTTTAGCCTTGAGATTCCGGTTCCTAGATTACACCTCAATGTTCAAAGAGTCCCCCCCATAGTCATCAGGCCTGAACCTGAGAAAGCGATCTTTTCACTCAATCCTTTATCCGCGACAGGTACGGCACTCTTGATCGCTGGAATTCTGGCCGGCCGAATTCTGGGGGTTGGATTGGTTAAGCTCACCGGTATTTATCTGCGAACACTCTGGCGGTTGAGGGTTTCGATGCTGACCATTTCTCTGATGCTCGCCTTTGGATTTACCACCCGTTACAGCGGGATGGATACCACTCTGGGTTTAGCCCTAGCAGGGACAGGCTTTTTATTCCCATTCTTTTCGCCTCTTATCGGCTGGATCGGGGTGGCCCTAACCGGAAGCGATACGTCTTCTAATATTCTCTTTGGTAATCTCCAGCAAATCACCGCCCGACACCTCGGTTTCTCCCCAGTCCTGATGGCTGCGGCCAATAGTTCAGGTGGGGTTATGGGCAAGATGATCGATGCTCAGAGTATTGTTGTAGCGAGTGTTGCCACGGGCGGACGGCCTGACAGTCCGGATGCTGGGACGGTGCTGCGCTCGGTATTTTGGCACAGCCTAGCTCTCGCTCTCTTGATGGGGGTCTTGGTATTTCTTCAATCCCGCTGACTGACTTGATGCGGTGGTCTCGTATGACGACCTCTTTCCTTTCGGAAATGGCGCTAGACGCGAGGTATCGAGAAAATTACGAGGGCTGCCATTAAGATCAATCCAGCGATTAAAGCGGCCACCACGTCATCGGCCACCACGCCGAGTCCCCCATGCAAGTATTGAAAAGGGCGAATCGGCCAAGGTTTCCAAATATCCAAAGTCCGAAACAAAACAAACCCACCAACCCACCAAGGCCAAGCTTGAATTGGGTTGGTTAAATAGCCCAGAGAATGGCCGCCTTTGTAGCCCTGCAGGACCAGTGGTAAAAAAACTAACGGCATAGCCACGATTTCATCGAGGACAATGGAACCTGGGTCGGCTTTACGCAGAATGCGTTCACCGGCACCGCACAACGGGACACTCACCGCTACTGAGGCGATAGAAATCACTCCAAACCAAGTAGGCGTCAATTGGAGCAAGAGGACGGTCAGGCCAAGGCCAAGGCCACTACCCCAAGTTCCGGGCCCGGGACGGAGTCGACCACTGCCGAAACCTTCAGCGATAAACAGAATCCATTTGTCTGAGGTATTCATTCTTCACCAACGTCTGGCGACTTAGATCTAACGGGAAATCCCATAAGAAAGACAAGAAGCGTAATCGATGATCACGCCTCTGCTTCCAAACTACCCGAGTCACTGTGCTCAGGGGGACTGTCCCTAAGACTCCTACTTTTATTGGTCGAGTGGGGCTATCCGACAATTTTTTGTTTTTGAACCACCACTCCTCTTGACGCCGAATGAGCGGCAATCTGCTTTTGCACTAAGACGCAACAGAACTGCCGCTCATCGAGGGTCTACAGACCGATCTCGGACCTATTTCTTTTTGGCGGGTGCTGCTTTTGCGGCCGCACTTGCCTGCTTCTTTTGGTCTGCAGAGCTGGCTTTGGCCTGTTTTTGACCTGTCTTTTTCTGGTTATCTTTTGGTGAACGGTCGCCCATAGATGTGGAGTGTTTTGAGTTTTAGGTTTGTTGTTTAGCCCGCGGAATTTTGGTTTCTCCGAAGGCCGTCGGGCAAGATATTGAACCTGTTGGGTTGTTAATGTCACGAAACACTCGAAAACAGGTTGAGGGTCTCAGCGGTCTTGAATCGGGCTACTTAAACTTAGACACTCCTCAATCCAAATGAGGTCGGCCCAAATTAGTCACCCACCTGATCCGTCACATCACTCGATTTCCCTTTATTTTCTATGTCGCATCTCTCTTATTCCGCTGAATTGAGCGTCGCCATTGAAGCTGCCCGCACCGCTGGCGTGGTGATGCGAACGCATCGACGGCGTCCAAAAAAAATCAACGAATCCAATCAGCACGATATCAAACTCGAATTGGATGTCCGGTGTCAGAAGCTTATAATGCGCATTCTAGCGAAGGCGTTTCCGAATATTCCGGTCCTAGGTGAAGAAGGGATTGATGCGGCATCAGAGGGCGCTGCTGCCCGTTGGGTGGTGGATCCTATTGATGGCACCGTGAACTTCGCTTATGGCATTCCCCATGCCGCTGTTAGCATTGCTCTTCAGGTCCATGATACCAGTGGATTTAGTTCGGCTGTCGGGGTGGTGTACGATCCCTTCATGGACGAACTCTGGTCGGCGATTCGAGGCAAACCTGCTCGTCTCAATGATCGGATAATCCGAGTCAGCACTCGATCTCGTGTGGATGAAGCCATTGTGTCACTGGGCTTCGCCAAGAGCCAAGAGAGCTTAGAGGCTGTGCAAGCTGATTTCGCCGATTTGACGCATCGAGTTCGAAAGCTCCGAATTATGGGATCAGCAGCCCTAGCCTTAACCTATGTCGCGGACGGACGGTTCGATGCCTATGTGGAAGCAGGTGTTCGACTTTGGGATATCGCCGCGGGCGGCTTGATCGTGGAGTGTGCCGGTGGCGAATTCTGGAGTCGCCAATTGGAGGGGGAGCATCGCTATGGGTTAGTCGCCAGTAACGGATTACTTCGTAAAAAGCTAGCCCGCCGTAACTCTCGTAAAAACGTCACAGGTAAACCTTAAATTTTTGCTGTCTAAAATCCCTATGATCTGTATAGAAAAACCTTAACACGGCTTTCCTGTTTTGTTCTAAATCATCGGATCCTATTCCCTGCAGTACACCCAAATTTTTACATTATGATTCCCCTTCAATCTTTGCCAAAGAATGAACAGCGCGCCAAAGCAATGGCATTTACGCTGATTGAACTCTTGGTCGTGATCGCCATCATTGCCATTCTTGCTGGAATGCTTTTGCCCTCGCTTGCAAAGGCAAAAACCAAGGCTGGCGGTATTCTGTGCATGAATAACGGGAAACAACTGATGCTAGCTTGGAAGCTTTACGCAGATGATTTTAATGGTAATTTAGTCGCCTCCCTCAATATCGATAAACGCCCTGTATGGGTGGAAGGCGGCTTGGATTTTACGAGTCCTGCAAACACAAATGTCAGTTTTATTACCAACGGCCCTCTCTATTCCTACGCGGGTAAGTCTCAGGCCATTTACAAATGTCCGTCCGATCTAGCAGCCATTGGCAAACTTCCTAAGGCGAGGTATACCCCCCGTATTCGGAGTATTTCCATGAGCCAAGCCTTTGACTTCGGCGGGTGGCTTCCCTCTCCACCGTATCGAATCTATGGTAAAGAATCAGATATTGTCCAATCGGCAAAGACTTGGGTATTCATTGATGAACATCCCGACAGTATTAACGATGCAGCATGCGCAGTAGCGATGGCAGAGCCAGGCGCCAAGACCGCACAAATCATCGATTTCCCAGCATCTTATCACAACGGAGCCTGCGGGTTAAGCTTCGCCGATGGTCATTCGGACATTCACAAATGGGTAGGCAGCAAAATTAAGGCAAAAGCAACCTACAACGGGGGCCTTTCTCTCAATGTACCCGCAGGCGACTCTCTTGTTGATGTTCTCTGGTGGTCTGAGAACACCACTGTAAGAAAGTAAAGGTCGCGGTGGCATCCCTCAGATGCCATTCCTCCTAGGACTCGATTACCAATGCAGCGGCCCTCAGATTTGAATCTGATCGGGCCTTTGTTTTTCGGAGCCTCAGTGACCCTCGTGCTCACGAATGTATTCTTGCTTTAAGCCGAGGGATTCTGGGGCATGCAAAACCAACATCTTCATCCGGATATCCACGGGAATAGTAGATTGGGTTAATTTTGAAACGACGACCATTAAACTGATTGCCATCGGAACACACCAAATAGCGGGCTGTTCGCAAAGGATTCTAAGGAGGGGATGAGTGGCCCAGAATTCAGTTAAAGGCAGCCATTCAAGATCAGAGAAATTGGTTAGGCTCACAGCGGCTAATGCAGAGACGCCCCCAGACAACATCCCAGTGGTCGCACCCTGCATGGTCATTCCTCTCCACCAGACGCTCATGAACAGCAGCGGAAAATAGCTGGCAGCGGCAATCGCGAAGGCTTGCCCGACCATAAAATTGATCTGAAGCCGTTCGACAAAGCAGCCCAAGAGAGTGGCCACTCCGCCCACTAGAGCAGCGCACCACTTGAACATTTGCATTCGTTCCGCGGCCGTTGACTGGGGTCGGAGTATGCGACCGTAGACATCATGTGCTAATGCACCGGTCATTGAGACAAGGAGTCCCGAAAAAGTGCTCATGAAGGCGGCGAAGGCCCCAGCACAAGTGATGCCGGAGAGCACTGACCCCCAAGGAATGCTTAATTTTGGCTCCACCGTCTGGGATCCGTTACTGCTAATGGCTTTATTGGAGAAGTGTTCCTCTAATACCTTGGGGAGTTCGAGCACCACCTTGTCGGTCCCTTTTGAACCGGTACCGTCATAGAGTGCAGGCATTAGGTTACGTCCCATCACTCCAAACACAGGCGGAAAGACATAGAAGACACCAATTAGAATCATCACCCACATCGTTGTTCGCTTGGCAGAAACGCCATCTGGGTTGGTGTAGAAACGGACAAGAATATGGGGTAATCCAGCGGTACCACACACCAGAGCGATAATCAGTGAATAGGTGTAAAGAAGGGCGTAAGGCTTGGACTCTTCCGGTCCCAGTTTTGCGGCCCGAGCCGCCTTGGTTGTCAACGGTCCAAATGGATTCAGCCACGTCTCGTCGGACGGGGCTTTTTTTGGTAGCGCCCTTTTAACAACCGCAAGACCCAGAGGAGCACCCTCATGAGCAAAGCCTGATCTCGTGCTCAGCGATGTCGAATCGCCAGAATTAGAACCGGTCACTCGAGCTGAGCCGATGACTTCCAACTGTTTACCGTAACTTCCATAGACGGACATCAGCACAAAGACCGGCAGGGATATGGCGAACATTTTGGCCCAGTATTGGAAAGCTTGTACGAGGGTGATTCCCTTCATACCGCCCAAAGCCACATTGAGGGTAATCACCGCCCCGACCAGCACCACTCCAACCCAGTAGGGTAAGCCGGGGAAAATATAGGAGAGAGTGGTTCCAGCGCCCTTCATTTGAGGCATTGTATAGAAGCAGCCAATAAAAAGGACGAAGACAACGGCGATCTTTCGAAAAAGTGGTGAGTCAAACCTGCCTTCGGCGAAGTCGGGGATTGTGTAGGCACCAAAACGGCGTAGCGGCCCGGCAATAAAAAGGAGCAAAAATAGGTAACCGCAGGCATAACAGACCGGATACCAAAGGGCATCGTACCCGCTGGACATAACCATTCCAGCTACCCCCATAAAAGAGGCAGCCGAGAGGTACTCCCCCGAAATGGCTGAGGCATTCCAACCCACGGAGACGCCACGGCCCGCCACAAAAAAATCAGAGGCACTCTTGGCTTTGCCAGCCGCCCAGAACCCCATCACCACCGTGACGAGGACGGTGACAGCGCTGAAAGAGAGAATCAGGAGATCAATAGCGGCGAACATGGGACGTTTAGGTGGACGCTAGTAGGGTCACGCTCGTCGGGTCAATGGGCTCTTCAGAGTTTCCAGATTTAGGGTCAGGCGATTTATCGCCGGAATCTCGACATTGATTCAACCGAACGGTGCTTTAATGAACGAATTCCAGAGCCTTTCAACTTTTACACCGGGGTTAAGAAGTTGCATCAAACGATCAAGTGGGTCGTCTACGAGGGGCAGGGACTTTAGCTTTGCCAGAAATGTCTCTCTCAAGGCCGTCTTTAGTGGGCAAGCAGCTCAGCCGTGCGGAATAGATAGTCTGACCCATCGTTTAACTTCTAAAAGGCAATCCAACTGGAGGGGACTCCGGCGCACACGTCGATCAATCAGATCTAGTTGGCACTACTGGCCGGTCTGACCGCCACCCACCTCGTGGCGTCGATGAGTCGCAAGCAGGTTGAAAAGGAATTGGAACAGATTCCTTGTTGGGACCTCTTTAAATCGATCAGAGCAAGCGGGGTTGTTGAGCAACGGCAGCCAATTCGCTTCCCAAAGAACCAGCGCGCCCGCGGCGCCGTTCAATAATATGTTTGTCCGTGGCAAGATCGTAATCCACCGGATAATCTCCATCATAACAGGCCAAACAAAACGCGTTCTTAGGGCGTCCCGTCGCCGAGACCATACCGTCCAGACTGAGGTAACCCAAAGAATCCGCGTTCAGAAAACGCCGGATTTCATCCAAGGTATTAGTGGCCGCCATCAACTTGCTTCGCTCCGGAAAATCGATCCCGTAAACACACGGATTCATGTGAGGCGGGCAACTGACTAAGACATGGACTTCCTTTGCGCCGGCTTCTTTTAGAGAGCCGACTCGAGCTTTACTGGTGGTACCTCGAACAATCGAATCATCGACAATCACCACCCTCTTTCCGCGGACTAATTCGGCAATCAGGTTCAATTTTACTCGCACATTGAAGTCTCGAATAATTTGGGACGGTTGAAGAAAGCTTCGACCCACGTAGTGGTTCCGGACAAAGGCCATCTCGAAGGGAATCCCGCTCTCCAACGAATATCCCAGCGCCGCGCAATTACCTGAGTCAGGTACCGGGACGATCACATCTGCATCGATTTTATGTTCCCGAGCGAGTTGACGTCCCATATCCACTCGGACCTTGTAAACATTGCGACCCTCGATATTGGAATCTGGCCGAGCAAAGTAGATGTACTCAAAAATACAAAAAGCACGGCGTGCCTGCTCTGGAAAAGCCTGGATACTGTGGAGACCCTCACCATCAATAATCACCACTTCACCGGGTTCCACGTCACGAACAAACTTAGCCTGAATGAGGTCAAAGGCGCAGGTTTCTGAGGAAAGCACGTAGGCTCCATTATCCATACGACCAATAGAGAGTGGACGGAAGCCGTGAGGATCGCGGGCACCAATGAGAGCGTTCTCGGTTAGGATCACCAAGGAGTAAGCCCCTTCAATCCGCCGCATGGTTTCGATCAAGGCACTTTCATGACCAATACGAACCGGCTGAGCGAGTAAATGTAGAATGATCTCACTATCGACCGTGGTCTGAAAAATGGACCCTTGGGCCTCCAGTTCCTCACGTAATTGAGCCGCGTTGGTCAGGTTCCCATTATGCCCAATGGCAATCCGCCCCTTGGCACAGTCGACCGTCAACGGTTGAGCATTGACGATATTCGACGACCCAGTCGTGGAGTAACGAGTATGCCCAATTGAAATGTGACCCACGAGCCGATGGAGGACGTCTCCGCTGAAAATTTGCGGAACAAGACCCATCCCTCGGTGAATGTTAAAGGTCTTGCCATCTGTTGTGACAATTCCAGCGCTTTCCTGCCCCCGATGTTGCAGGGCGTAAAGACCATAGTAAGTGAGTTCGGCGGCATTAGGATGCCCGTAGATACCAAATACACCGCAGTAATGCTTCGGATAATGTTGCACGAGTCGCGCGGAGATTCGGGATGTCTACGGGGAAGGCAACGGATTTTTAAGGGAACCTAGTAATTTTCTTCGTTTTGACTTCTCAAAATCCAACCTATTTCCACTATAAAATAGACGAAAAGTGCCCATAAATAGCCCATTTTAAGACCTTGTTGCTCTTAATTTTTCCCGGCAACCTCGTCGGTTGAAATTTGTAGATTTGACCAGTACCCAAATTCCCAAGCCCAGTCGCTCGCCGCATTTTCCAGTCGCATCACAATACGACGCCCCGCCCAAGGGGTCAGATCTATACGAAGGTCTTTCCACTGCGGATTTTCATGGGTCACCGCTTGGCGATGAATTACTTCCCCTTCAATCTTCACTCGCAGTTCCCAGTCACCCCGTTCGTGGGCTGCTACGCTGAATTTTAGGGTCGACCGACCTTCTCGCGGCACGTTTAGAACACGAACTAAAGCGGCGGGTGTTTGCGTATCGACCGGATGAGTCATCAAAACATTTTGGCGTCCCCTAAACTCAGGAAACTTCGAAGGAGCCATTTCAAAATCGGGGCACTCCACCTGCCATCCCGGTGACCACAAGGCGATTGATTCGCCGTCACGCCCAATCGAAGCCGGTTGCAGAGCTGCCGAAGTCCCAGTTTCTCCGAGTAATTCGCGGCGACGCTCTGGGGTGAGAGGTTTACCCTCCTGTGGGGGGGCAAGAATGTACCAAATCAAATTCCGAAAATCGGCGTCAGGCATCTGATCTAATCCCTCAGGCATCGCCGAATTCTCAGTCACTCGTACCGCCTGAATTGACGACACATCCAGAATCATTTCATTCGATCCAAGCATCAATAGTTTTACACGAGTCTCTGTTCTTTCAATCATCCGACCGCTAAACGTTTGATCGTCTTTGGTCTCTACTTCGACATTTTCATAACCTTTTCCAATAATCTCGTTGGGGTTAATGACATTATGCAGCAAGGACTCCAGTGAACTACGTCCGACTCCAGTGAGGTCTGGACCTACTTCGGCACCTCCACCATAAAGCTTGTGACAGACGAGGCAGGTTTTAGTCGCGATAAGATGTCCGGCCACTAAATCGACCGGGCCTTCGGCGACCACTTTTCGTTTGGAATCAATCCGTTGACGCATCTCAGTTGAGGAAGCGCGGTAACGTCCAAAAATCTGGATTGCTCGGTCCCGGTCAGCAGCAGGCTTAGATGTTACCAAGGCTCTCACCGACGTCGGGGCAATCTCTCCCCGAAGAATTTCCCCGCGACCAATGGCAGTGAACAAGGCCCGACTCCAACTCGATCGGGTGGTGACCATTTGAGCAACGGCAGCGCGAAGTGACGGACTCATCGAACCCCAATGCGCGAGGACTTGAGCCCCAGAGGCTTCCGTTCCCACCTCGGTTAAGGCTCGGACAGCAGCGAGACGCAGTGAATCAGAGTTCTTTGAATCGATGATGGATAGAAGAGCGTTACGGGAATCATCCGCTTTAAACTGTCGCAAAGCATCGATTCCCTGAAGGCGTTCCGATTCAGACGCCTTCGAATCAGCCACTTTAACCAGCGTCGCTTTAAAGGCCTCGGCATCGCCCCAAATGACCCCGAGTTGGCGTGCTTGTCCGGTGAGACCGGCGTTGGGACTCGCCAATAATTTTGCAAGAAGCGGGCCAGAGCCCTTTCCTGGCACCAACGCTTTGCCACGCTGTCCGTCGATCAAGCCATCGAGTAAATAGGGGACCAGCGGCGATTCGGCCCCAAGTGCTTCGATGAGTTCAACCGTCCGTGCGACCATCCAATCCTGTCGCGTATCACAGAAACGCCGGACGGTCTTGTATGCCAATTTCCCAGACAAGGGCAGGTAGGCTTCCCCATGTTCTCGAAACCATTCCGCGGTCACGTTGGGATCGTATAAAACCGTGGGTTCAAATGCCATCCAGAGCAAAAATGGAACGTCCCGATCTAGGGCAGATCGTCGATTCGCCATCAGTTTTTCAGCAACCTGAGCAACAGAGGGTGCGGTCACAGCGATATCTTGAATCAACGAGGTGTTAACCGTCAGCGATCCGCTTGAAAACTGCCGGAGCGCTGTGGCTACCGCAGCCAAGACCGTGGCATCCTCATCCGTGGCTAATCGAATTAACCGTTTATGCGTTTGATCGGTCATACGATTGAGTTCGCCTGTAAATCGGGCAGACCACATTCGCAACGAAGGCAGCCCAGCGTCGCTGGCTTCGTCTAAGCTGTTTTCATCAATTAAACCGGTGCTGAACAGTGTCCAAAGGGCCGCCAACTTTGCGTCTTCACTTCGACCTGATTTCAACAGCAAAATGAGCGCTGACTTCTGTTTAGAAACATCGGAACGCCCACTGAGAATCCGTTGGGCCATTCGTCGATGCCAGGCATTGGGATGGGACAAAACTGCCAACAAATCGGCCGTTGTCGCCTTTCCGAGATCGAGACTTGCCGGTCGCGGAGCCAGAGATTTTCCGGGCTGATCACCGGTCCAAACAATCCTCCAAATTCGGCCACGCTCACGATCAACCCCCTCAGGATCGGCGCCTGCATTTTGGTAACAAGGATATCGGTCATACCAATCCATCACCCACACCACGCCATCTGGCCCAGTTTGGGTACTGACTGGCATAAACCACCCGTCGTTCGCACGAAGAAAATCCCCTTCAGCGGATGCCTTAAAAGTACTGCCGACCGGCGTCAGACGATCTCGATGGAGGGAGTGATCGTGTATGTTTCCCTGTAAAGCCATACCCCGAAACTCCGAAGGGTACTGGTCACCCAAATAGATATCGACCCCAGCATAGGCGGCCATATGGTGCCGATGATCAACAATGCTGGGGAGTAATTCGTAGGCGTAGGGATAGGGAGGTTGCCCCGCTTGCCGTACGTATAATCCGCCGGGTGCCAAATGAAAAAAGTGATCAATAACACAGGCGCTGACAAACGCATTGCCGCGACCATCAAAATCGACGCCCCAAGGATTCGACGTGCCTTCAGCAAAAACTTCGAGTCTCCGGGTGGCAGGTTGAAATCGGGCCACCCCAGCAGTCACCACCACGGGCGTCGATGGCTTATCGGGATCCACTGCCTTGGTCACTGTAAAAACACCGTGGGTCATGTAGACCTGACCATCAGGTCCCCAAGTAAATCCGTTCAATAACTCATGACGATCCTCTAGGCCGAAGCCCGTTTGAACCACCGTCCGTGTATCCGCGACATCATCACCATTGATGTCTTGTAAAAAATACAGATTAGGAGCCGCGCCGACATAAACCCCGTTATTCGCGAGCAACAGGCCGGTGGCAAGAGTGAATCCATCGGCAAATACCTTCACCGAATCTGCACGTCCATCGCCGTCGGTATCCTCAAGAATTTTAATTCGATCTCTTCCTTTCTCGCCTGGCTTTGTCCCAAGTGGATATTCGTAGAGTTCGATTACCCAAAGACGACCGCGATCATCCCAAGTCATAGCCACGGGATTAACCACTTCGGGTTCAGAAGCAAAAAGGCGTGCCTCGAAGCCCTTGATCAAAGTAAACTTTGCTTGAGCCTCAGGGGGCGAGAGGGCTGGGGTTACGGCAGGTGTATGTTGGCCGCTGAGTTGGCGTCCGGCAGGGGCATTCGTATAAACAGGAAAGCCGAACTTAGGATGCCGAGGAAAATCAGCACTACTGACGATAGATCCCAGCGTCAGGAGGCAAACCGAACTAAATACTAGGCGATTCATTAGACGTACCCCTTTGATGAACGGTTGCCTGCCGCAGGTCAACTCGACAGGTGAGAGGCACCAAAGATAATCCATGATCTTCTGATTTTAGGCCTCCAAGAGTGTACCGATTTTAAAGTAGATGAACCGTTCATTTCGGTTGAGTGAACTTGCCGAGATTTACGCTTCAACTCTGTGGTCTCGGATCAGACTCGCTGCTAAGGTCAACCCGTGCCGGAGACTCTCCTCATCAATGAAGTCTACCTCAGCCTCCAGGGCGAGAGTACGTTTGCAGGACTACCCTGCGTCTTTGTTAGGCTTACCGCCTGCAATTTACGCTGCTCCTACTGTGACACAGCTTACGCCTTCACCGAGGGCCGAAAATGGGCGCTTTCGGAGGTGCGCGCCGAAGTTCTCCGACTTTCGGAGCCCTACTTTCAAACGGAACGTTCCCTAACTTCTGTGCAGATTATTGCGGGCACCGATACGGCACGACACAGGCTTCCACTGGTAGAATTTACCGGTGGCGAACCCTTGCTTCAACCCAATGCGGGGCGAATTATGGGCCAACTCGCTGATGATGGGTTTACCGTTCTAGTGGAGACCAGCGGCGCGCACTCTATTTCTAAACTGGACCCGCGTATCCGGCGAATTATGGACTTAAAATGTCCTGGGAGTGGCGAGGTTTCGCGTAATCGCTGGGAAAATATCCAGCATCTAAAATCCACGGATGAGGTGAAGTTTGTCATCGGATCATGGGAAGACTATGCGTGGGCCAAAGAAACTATTGCCAAATATCAATTGGATCGGATTTGTCCGCTTCTTTTTTCTTGGGTTGCGCCGTTACTGGCGCATCAAAAAGATCCCTCGTTGAAAGCTATTCCAGAAGGGCATCGTCCGATTCGCCGACAAGAACTCGTTGAGGCGATGATTGCTGATCATGTCCTGGCACGGTTCCAATTACAGATGCACAAATTCATCTGGCCACCTGACGAACGAGGTGTGTGATGCTTGGGTCTACGTCCAAAACATTACGGCAGTTGCGCCACTATGAATCGCCAAACGTCTTGTTTATCGATCCTGACGGGGGTTGGCCCATTGTTTGGACTCAGGCGCGAGGTTGCGCCGTCATTGATGCTGAAGGACGCCGGTATTTAGATCTCACCGCCGCCTTCGGTGTCGCTGCCGCAGGTCACGCGAATCCTGCGGTCGTTCGAGCGGGTCGTCAGCAAATGGGTATTCTTTTGCATGCCATGGGCGATGTGCATCCCCATCCTCTGAAAGCTGGATTAGCTCGGGAACTGAGTCGAATAACTTTTGAACGCTGGACAACTGGGAGTGGATCACGAGAGCATGGAAAAGTCATCTTTGGATCGTCCGGGTTTGAAGCGGTTGAAGCCGCACTGAAGACCGCTCGAATCGCTACGGGTAAGTCGGGCATTATCGCCTTTCGCGGCGGCTACCACGGTCTTGGCTATGGAGCCTTAAACGGCACCGAACGATCTCATTTTCGCGCACCATTTCTAAATCAGATTGGCGGATTTGGACAGTTTGCCTCCTTTCCGGATCAGGCGGGATACAATCTCTTAGAGCACCAAGCAGAATTAGAAAACCTCTTTGCGGCCGGTGATATCGGGGCGATTTTAGTCGAACCCATGCAAGCTCGGGGCGGTATCCGAATTCCTCCTCCTGAGTTTCTTCAACTACTACGGTCTCTCGCCGATCGCCATGGTGCTCTGCTGATTCTTGATGAGATTTACACAGGCTTTGGCCGCACTGGGACTTGGTTTGCTTGCGAACATTCCCGAGTGATTCCAGACCTTATTTGTCTGGGCAAAGCCCTGACTGGCGGGTTTCCAATGAGTGCCTGTGTCGGCCGCGCCCATTGGATGGACCGATGGCCTCCCTCCAATGGGGAATCCATTCACACCAGCACCTTTCTTGGACATCCGGTTGGCTGCGCAATGGCCCTCGCTCAAATTCAAGAACTCCGTAGCAAACGCTTGCCCCAACGAGCTGCCAGCCTCGGGCGCATCCTTGAATCGGGTCTTACCGCAATAGCCCATCGCTATCCTGCCACAATTCGCCGGGTCTCTGCTCTGGGTCTGATGGCTGGTATCGAATTACAGAATGCCGACGGGTCACCCGCCACACTTCTTTCACTCGAAGTGATTAAAGAAATGCTGGCTCGAGGTTTCATTCTTCTGCCCGAGGGCGCTCATGCTGAGGTGATCAGCCTGACTCCCCCGCTCACACTTCCTGAAAGCGATCTGCTCAAAACCCTCTCTGTCTTAGATGAAGTGCTCGACCATAAGCTGGGTCTAACCTTGGGCTTATCTAAAAAATCGAAAATGAAAAGGACTCTTCCGTGACACTGAATGAAATGCGGCAACTGCTCGAATCCCGTGGTATTCAGCTCACCAAGTCTCTCGGCCAGAACTTTCTCCATGATGGAAACCAACTTCGACGGATCGTTGCTTCGGCCGGTTTGATCCCGACCGATCGAGTTCTCGAAATAGGGCCCGGATTGGGTCCACTCACTGAATCCCTTTTAACCCAATCTGCGTCAGTTTTTGCGATTGAAAAAGACGAACGCTTGGTTCAGGTCCTCCGCGAGCGGTTCCCTTCATTTCGAGGGGGAATTGAGATAAACGCCCCCCCCTTAGAGTCGACAGTAGAACAGGTGACAGAGAATCTATCTATCGGTTCTTTTGAAGAAGGAGGATTGCTGCATGCGGACGCACTCCGTTGGCTTCAGGCAACTCGCCGTGACTGGACTGGTTGGAAATTAGTAGCTAATCTACCCTACTCGGTCGCGTCACCTATTCTGGTTGAATTAGCCATGGCCCTCGTGCCGCCGGATCGGATGGTAGCGACTCTCCAAGCGGAAGTTGTTCGTCGCATCGCTGCTGCGCCAGACACCGACGACTACGGGATTCTCACCCTTTTGTTAGGACTCCAATTCGAAGTCAAAGAGTGGTTTGGCATTCCTCGCAGCTGTTTTTATCCAGCGCCAGAAGTGGATTCCGCCTGTGTGACATTGATTCGACGGCCCGCACCTTTATTGGGGCCTACGGAATCAGAAAACTTTGTTCGATTGGTCAAACTCGCTTTTTCACAAAGACGCAAAATGATGCTCAAACTGCTTAAACAACAGTGGCCAGCAGATCTTCTCGCCGAAAGTTTTGAGGCCTGCGGCATTTCAACCACTGAGCGTGCTGAAAAATTAGGTGTGGAGACCTTTGTTGCCCTAACTCAATTACTGGGACGAAACCTCCCTCACTGAGTGATTTTATAAGAGGCCCAGTCAGCACCTTAATTGGAAATAATGCCTCCATTGCACCTTGAGCAAACTCTGGAAAGTGGAGACCTAGAAACGCAACTTTAGTACTCGGCCGAGGCTCTACTTATTTTCCGTTGAGGCGCCAGTCGTAACGCATGTAGCGAAGACTCCATTCTTTAGAATTCTGTTTCAGCCACCCTGCTTCTTCGGGAGAAATGAAAGGAGTAATCGCATTGATAAGGGTAACGCCTGGTGCTCTAAAATCGGAGCTATACCACTTAAAAATAGGAGATAAATGAAGTGTAAAAGAGTCGCGCTCTATCCAGTTTTTATTTCTGTCTGCGAGAAACACTTTCCCTTGATGATCCAGTTGTTCATCGAGTTGTTTTCCGACGTAAGCCTCGCTTCGAATCTGCGGACAGCTTTTTGCAGCACAGACCAGAGCAAAATGGATCCGTGACTCAGCGTATTTCGGGCGGATAATCTGATGTTCCAAAGTCTCCAAAGTGAGTAATTTCCCCCAAGCTCGCACACACTTTTGCTTCCAAGGGGATCCGAATATACCGCCAATATCGCGAATGCTTGCCACCGGATAATGATCGACAATCAGGCGGAGAACAGAGCCATTATAAAGGTTGATCAGAAAGGCAAGTCGATCCTCTTTCGGCCATGTTTGAAACTCAGTTTCCGAGACGGAGTCTAAAGTATCCAAATAGTGGGTTAGTTCGGTAGGCGCGCTTTTTAAGGCACTGTAGTCAACGACCCCGTTTTTGACTGAGGTACCAAGAACCTGAGTCAGTCGAGTATGAGAGAAGTCGAAAGTCTCAGTTCGGATACAAAACAAGAAGCAACTGTTAAGGATTAAAGCCACGAGAGCCTTTGGCCAAGTCATAGAGCCAGTCGCGTCATCGCTGAAGTAAGTTGCCAATTCGCCATCGCCCTTATGGTACAGCGAGAGAGGTTAATTATTCAACAATCAGATCAGCAAAAGTTCTGGAGGGAATGGCATCGCGTTTCTGAGTTCAAGTTGCGTAAAGATCGCCCCCGACGATCCCTAGGCGGTGAGCTAAAAGTGGTTGCTAGGTCGCCACTACAACAGAGGCAAGCCATTATGAGGGCAGGTTAGATGTTCACCTGAAAATACAACAAGGCTGTCCCCTCAAATTTTACTTGAGTGGAGTTTTGGGTCTCAGCTATAATTCCCGTGGCTACGGCCTTTTATTTCCAGTACCTTGATCGCTTCTCCGCCCACTTTTTAGACTGTCATGAAGTTCACATATACTTCGCCGCTCGAGTCCCTCCGCGAATCGACTCGTCGACTGTTTTTCCAGCGCTGCGGAGCGGGTGTCGGTGCCATGGCATTAAAATCCTTATTCGAGGATCAATTAGTTGCATCGGACACTCTTCAGTCGGTATTGGGTCGCCCGCACTTTGCGCCTAGAGCCAAGAACATCATCTACTTGTTTCAGTCCGGCGGACCTTCCCATCTCGACCTCTTTGATCCGAAACCAGAATTAGTTAAACGCAATGGTCAGTTGGTGCCTGAGGAATTGGTAAGGAACATTCGTTTAGCCCAAATCGGCAAACAATCCAAACTACTCGCCTCCCCTTACTCCTTTTCGCAATACGGTAAATCGGGGGCTTGGCTCAGTGAACTGCTGCCCCATATGAAATCGGTTGTGGACGACGTGTGTTTTGTGAAGGGCTTCCATTCGGAGGCATTCAATCATGATCCGGCGACTCTCTTCATGAATACTGGGGCGCAGTTAGCAGGACACCCTGGAATGGGGGCTTGGTTCAGTTACGGCCTCGGGAGCGTTAATAAGGATCTGCCCGCATTTGTAGTCTTGATGACCGGGGCGGGCCAACCCCTCACCAACGCAGCTTGGGGTAGCGGTTTTCTGCCAACGGTTCATCAGGGGGTGACTCTCAGGTCGCAGGGTGATCCTGTCCTTTTTGTCAGTAATCCAGAAGGCATGGGAAGTCGTCGTCGTCGTCAGTCGCTGGACGCCTTAAAGGATTTAAATACGCGTCGGTATGACCTGCTGGGTGATCCCGAAATCCAAACGCGAATTGCTTCTTATGAACTCGCTTACCGAATGCAAACGAGTGTGCCGGAGGTGATGGATATTTCGAAAGAAACACCGCGAGTTCATGCTTCTTACGCCACGACTCCAGGTCAGGCTTCTTTTGCTAATAACTGCCTTTTAGCGCGTCGTCTTGTGGAGCGGGGAGTTCGATTTGTACAACTCTATCATCGAGGTTGGGATCATCATGGGGGCAGTGACGGAAATCTAGTCTTTGATCTAAAAAAACGCTGTGTCGAGACAGATCAACCCGCTGTGGCATTGGTGCAAGATTTAAAAGAGAGAGGGTTGCTTGATGAGACATTGGTGCTTTGGGGAGGTGAGTTTGGGCGCACTCCGATGATGCAAGGGGGCCTCCGATCGGATCAAATTGGGCGCGATCATCATCCACATGGATACACCGTGTGGATGGCGGGTGGAGGGATCAAACCGGGAACCGTCTATGGGCAGACCGATGATTTTGGATTTTATGCCACAGAAAACAAAGTTCATGTCCATGATCTACATGCCACGCTCCTGCATTTATTCGGAATGGATCATTGGAAACTTACCTATCGTTTTCAGGGAAGAGATTTCCGGTTGACTGATGTCCACGGCGACGTTGTGAAGGGCATTCTCGCATGAGTTTTCGAAAGCTTTTTGGTTGGGCCCTACTGGGAGGTGTCTCTTTTCTAAGAAGGTCTCTTGCTGCGGTTGTCTTTGGGGTGCTCACTTTGCCTACCCATGCCGCCCCATCACCGGTACCTCATTGGGCCTTTCAATCTGTGACCGATCCGAAGATACCGGTCGTCACTAACAGCGGATGGTGCCGGACATCTCTCGATCGATTTATTCTTCAGAAACTCGAAGCGGATGGTATCCTTCCGGTACCCGAAGCAACCCGAAGTGCATTGATCCGCCGGGTTTCTTTTGATCTGACCGGCTTACCTCCGTCGGCGGAGTCTACGGAACTATTTGAGGCAGATTTAGCACCGGAAGCCTACGAGCGTTTAGTCGATCGCCTACTCGCTTCCCCCCAGTACGGCGAACGCTGGGGGCGTCACTGGTTGGATGTGGTCCGTTATGCCGATACAGCGGGGGAGACAGCAGACTATCCCGTACCTGTTGCTTGGCGTTACCGGAATTACGTCATTGATGCCTTCAACGCGGACAAACCCTACTCGACCTTTTTACGTGAACAAGTTGCCGGCGACATTCTAGCGCGCACTGGTCCACGAGAACGATATTCTGAGCAAGTGACTGCCACTGGTTTCCTCGCTTTATCGCGACGTTTTGGTTTCGATTCGGAGAATTACCATCACCTGACCCTTCAAGATACTATCGACACTTTGGGGCAAGCGGCGCTTGGACTGACCTTGGGATGTGCGCGGTGTCATGCGCACAAATTTGACCCTATTTCATTGGAGGATTACTATGGACTCTACGGGATTTTTCAGAGTACCCGCTATGCCTTCCCCGGTTCGGAACAGAAGCAACGGTACAGAGCTTTGACCCCGCTGATTCCCTTGGAGGAATCCCATTTACAATGGGTTGAATTTGAACAACGAATTGCTTCTCTTTCCTCGACACTCCAACGAATTCAAAGATCAGTTCCTTCTGTTGTATTACGGTCCTCGGATGAATTAGATGGCGACTTTGAGATGCAGGCACCTGCTGCGGGTGGGAGCAACGGTGTCTTGGTACCACCATGGGTTTACCAAGGCCTCATTTCCGTAAATACCGAAGCCCAAAGCCCATTTCGTCACTTGCATCCAATCGGTCGTGTTGGTGTTCGTATCGAGTCTGGGACAAATGGGTTTCATATTAGACAAGCCTTGCACCTGTCGCCTCAGGTCACAAAGCAGGGTCTTTTACATGCCAGCTTCGATTTTCGAATCAGAGCCCATACTCCATCGGGGCCGGTACCCCATCGGTTTTGGATTGGAGATTCAGCGAAACAATCCGCCCTAGAAATTCTTTTATTCCCGGGTTCGGTGTCTCTTCGGATTGATGGGAAAGAGGAAGCTCTGGGTTCCTTCGAAACAGGTGTCTGGCAAACAATGCAACTCACTCTTGATCTAAAGACGCGGACTGTCTCCGGCCACCTTGGCCATCCCGGTAAGATTCTGGATTTTGGGCCACGCGCCATGTCATCAAGCTGGAATGGGCGTCTAGCCGAATTTGGAATGGATTCCAAACCGCTCGACGGCGCGGTTCGGGATCAAATCGATCTTGATAATATTTCCGCCAGCGAACGACCGCTCCCACCTGTCTCAACTGAGCTGGGAGTTCAATCCGTTGTCGGAGATAATCTGGACCGATGGATCAAGCAAGTGGCTGATCTAACCGGCATAGATGGAGACTTTGAATTGCAGTCCCAAGCCTCGTCGCTGACCAATCCTTGGAAGCTGGGCCCCAAGGGGACAGTTAAAATTCAGGCCACCTCTCAGAGCCCTTTCCAAAATGTCTATTCTCAGGGTCAACAGGGCCTTAATTTACCCAACGCCAGTTCCTACAATGGGTTCGATCAACTCTTTAGTCGCCCTTGGAAAGCTGATCAAACTAATCGGATGGAAGCCGGATTTGATTTCCGTTGCGCCGAAGTTACCAAGGGTGGCGATGGTGCTTGGCGGATTTACTTTGGTCACGGCCCCGGGAGTTCATCCGCAGTGGAGTTTTCCATAAATGGACAGACTTTTTTCCAGCGTAACGGGGATTTCCATCAACCTGTGCAGACCCTCAAAGTGGGCGAATGGTATCAGGTTCGAGTTCTCTTGAATCTAACAAGGAAAACCTACACCGGTTGGATCGCCTCGGCATCAGGCCAATCCCCGTTCGGAGGGAAATTTACCCCAGGCTGGGATGGTGTTCTGGATTTCGTTTTCATCGATAGCCAGTCGCATCTCTCCGGAGTTAGACCTTCATTGGACGTCGATAATTTTGCACTAGGCACTGCAGTTCTTTCACCTTTCGGTACAGTTCTGTCATCCACAACGGTTCCAAGAGCATCCTCTCGAGGGGACCAGTTGAAGCAACTGCGAGCAACCATTGCAACTACAACGGATCGCGCCCAAAAGGAATTGGAAACGCTTCTCGTGGAGGGACCCTTTGAACTGGCTTACGGCGTTAGCGAGGGGACGCCTCAAGACGCCCGTATTCAGTTGCGCGGCGAACCTGAGCACCTTGGCGAAACGGTTCCCCGCCGACTCCTCGCCGCAGTCGGTGGCGGTCTCATTCCCTCAACTACCACCGGCAGTGGCCGCCTGGAATTGGCTAACTGGTTAACCGATCCTAAGAATCCATTGACCGCTCGGGTGATGGTCAATCGGCTTTGGACTTATCACTTTGGGCGCGGCCTTGTTTCCACGCCGAACGACTTTGGTCAACGCGGGCAACCACCAACTCATTCGGCCTTGCTTGATCATTTGGCCAACCTTTTTGTCAGCGAAGGATGGTCAATAAAGAGCCTGCACCGATTGATTTTACAGAGCGCTGTCTATCGTCAACAAAGTGATTGGACCCCTAGTCAAAATCAAAGAACGGAGTCGATCGGAACACAGCCCGACTGTCCTGAACCTGGAGTACCTTCCCTTTTTCAGACGGGCACACTTCACCGGACTGAGTCACACTTTTCACCGTTCCCACGACGTCGTCTCGGTGCTGAAGAAACAAGAGATAGCCTCCTATTAGTCAGTGGGATTCTTGATTTATCGATGGGTCGAGAGCATCCATTTCCTCTCCCCACCGGATGGGGATTCAGTCAGCACGGACCCTTCAGTGCTGTGTACGAACAGTCTCGCCGCAGCGTTTATCTCATGACCCAACGGATTAAGAGGCATCCTTTGCTAACCTTGTTTGATGGACCGGATCCCAATGCTAGCACGGCTGGTCGACGAACGACGACAGTGCCCACTCAGGCCCTCTTTTTTCTGAATGACCCCTTTGTCCATTCTAACGCAGCCGCTCTAGCTCTTCGAAGTGCCGTTACAGGTGAAAATGATCGGGACCGCGTTTGTAGACTGTATCGGCTCACACTGAGTCGATCGCCAACTGCGATCGAGCAAAGCAATGCGCTCGACTTCCTTAAAGCCTATCGCGCAGCTCAATCCGCAAGCCCTGCGGTTGGGTCTCTTCAGAGCAGCGGATTCGAGGCCTTCGCTCGCGTCTTGTTTGGTAGCAACGAGTTCTTAACCGTCGACTGATTTATCCCATGAAACCAACTCCTGCTTTTGATCCCTGTCGCCGTGGATTTCTAAGATCGATGGTGGGTGGATCGCTTTTGTTTCCGGGTCTTGTCTCAGAACTTCTCGCCGGTGAAGGCGAGGTTAGTAGTGCATTGGATCCTTTGTTACCTCGATTACCCCATTTTACGCCCAAGGCTAAGCGGGTCATTTTTCTCTATATGAGCGGCGGGGTTTCACACGTTGATTCTTGGGATCCAAAGCCCCGTTTATTCGCCGATGGCGGCAAGTCGATTTCTGTCAATGAATTCCAAGGGCGAAAGGGCGACTTTAAGATGTTCGCCAAACGACCCCAGTGGGACTTTTCCCAGCACGGTCACTGTGGAACCGAAGTCAGCACCCTGTTTCCGCACATGGCTGGGTGTGTCGACGATTTGTGTGTGATCCGGTCGATGACTTCGGATCATACCAACCATTATGAGGCGACTTTGGGTCTTCATACAGGCTCCTTTACTTTTGGGCGTCCCAGCCTCGGGTCTTGGGTCAGTTATGGATTAGGCACTGTGAATCGAAATTTACCCTCTTTTGTGGTGATTGCTCCGAAAACTCCGTATGCGGGCGGCCAAGCTTGGGCGAGTGATTTTCTGCCTGGTGCACATCAAGGAACAGTGGTCGCACCCGGCACAGAGCCCGTGCCTAATTTACGACGACGCGTGGCGACATCGCGTTTGCAAGAGTTAGAATTAGAAGCCATGGCGACGATGAATCGGCGGCATCTGGCACCCCGAGCGGGAGATGTCTTGCTCTCGGCGCGGATGACCTCCTTTGAGACGGCATTTGGGATGCAAATGGAATTGCCTGAGGTGTTTGATCTATCGCTCGAAACCGATGCCACCCATCGTCTTTATGGTTTAGAGCGCGGCAGCACACAGGGGTTTGCTTGGCAATGCCTCGTGGCCCGACGCCTAGCGGAAAGAGGCGTGCGATTTGTGGAACTTATCGACGTCGGATCCTCCGATAACTGGGATGCCCACGGGGACATGCTCACCCATCGTCCATTGGCTAAAAATGTGGATCAGCCCGTTGCCGGTTTGCTTCGTGACCTAAAGCAAAGGGGGTTGCTCGAAGATACTTTGGTGGTGTGGACCACCGAGTTTGGTCGCACGCCTTTTAATAATGCGATCGATGCAAAGGGCCGAGAACATCATCACTGGGTATTCTCCTCTTGGATGGCTGGAGCCGGTGTTAAGGCTGGAACCGTATACGGAGAGTCGGATGATCACGGTATTCGTGTGGCGCGTAATGGTGTTCACATGCACGATTTTCACGCAACAATTCTCCATTTAATGGGGTTAAATCACGAAAGATTGACATTCCGTCAAACCGGTCGCGATTTTCGTCTAACCGATGTGTCGGGCGATGTTGTCCGCGGGATTTTAGCTTAGTATTTACCTGAGTGAATGAGTGAACTGCTTCGTTTGCGATTTAAAGTCCACCAAGACCCAGCAAGAAAGAGGGGAACAACAAGAGCGAGAGTGTAACCACAATCGAGAGTGAGATGGGTCCACGCCGGTTTAGATGTCGCAAAGGTTCGCTGCAAATAGAGAGATGCCGAGGCGAGGTAGCCTAGTGAATCGGCGATCTGGATTAGAAACGCCGCCGTACCGATCTGTCGAGTCGCAGCAAGAAAGCGGTCGAATAAAATGCTATTGAACGGGACGTAGCCGAGGTAGGCACCGAGACCGGTGAGGATCATCCAAGCCCCCGGACCAACCCAATTCTTAGAAAACGCCAACGTCCCAAAACCCACCAACAAGGACCCAAATCCAATCAGTAGATGATAAACGCCTAGAGCCTTCCAGTGATCTCGAATAAACCATAGTCCGGAAAGAGCGGCGAGGACCCCCAGCCCTACCCATGTCTCAACTCGAGCAAAGAAAGCAGGATCAGGTGGGTGCCCCAACTCCTTCAAAACATCAGCCATAAAAGTGTCCCGCAAGTCACGGAAAACGGTCAAGACAACATAGGGTATGTTGAGGAAAGTGAGCGAAAGAAAATTGCCTCTCAGAAAACGAGCGCGATCGGATCGACTCATAGGATCACGCGAACTTCGATCGGCAATATCGATCGCACTCGGTGGTGGTAAAAGAGTTAATCCGATTAAGCAGACTATCAGCAAAGGAATAAAGGCCAACCCAGTTACGGCAGGCATCCAATTCTCAGGAACTCCCGCTGTTTTAATTGCGTAGCTACCCGCTGACTTAGTCCAACCCGAAGCGAAAATAAAACTAACGCTCATACCGAGTCCTAGAAATTCAGTGACCCGGCGGCCTTCGAGAAAACCGAAAATAAGACCCCAAACCATTCCGAGCGGCAGACCATTGACGAACAGGCAAACGATTCGGGCCCAAGGCGGGACTAGTGGGAAAACGAGAAGTGCTGCAAAAGCCAGACCGATCAACGCGCCAATCAAAGCCACCCGCCGATGGGCCCCCGCCTCACTGACAATTTTAATTCCAATGAATTTTGATAGAGTATAGCCGACAATTTGAGCCACCACGAGAAGTGCTTTAAGATCAAAACCCAACACCGACTGTCCGGAAAAAGTCCCAGCAGAGAAAGGTTTCCGAAACGCATACATCGCTGTGTACGCTCCGAAAGCGGACGCGACTGCGACCAATGTTAACAGGGTAGGACTGCGTTGAAGGTGAGAGGTAAAGCGGGACGGATGCCCGTAACCGTAAAGGGTCATCGATTTAGAGTCTTAAGAATAAGCGTTCAGCACAGACCACACCGCAGTGAGTTCACTCTGAATTCAAACTCAATACCATCCGAGACGTCAGTTGTTTCAAAATTATCACTTGGTTTCTACCTATGACGACGATACCGCCGCTTAACCTAGAAAAGCTTGAAAATCTCCGCTGCTCCCCGTTCTTTGCACGGAATCGAATTTAGCCTAGGGTCGCGTAGAATTTGAACCGCATTCTAGTTATCTCTCTGTCAGGTATTGGCGACACACTCATGTCGACGCCGCTGTTTCATGAGCTGAAAACTCAATTCCCTAAAGCTGAAATTGACAGTTTAGTTTTATGGAAAGGGGCCCAACAGATCTTGCTCGGAAACCCACGCGTTGAAAAAGTATTCCAACACGACTTCTTAGAGGCATCCAAGTTAAGTTCCCTCTATCGCTGCTGGAAATTGCGCGGTAACCACTATGATCTTTCCGTCAATACACACACTCAGGGTCGGCGGGGGTATCGAGTTATTTCACGCCTAATCGGGGCTCATGTGCGGTTGAGCCATCAGTATGAAAATGAGTCATGGTTGGACCGATTGCTGGTAACTCATTCGATCCCACAGGACTACACCGTCCATGCGATGGATAACAACCTCCGACTCTTGCGGTTGATTGGACGCGAGCAGCGCTTACCTCAGCACCAGTACGAACTGTTTCTTTCCAAAACCGAGAAGCATTGGGCCTCTGATTGGCTTCAAGCAAACCCTGTCGGTACTCGGCAATTACTCGGGATTCATATCGGATCTGGTGGCACCAAAAATCTTGCTCTTCGCCGTTGGCCATTGGCTCACTATGTGGCGTTTTTAAAGGAATTACCGACACGCTATCCGACTCTTCAGCCTGTGCTTTTTGGTGGCCCTGAAGAGGCGATTGATCTTGCTGAATTACGAGCATCCGGCTGCCAGTTTCTTGAGGTAAAATCAACTAACCTCCGGCAAGCCATCGCTCTGGTTAATCACTGTGACGCTTTTCTCAGCGTGGACACTGTCTTTATGCACATCGCCGCTGCTGTGAGGGTGCCGCATCAATTCGTTATAGAAACTCCTACTTTAAATCCCCCAGTCTACCCGCGTCGCGACGATTGGACACTTATTCCAAATTCGGCGGTTGCGGGGCGTCATTTAGATTTTTATCGCTATGACGGGCGTGCCATCGCTGGAACACCCGATGAACTCCGTGACATCATGAAAAGTGTGACAGTCGAAGCCGTTTTGGAAGCTGTGGGCAAAGCAGCCTCAGCGGCTTGAGAATCTCCGATCTTCAATGAAGTGAGGTAAGAAGGATCTAAGGAGATGGCTTACTAGGAACCGGACCGAGTAATTGATCAGAAGGGATGGCTAGAAAAGCACCTAGAATTGGGGCCACAAGATAGATCCAGAGGTTGGACATTTGCCCAGAAACAACCGCTGGTGCAATGGACCGGATTGGATTGATCGACGCTCCACAAATTGGCCCTGCAAAAAGAGCCTCAAGCCCGATCACTGCACCGACAACGAGTCCGGCGGTAATTCCCTTTTCACGAGCACCGGTAGACACTCGTAAAATCACCAGCATGAGGAACCAAGTGAGCACGACTTCGAGCAGAAAAGATTGCATGGACGACCCTGATGGAATCGTTGCCCCTAGGGATGCGTGCGATGGAAACAAAAGACGCAGAAAGCCGCTCGCAGCGAAACCTCCTGCAAACTGAGCCAATAAATAACCTGCCACTTCCTCTTTTGGGAACCGCCGGGAGGCAGCAAAGGCGAGGGTCACCGCTGGATTAAAGTGAGCTCCGGAAATTTCTCCGAACGCATAGATTAAAGTCAAAACGACCAATCCAAAGACCATGGCCACTCCAAGATGGGTGATCTGGCCGCCTTGATCGTTAATCACTATGGCTCCAGTTCCAGCAAAAACGAGGAAGAAGGTTCCGAAGAATTCAGCGGCTATACGATGGCGTTTCATTTGAACAATCTCTTTTGAACCTGACGAACCGTGACTCGTTTAGACTACTGAGTATGCCTTTCTAGGAATACAAGATTTCTTAACTACAGCCGAGATCGTGCATTCAGGAGCTTTGGGTAGGTCTTCGATCTCAAAAAAGTGATCGCTTTTGGTTTTGGGCAGGGTTCACAGCAGTCCGGCGGCACATTCCAAGCGCCATGCACCCTGATTTGGCTGAGTTCCCGACTTGGAACTGAGAACCGGCGAAAGCCTAACCCGACCAATCGACCCTGACTTGGACCCATCGACTTTAGACAGGACTGCGTTATCCCTGAGGGTTGGGGAATCAGCGACGGGTAAAGAGATAATGGCTGACGTGCCATTCATTCCCGTTGCGGAAGTTCCAAAGTTCAGCGCAGGCCATAAAGAAAACTCGCCAGTAAACCCACCACTTTGTCTCGTTCGATTGACCGTAGATTTTACTGAACAGCATGCGAATTTCCAGTTCATGGGCGTCCATATTTTTTAACCACTGGTTCGCCGTACGCCCGTAGTGACGTCCGTTCACAACCCAGTGTTGTTCGATGGCGAGATGATCTGCAAAGTGCAAAAGGAGATCGTCGCTGGGCATAATACCGCCGGTAAAAAAATAACGGGACATCCAATCCGATTCATCCCGAGCGATGAAGTGATACGCAAATTCTCGGTGGGTGAAGATATGGACAAAAAGTTTACCATCCGGCTTGAGCCAACGAGCTATGTTTCCTAGCAATCGCTGATAATTCTTCATGTGTTCAAACATTTCCACCGAGACGACTCGGTCGAAGTATCCATCGCCATTAGGAGGTTCAAATTCGTTAGCGTCGCAGGTGATAATACTGAGATTTTTCAATCCACGCCGTGCCGCTTCGCCTAGAATAAAGTCACGTTGAGTTCGAGAATTGGACACGCCGATGATCTGCCCATTGGGATAATGCGAGGCCATCCACAAGGACAAAGAGCCCCAACCGCAACCTAACTCGAGGATTCGCTGACCATCCCGTAGTTCGGCCCGAGCGCAGGTAAGCGCGAGCATGATTTCTTCGCCCTCACCTAATGACTCTTCGAAAGTCCGATAGTAGCCGCTAGAATACTTGAGGTTGGGTCCTAGGCAGAGTTGATAAAATGCAGTCGGAACCTCGTAATGCTGTTCGTTGGCTGCTGCAGTTTCGATAGCGATGGGTGCTTCTCGTAGACTCGCTACCAGAGACATCAGATGTGCTCGTTGAGCCTCGGTATCTCCACGATTCTCTTCGGCCAAACGCTGATGTAGCAAGCGCCGGATCCCCAATCTGATTAGGGCGTCAGGGAAAACATCGCAGACGAGCAAAGCATCGAGCAGCCCAACACGGTAAGCGTACGCCCAACCCCATGGTTCACTAGTTAGCGAAAGTAGGATATTCCGCGATCGAAGGCGGGGGGAGAAAGGTCGATCGACCGGATTAGGCTTTCGCCGGTTTCCAGTTCCAAGGCAGGAGTTCGGCAACGGTGTGGTTCGT
>SIAZ01000233.1 GCA_009695405.1 Pedosphaera sp. | reverse complement strand
CCTCCTCACCGCCATCCTCATGGAAACCTCCGATGAGTGGGAAACCGGACGCGCCTACTTCGCCGACCCATCCCAATCCTAAACAACCAACCAACCCCCACCTCCAAATTCAGACTTTGACACTTTTACAGAAGAAAAGTTGCGCGGCCTTCGATACAAAGCCGGATTAGTCGACTCAAGCTCTCCTTTCATTGCCTTTTAAATATGTTTCGATATCTCCGCTCCCGCGCCACTTTTTTATTTGTGACTCTAATTTCGCTTGTGGCCGTGCGGGCGGAGGTCACTTTTCAGCCTCAAAATACGATTCTTTTTTACGGTAATTCATTGGTTGAACGTTTGGGCGAGCAGGGTGAACTTGAGGCTCTTATCCAATTAGCGCAGCCTGACAAAAACCTGCGCTTTGTCAGTTTTGCTTGGACTGGCGATGAGGTGGGATACCGGTTGCGGCCCGAAGGCTATGAGGCGCATATGAAGTCGCTCATCCAGTTGTGGCCGGCCCAAGTGGTGATCGTGGGCTTCGGAATGAACGAGTCCTTTGCCGGTGCGCTTGGGGTGGCGGATTTCCGTCAACAATTAGAGCTCTATCTTAATCAGTTGACCCGTTTTCATCCCGCAGCTCAATGGGTCTTGCTGTCTCCTACTGCGGTGGAATCAGGTGGACAGGGACCGGATAGTGTCACCCGCAATCGAGACATCGCCTTGTATGCTCAGGCTGTGGGTGAAACAGCAAAGGCACGTAAGGCTGTGTTCGTTGATTTGTTCACTGCCAGTCAGCAGGCTTATGTAACGAGTCAAGTACGACTCACCGCCAATGGATTGCATCTCAATGACGCAGGTAATCGACAGATGGCCAGGGTCATCGCCGCTACACTTCTCGGTGATTCGGCATTAGCAAAGGTGCCTTCGGTGCGGATAGCGGAGGTGGCTAAGGCGGTGGCTCGAAAGAACTATTATGTGGCGGAAGTTGTTCGCCCCAAAAATGCTGATCTGTATTACGGTGTCCGTAAACGGGCTGAGGAGAATGCGACTGAAATTCCTCGTTACCACCAAATGATTGCTGCGACAGAAGCCGTGGTTCGGACACTTGTCACCAAGCCTTCAAGGAAGTTTGCTGATCAACCTCTTCCGTGGTTGCCACCGCTCGAAGCTATCAAGGGTCAGGACGATGGTAAAAGTACCGGCATCATTCGACCTCCCGCAGAGGCGTTGGCAGAATTCAAGGTTGCCGAGGGATTTAAGGTCAGTCTTTTCGCTTCAGAAGTGGAATTTCCTGAGTTGAAAAATCCCGTTCAAATTGCCTTCGACGCCCGAGGACGGCTTTGGGTTGTTACGATGCCCTCCTTTCCTCATACCGTTCCAGGGTTGCCGCCACAGGATAAAATTATCCTGCTGGAAGACACTGATCACGATGGTAAAGCGGACAAGTGTACCACCTTTGCCGAAGGGTTAGATGCACTGGACGGAATCGCTTTTAGTGAATGGGGCGTGATTGTTTCCGAGCAACCGAAACTCTGGTTGATGGCCGATACCAACGGTGACGGTAAAGCGGACACCAAGCGTGAGCTTTTTCGAGGCATCGACGTCACTGATTCGCATCATGGCGGAATGATTGCCACGGATCCTCTGGGGCATGTTTTGTTTTGCGATGGGGTCTTCCATCGTTCACAGCTTGAGACTCCGTTTGGTGTTGTGCGCGGTATTGATGCCACGACTTATCGACTCAATCCCCGCAGTGGTCGGGTTGAAACAGAATGGCAAAGCAACACGCCGAATCCGTGGAAAATCACCTATGATCGGACGGGTAATATTTTCCAAATGTTTGGGGACGGTATTCCACTCGATACGCTGCTACTTACTTGGACCCCACTCGGCGTTTATCATCCCTTCGGACACGGCAATACCGGCAGCAATGGTAAAGGATCGGCTGCGGCCAGTATTTCTAGTGTGAACTTTCCCGTGGAGTATCAACAAGGTATGGCAACGGCGTCGCTGCTCGGTAATTACACGGTTTCACTTTGGAAATATGATTATGACCAAGGGCGGGTTCATGGCTCTCAACGGCTCGATGTTGTGTCATCGCCTAATGCCGCATTTCGGCCAGCCGATGTCGCTTTCGGCATGGATGGGGCCCTCTACATTTCAGATTTTTGCAGCCCTATAATTGGTCATGCACAACATGCCATGCGTGACCCGAATTGGGACCACGAACATGGTCGAATCTGGCGAGCAGTGTATCAGGAGCGTCCGTTACTTAAGAAGTTCCCAAGTATCGAAGGTGCAACTGTTCCGACGCTCTTAGCACTTCTTCAAGATCCACAGGATATTGTTCGTCATCATGCTCGCATCGAACTGAGGAAATCCGGTGCGGCACTTCTCCCCGCCCTCGATCAGTGGATTAACTCACTCGACCGCGAAAAACCCGAGTTCGATCAGTCGGCTTTGGAAGCTCTCTTTGTCGCTGAAGGACTCGGACAAACGCGGCCTGCTTTGCTGGCAGAAATGCTGAAATCTAAATCGGCACTGCATCGCGGTGCGGCTGTTCGCATGGTTCGTTTTCAAGGAGACAGATTGTCTAACATCGCCGATCTCCTTCATCAGATGGCAACCGACTCTCATCCCCGTGTGCAGATGGAAGTGGTGGATGCGATTGCGCATTTGCGTCCCACGTTCCCCGCTGTGGAACACGCCCTCCATGCGCTAAAGCCCCAACACGAAGACGTTCAACATATGCTGGGGGACCTGAAGCACGGAACGAAGCCCGCCATAGGTCGTAGTGTGCCTGTCCTCGAAATAGCGCCGGAAACGCAACTCACTCAGTGGCTTGATATCGGCAACGGCACGCGTCGAACTTTCGTCCAAGCCGATACCGCACAGTCGGCTGTTCTGTCTGTTCGCTATGGCTATCTCGATGTTCAGGTGAATGGTGTCCAACTTCTCTCTACGGATTCGATGTGGATCAATGATCAGCAAGTGCAACTGGACCTTCGAACCGGTCTTAATGTGATCGACATCACCTTCCGTAAAACTAAAAAGGCTCCGTCTGTTTTTCTTTATGATCCATTAGGGCAACGGTTGGTCAGCTCGCACCCTGCCGCCGATGCTAAAGCTCTCGGCGTCCTGCTCGATCAGTTTGACAAGGCTAACGCGAATCCAGGCGACGCACTTATTGTTCAGGCTGTCCCAAACAAGATGCAGTTTGCTCCTAAAGAACTCCGAGTGAAAGCGGGGACAAAGGTACGCCTCATCTTCGAGAATCCAGATCTGATGTTGCATAATCTTCTTATTCTCGCGCCGAATTCGGCCGACGAAGTGGGTGCTCTTGCTGACCAGATGGCCACTAAGGCCAATAGCCTCTCTCAGGGCTATATTCCTGCATCCACAAAAGTTCTGTATGCAACCCCTCTCGTTCAACCGCGTCAAAAGGCAGAACTTCGCTTTGTTGCCCCAACTGAACCGGGACGTTACCCGTACCTTTGTACCTTTCCGGGGCACTGGCGGATGATGCACGGGGTGCTGGTGGTTGAGTAAACTCGCTTTTTTTCTTAATTAGCGTCTCCGCTGCCCGCTGGGCAGAATTGAGGCCGGCAACCCCTTGCCCTCGCCAAATAGCGAGAGAGGGGGTAGGTCGATTCAGTTCAGGCTAAGCAACGACGAAAGCCTGCATTCAAGGCATCGCGGTCCAGATTTCGGCCGATAAAGACTAATTGGCTTTTGCGATCTAGTTCACTCTTCCAAGGGCGATCTGGTTTGCCTTCAAAAAGCATATGAACTCCTTGGAACACAAAGCGATTGGACTGACCTTTGATGTTCAGGATTCCTTTCATTCTAAAAATATCTTGTCCCTTCGATTGCAGGAGTTCGCTTAACCAAGCATTAAGTTTCTTGGAATCTAACTCGCGACGTTCCTCGATGCCGACACTGGTCACACTCTCGTCGTGAGTATGAGCGTGGGTATGGCCGCCATGTTCGTGAATATGACCTGGCTCAATCGCTGCACCCTCTTTCTCAAGGTACCCCTTAAACTCATCGAGTCCATGCTGGGTAAACAAGGCGTAATTGCCGTGCGCAGGAATCCGAACCGTCGCGGTCAATCCATCTTCTCCGAGAATTAATTTATGTAAGATTTTCCCAGGTTTAATCACTCCACCCTGACGAACCGCGGTACCGATACCTCCAAAGACAATTTCAGCAATCGCCTCGGCTTCATGCAAAGCGTCATGCATTCCTCCATCGCACTCTTTGTCCTCTTCGTGCCCATGTTCGTGCCCATGTTCAGTGCCACTCTCATCATGAGAATGAGTATCGAGCTGCAACAGCACTAGGCCCATTAGGGGATCTGGGCCCGCTTCAAGCCGAAGGAGGTGATCGCCAGTATCCAAGTGATACGTTGCACTCCATTCAAACGGCAGGGATTTCTGAAGAAAATCTCCCTCCAGCGTCAGTTTATGGTCGAGGTCAAAAGCATGGATATCGATGACTTGCTCCGCCGATAAATTGGATTGCTGCGTATGATAAAACGGAGCGATTGCGTTAATGGCTCGAAGTTGTTTCTCAAGATGAGCTAATTCGTCGGGTGTGACCAAGTCGATTTTGTTCAATACAATTCGATCAGCAAAGGCCACTTGTTGTTTGGCTTCTGGGGCTTCGTGCAAATGGAGTGGTAGATGTTTGACATCGACCAAAGTTACAATGCCGTCCAAACGGAAATGCTCCTTAATTTCATCATCACTGAAGAAGGTCTGCGCTACAGGCCCCGGGTCAGCCAAACCAGTTGTCTCGACTAGTACATAGTCAAACCGATCCTTTCGTTTTAAGAGTTGATCCAAGATTCGGATAAGGTCGCCGCGGACTGTACAACAGAGGCATCCGTTGTTCATTTCGAAGATCTCTTCGTCTGCTTGGATCACTAGTTCATTATCAATGCCGATTTCACCAAATTCATTCTCGATGACGGCAATTCGTTTACCGTGTTTAGCAGTAAGAATGCGATTGAGAAGCGTGGTCTTTCCTGAGCCAAGGAATCCGGTAAGAATCGTGACCGGAATGCGCGTAACTGGGGTGGTGGCCATAACGAGTGCTTAAGAGTGCTCGAACTTGGATTAAATGGCAAACACTCGGAAGTAAAGTCTGTGAACAACTATCTCGTCCTTGAATGAACTGGCCGCTCGATTCAAATCTCCTTAGATGTATTTTGGCCGAGGACGACGCGGGGTTTGATCAGATTTTTCGTGATCGGATTCGTGCCCTTTCCCGGGTCCATTGGACGCCTCTCGCTGTGGTTCGGAAAGCATCGGCGTTCCTCGTTCAAACCCCTAGAACTAGGGTGCTTGACCTCGGGTGCGGCCCAGGAAAATTTTGCATCGCAGGTGCCCTGTTCACCAAAGGCTCTTTTAGCGGCGTTGAACAGCGACGGCGACTCTGTCAAATCGCTTGGAAGATTATTAAGACTCAGCGTTTGGCTAATACTGAAATCTTTCACGGCCCAATTAACGCTCTGTCGTTTTCCGATTTTGATGCTTTTTATCTTTTTAATCCGTTCGCTGAACACCTTCCATCCGCTGTGCAAGACCGTATTGACGATACGATCGATCTAAGGTGGACCCCGATCGTTGGACCACTTTTGGTCGGAATTAAGTTATGGTTTGGGGTCTGAAATGGTTCTTCAAGGGTCGTGCTTTTTGCCTGACCCGGACGCTCGCAGACGGGCCTCTTCGCGTCCAGCCCGGAGGGAGCCCCGC
>SIAZ01000232.1 GCA_009695405.1 Pedosphaera sp. | reverse complement strand
CGGTCGAGAACGGGGAACTTCCTGTTGGTCCGACATACCATGAGCAAACGGTTCCGCGCCAAACTCGGAGAGATCAAGACGGAGCTACAAGCCCGCCGACATCAACCGCTGAGCGCTCAAGGAGCTTGGTTGGGTATGGTCCTCCGCGGCTACTATCGGTACTACGGGGTTCCATCCAAGATCAACGCTCTCTGCCGATTCCGCATCGAAGTGACACGCATGTGGTTCCGATCGCTTCGGCGACGTAGCCAGAAGAGACGCCTGAGGTGGGATCGGATGAATCCAGATGTTGCACGATGGCTGCCGACCGCACGTATCTGTCATCCTTGGCCTTGGGCTCGGTTCGACGCTCGGACTCAAGATAGGAGCCGAGTGCAGTAATCCTGCCTGCTCGGATCTGCGCGGGGGGCTGGGGGCAACCTCGGTCCCTATCGCGACTCTTTATTTGTTGAATTCCAACTTGAATCCGCCACCTCGCTTGGAGCGAACGCGATCTGGACGCCGGTCGTCAGTTCAGTTTCCGGAACTCAGCATGCTGCCCAGTTCCCCTCTCAACTGCATCATAGAGCTTTATGCGATTGCGCCGACATTAAGATTCGCATTCGCACAAAACCTAGGTAGAAACCAAACAATCCGCTTCCCGACATACACGGGCGAGCGGGCTGATTCATTTTTATTCCCGTCTCAAAAATAATCTCTACTCGAACGGTGTCGAAGATTAGGGAACTTATCCTTCTCAAAGTGCAGAGATAGAGGGCACTCCAAATCAAAGCTGACTTACTCGAAGTCGTAGAAACTTAGTCTGACCAGAATCTAGCAACCAAGGTATGACTGAACGATAGAGGTCAGTCAAAGTTCCATCAGAATTTGCGGTGGATGTATGCAAGGCCAGAAAGGAATCCGCAGATTGCCACACACCTAATTGACTCGCGCTCTCGATCACTAGATGAAGACCAGTCAGGGACGGATTCCGTCTCAGCGCATAGGTTAAATATTCCGCTTCTGCGCCATTCACCCGGAGAGGCAAAAGATCCACCTGCGGCTTAAAGAACGATTGCGGATCTTCTGAATCGGATCCGGTAACAAACTCTAAAAAGTCAACAACGCCGTCGCCATCAGAGTCACGGTTTGGATCTCCGTTAAAGCGGTCTAACCCCAGCCCAGAAACGCCCGGTGTTCCCCCGGGCTTGGCACTGAGCACCCAACTCTCGGCAGAATCAGTACCTATCTGACTAATAAAACTTCTCCGAACCAAACTATGGCCAACACCGTTACCCGCATCGGGCCAAGTGGCCTTATTGTCGTAGCCGAAGTCAGTAATCGCGCCCCCGTCTGCGGCCTTTAGAACGAGGTGCTCACCGCCATTGTTCAGTCGCCCCCGATACTGACCAAGTATTTTGGACACAGGCACTCTTGGGTTTCGTATTTGAAATGCACGAGGATCCGACACCACAACCACCGATTCACCTGACTTTAATAACCGTGTCGCCGAGGGTAAATGACTGAAGTCAAACTCGATACCTTCCGTAAAGGCTACCCCTTTTAGATCAAGGGTTTGGCGACTTCGATTGTGTAGCTCAACAAACTCAAACTGCTCCGAATCAGTCAGCAGAGCAGCTCTTTCCTCTGCAGAGAGAGGTGCCGGCTGATACAGTAATTCGCTCACCACCAAATTGGAAACGTTGGCAGGAACGCTTTCATGCCAAAAGGTGACCGTTGCAAGTGGAGACCATTGTCCTTTAACCAGAAGGCGTGCATTCACCGTTAGAGATCGATCGATGGTCATTGCAGCTGAATACTTTTGCGCGTTCAGACTAATCGCTCCTCCCAAGAGTCGCGGATCCGAACTGTCCGTCGTAAAGTAAAGTTCGCCAGTTGGAAAAATTGCATTGGTAGCTCCACCACTGAAAGCCGCCATCTTCAGAGTTAACGGCTCACTCAGGGCTCGATCCGAGGAACTAAACATCGGAGGCCGAAGAACTGTTTTACTCACTCGAAGACTTTGATCATCGAGCCATTCAAGACGGTTACTAATCCAAGTCCGCATAGAGTTCACCTCATCTTGCCAAGTACGGACCTTGGTCTCCGAAGCTGGATTCGGCCAGTTTCGAGTCCCTAGATGCGGCCATCTTCGAAAATGCCGAGCGACCGGGTTCTGAATACTTGCCGGCGCTCGATTACTTACTAAGCCAGTGTATCCGTTCAACAGTGTCGAACGATGCCGCTCGATCGTTGCCATCACCGCATCGGTTGACAAAAAGGTTCGACGCATTTGCCAATACCGATCCCACGTCGCCAGTTTATAGTCAGGATCGCTATGGAGGCGTGGATACCACAACTGACCAACACCGCCAGGAACATCATAAAGCCATCCGGTCGGAGTTTCTCCTGATCCGTAATCTGCATTTCCAAGAGAAATATTGAAATCCCACAAAGGTCCCGCCCGCATTCGTCCATTTCGATTTTTATGGAAGTAGGTACTGTAAATATAACCATCTACCTGCTTGGCAATTTCGGTGAACCATTGAAAATCTATAAATGTGTCGGCATCCAGATATGCTGGGTAACCCGTCCTATTATTTCGATACGTAGTGCTCGTTAAAGACTTTTCTAAGTCAGCAGTATATTTTTTTATGTAATTAAACTGGACCGTATTCATCCGATCCGGATCATAACTTTGCAGAGGAATACCTAGCAAACCTGATACCCAATTGTTTTTAAAGGAATCATCTTTGTCTTTTCGAAGAATATAGCCGCCGCTTATAAGATCTGAAGAAATTGTTTTGTCGTTTAGATTCTCAATAGGAAGACGATCTTTACTGCGCTTTAATTTCTCCATAAGGACATAAATTCCACGGTAAGTACTGTAGGCAATTCGTCCATCAACCGGCTTACTCTGATTTAAAAAAAGTTCAACAAACTCGCATCGTACCGAAAGTCCATCCTGACCTCGCAAAGTGCGCATCCAGTCAAAGATTAACTTATTCCGCATTAGGGTCTTTTCAGACCAAGGACCGTAAAGAACCCAATCGGAGTCCGCTGGCATACCCAGCAGACTCGCCTTCTGATCACTACCGGTGTCGTCCCAAAGTTCGAGGGAATAACTATGCTGATCGAACCCAGCCGAACTTTCCCCTCGCAAATGCACGCCACAGGGACCGGCATACTCTGGAGCGGTGGATAGGCTCGCCTGCCCCGTCACTGAATCGGGTCGCACCACCACCAAATATCCTGGGCGAAAGGGGCGAACTCCTCCGCTGGAGGAATCCACTGAAAACCCAAAGCTATCAACAAAAAGGAAAGGTAGATTGGAGCTAAAGACGTTGGTGGTTCCCGAGTAATGGCTCATCGAACTACCCAAGAAAACAAAAGTACGACTACTGACCGCCCCGAGAAGATGACCTGGGGCATAGGATCGTGCTTTAATCGTTGTAAATCCAGTTACTGGAATCGCATTTGAATAGATGAGTGAATTAGGACCCGGTTCGGATCGATCTAAAGTATAGCGAATTTCAAGGCCAGGCAATCTGTCTGCAGAAAGTCTCACTTCAACTTTCTCTGAAATAAAACCTCCTAAATGCGAAAAAAGTATCTCCGAACTCCGTGATTGGTCTGCTATTTCCTGACTATTTATTAATCCTGGAGTTGCAGGAAACATATACCCACGAATACGATTTGTGCCGCTCTCGCCATAAGAAATATTTTTATCCTGAGCTTCATAAGTATAGAAACTAGCAATCGATTTTCCATCCGGCTTTACTAAGGCTAAATAACCTGAGCTTTTAGCTAAAGTAAAGCTGGTATGGATAAAGTTTGAAGAGCTAAGTTGAATATCTTTTCCCGATGCAAAAATTAGCCTATAATTATAGGGATTTAACCTCAGAGACTGAATTTTCCATTTAGTTAAATTCGACTTAGAATCGGTCAGGTACCAACCCGCTAAATCGACGACATCAGAAGATCCATTGAGCAGTTCAAGCCATCCTGGGTTTGCAGCATATTCATCCTCAAAATTGGTGTTATTAACAACAAACTCAGAAATAATAACTCCACCTGTATCCAAGACCGGTAGGGACTGAGTTGATGCACGAAGATTGTCAAGCAACACACTCATTCCATCGTGAGTCGAACGTGCACTGAAGCCAAAGGCACTTCCTGGACTGGGCGTAAATCCGAGCGTCGGCAGGTCTACACAAATTACTCGATTATCAAAATTAAGATCCAAGCCCGCCTCGTCCCAGTGAAGATTTACCAACCGTTGATTCGGATCGAAGAGGAAGGCTTTAAGAAATTTCGCAACGACGACGCCGTCAATAATGACTTGGATCGACGATGAATCGTCTCCGCCATTCCGAGTATCGAAGGCAACGCTCAATCCGCGTCGGAGTGGAACGAATCCACCTTCCCCGGTACCGTTGTCCGCCGGGAGTGGACCAAAGTTGACTGACCACCCCTCTCCGGGTTCCCCAACCACTTGCCAATCCATAACAATATTGAAGGATATATCAAAACTCCGAACCACGTTTCCGGGATCTAGATCGTAGAGTTTGAAGGACCCAACTACATTAGTTGCTCCTTTATCAATCAATTGGAGCATCGCCCCAAAAACACCAGAAACGGGTGTTTGAAATCCGAGGGGATGATCAGAACCAAGTATGGTTCCGTCGTTGAGATCGGTGGTCGTATCGGGAAAGGCAAATGTTTGCCTCACTAATCCAGCACCCGGTGGATAACTACCGGCTTGACCGCTCACAAGTGAGAGAAACAGGCTAGAGCCCCAGCAAAACAAAGAGAGAAGTCTCATAACGGTCGATGATTCAGACCTTCAGATGCCTTCCATCAGACTCTTTGGCAAGTGCTTTACCAGCAATCCGGCTTTGGAGGATCAGTTGATTGTAACTCAGGATTAGGCAGCAGCCCCTCCTTTTTCTTAGAGAATCTAATTACCGAATTGCAACACTGGACACTAGGTGTGCAGGCCATCCAATTCGCTCATCGTGCCTTGCAAATCCTCTCGATCAATCGAGGTCCGAGATGGGGGCATCCCCTTGGATTTCTGGTCCACCGTTTCGACACTGTTTGACCCTTTTTTACAAGGCCAATGGTAGGGAAAGAGATCTGAAAATTATTGCAACTAGACGGACGAGGTCGAGTGTGAAGGCTCGGCGGGTTAAACGATTTTCTGAAAGACCTTAATGAAGTCCTAAGCAGTCCGCAGAGAAGGCCCGACACCTCTCGGTGAGCTAATGCTTTTTTAGAGGGACGCTGTCGATGGATTTCACGAGTCTTGCCTTGGACGGTTTCGAGAAAGTGGAGGCGGCCGTCGATGCCTGCAGCGACAAGGGTTCTGCCGTCAGGATGGAAGGCGACAGCAAAGACTGGGCAGTTAGGGCATAGCGCGACCGTGTCTCGATGACTATCGTCTCCGCCGCGCAACGAGAATTAAAAATACCTGCCGGTGAGGGTAAGATTTCCGGGTTTCAGGAGGATGAAAAAGGGGGGCGTCATGGCCACCCTTTTCTGTTTACTGGAGGCTATAATCACTGCACGTCAAATAAACAAACTCGTTCTAGAGTTATGGGGACTTCCAGCAGGGCGTTTGGCTGGTGGCTGGAAAGGGCCGATGGAAAGGGGGTAAAAGAAACGGCTAGACATAAGCCGCTGAAAATGTTGCCCTACGTTGGTGAATACACCTGACAATTTAAACAGCGGGACCCAGTCGCAACAACTGGGTAAGC
>SIAZ01000231.1 GCA_009695405.1 Pedosphaera sp. | reverse complement strand
ACAGCGAAACAAGAGCGGCGCGCGCGCCGCGTCCAGCCCTCCGGTCGCCCCTGCGGGGCTCCCTCCGGGCTGGACGCGAAGAGGCCCGTCTGCGAGCGTCCGGATCAGGCAAAAAGCACGACCCTTGAAGAACCATTTCAGACCCCAAAACATAACTTAATTCCGACCAAAAGTGGTCCAACGATCGGGGGCCACCTTAGTGACTCTGGTCGCTGCAATGAGGATTTTGCCCAGCTTTAATCTGATTGCCAGTTCGTTATGGGATACTGACTGTTACAATGGCGATGATGGAACAAATGGAGCCGTGGCTAAAATTGCCAGTGTTTCCGAAGCGTCCTTTTGGTTCTCGTCGGTTCGAAGGTGTTCGGAGTGAACTTCGATTTGATGCAGTCAGCTTCCGCTACACCCCAGATAAACCGACGTTATCGTCAGTGTCTTTTAAGGTTCCCGCAGGCGCTAAGGTGGCCTTGGTTGGTGTTTCCGGTTCGGGAAAATCAACAGTTGCCTCGCTCCTGATGCGATTGAGAGAACCCGACTCAGGCAGGGTCCTTTTGGACGGGATCGATTATTGGGAATTTTCGACGGAGTCATGGCATCAGTGCCTAGGCGTGGTGGATCAGGATCCCTTTCTGTTTCACGATACTTTTCGAGCTAACATTTGCTTTGGATTGGGCGATGTGAGTGAAGATCAATTGAATCAGGCCCTTCGAGTGGCTAATTTAGTGGGAGTGCTTTCGGCTTTACCCCAAGGGTTGGATACAGTGATCGGTGAACGTGGGGCATCCTTGTCCGGCGGGCAACGCCAGCGCCTCGCCATTGCTCGCGCTGTAGTGCGGAATCCTCAAGTGCTCATCTTGGATGAAGCTACATCCGCTCTCGATACTGGAACCGAGCGCGAGGTTCAGACTGCTTTGGATTTGGCGATGCAAGGGCGGACGACAGTGATCATCGCCCATCGGCTTTCGACCGTCCGGAATGCGGACTGGATTGTGGTGCTTGACCAAGGCTGTGTGGTTGAGCAGGGGACTTGGGACGTATTAAATGCCCAAGAAGGATCTTTTTCGCGATTAGTTCGACTGAATGCACTTCAAGACTGAACGGGTTCGCCTTGTTTTTCTTCTTCTTTGGATTCCCTAAATCGGTTGGACCCCTTTTCAAAACTCGAACTTGCATCGAACTCAGTCCAGAGTACCTATCCCTCCTAACAAGTACGTCTACGTATGAATTCTATCCTTGAGGTTGATGTGGTGGTTGTGGGAGCAGGACCGGCTGGGTGCGCGACGGCGACAGCTTTGGCGCAGCACGGGCGGAAGGTGTTAGTGTTGGAGCGGGAGACATTTCCCAGATATCACATTGGGGAGTCCCTGATTCCCTTCACCTACCCAGCTCTTGAACGAATAGGGATGATTGAAAAACTGAAGCAATCGGCATTTTCTCGTAAGTATTCGGTTCAGTTTGTTTCTCCGTCGGGGCGCGCTTCTCAACCGTTTTATTTTTATACTCGATACGACAAAAAAACAGTGGCCCAAACATGGCAGGTGCTTCGGAGCGAGTTTGATCAAATGTTGGTAGAGAATGCTCGGGAGAAAGGTGTCGAAGTGCGGGAAAAAACCGAGGTAGTAGAACTCCTACAGGAGGGGGGCAAGTATGTTGGGGTACGGGCGCGAGGAAGTGACGGTGTTGACTATGAAGTGCGTGCGGCAATGACGGTTGACGCCACGGGTCGGGAGGCGATTGCAGCGACCCGTAATGCGTGGCGGCGAGGAGATCCCAAGTTGAATAAGGTCGCAATTTGGACTTACTATGAGGGAGCCAAACGTGACCCAGGGATCGACGAGGGAGGAACAACTGTGGCATTCATTCCAAACAAAGGGTGGTTCTGGTATATTCCCCAGCACAACAACCGAGTGAGTGTGGGAGTGGTGGCCGATGGGAAATATCTGACCCGCGATGGGCTCAAAGATCCTGAGGCTATTTTTCAACGGGAGATTCCAGAGAATAAATGGATCGAAGATCACCTCGCCACGGGTCGGGTGTGTGATGAGTATTGGTTGACTGGCGAGTATACTTTCCGATCGAAGTACTGCGCGGACCACGGATTGGTGTTGGTAGGGGATGCCTTTGGATTCTTGGATCCGGTGTTTTCGAGTGGCTTGATGATTGCTTTGAAGAGCGGTGTTGCGGCGGCCGATTCAATTCATAAGGCACTCGAAGCTGGGGACGTTTCCGCGAACCGTTTTATTAGTTATTCTGAAATGATGCGGCAGAGTATTGAGAATATGCGCAAGTTAGTTTACGCATTTTATGATACGAATATTAGTTTTAAGACCGTGACTGAAGGGCGGCCAGAAATCGCAGATGATCTCACCGATTGCTTGTCGGGCGACGTTAACAAAGATTTCTCTCGTTTGTTCGCGGCATTTTCCGAGTACACAACGGTACCAGAAGATTTGCCCTACGGGACGCCTCGACTTTCTGAGTCATCGCTTGTCGCAGGCTGAGAACTCATTCATTTTTGCTCGGTGAACTTGATCCAGATCACACCCGGTGCCGGAGGGATGTATTGCGGCAATTGTTTCCGTGATAATGCTCTCGTGTCCGAGCTTCGCCGTCAGGGGCATGATGCACTTATGGTACCGATGTACCTACCGATGACCCTCGATGAGGCGTCCGTCTTAGGGGAGACACCGACTTTTTTTGGAGGCATTAATGTTTTCCTATCACAGAAGATCGCACTTCATCGGCAGGCACCTGCTTGGTTTCGTCGTTGGTTTGATGCCCCGAGATTATTGAAATGGGCCGCAGGCAAAGCAGCCAAGACTCGCCCCGAAGATGTGGGCGAACTGACCGTCTCGATGCTCCACGGTGAAGGGGGAAATCAGCATCGGGAACTGGAGGAGATGGTGGCATGGATGTCACGATTACCTCGGCCTGATGTTGTCTTTCTCTCCAATGCGTTGCTGATGGGAATGGGCCGAAAAATCCGCTTAGCCTTGGGAACTCGGGTCATTTGTTTTCTTCAAAGCGAAGAGTCTTTCCTCGACTCATTGCCAGAGCCCTATCGGTCTGAGGCTTGGAGGCTAATGGCGGAACGAGTCGGCGAGGTGGACGGCTGGATTGCTCCTACTCGTTATTTTGCTGAGCGAATGTCAGCGCGGTTGGGATTAGCTCCGGGATTAGTCCGCGTGGCAGCAAGCGGAATCCTGCTGGACGGCTACTCTAACCTACCAACGCCTCGTGCTGTGGGAACACCTCCGGTACTGGGTTTCTTTGCCCGTATGTGTCCAGAAAAAGGCTTGGATACGGTCGTCTCTGCTTTCATTACTTTAAGTCGAGACGGTCGAATCCCAGGGCTGAGATTAAAAGTGGGAGGAGGTTGTGGCTCTGGAGATATCGCCTTTGTAACTGCTCAAAAGGAGCGTTTACGAGTCGCTGGATTGGAAGAGTCGGTAAGTTTTCATCCGAATGTAAGTCGTGAAGAGAAAGTGGCTTTCTTCGGGTCGCTGGATGTGTTGTCGGTACCGGCGCGTTTCAGTGAGGCCTTCGGCCTTTACTTAGTTGAAGCGATGGCAGCTGGGACACCGGTAGTGCAACCGAATGTCTGCGGATTTGCCGAGATTATTTCGTCCGCTGGCGGCGGGTTTGTTTTTGAAGGAATGACAGCAGAGGCCCTTGCTGCGGCTTTAGAAGAGGTGCTGTTGAATCCGGTCCGCCTCCGAGCCTTGGGCGAAACGGGCCGCGAGGGCGTTCGCGTTCGGTACACTGACTCAGTGATGGCAATAGAGGTGTTGGCTGCTACTGAGTCAATTTTGTCTAAGATTGGGCGTCTGCACGCTGAGTGACCTTGGGAGCAATCAGTGGGGTGGATCGCTGCGGTTGGTTTCGGCATTTATCCTTTTAGCCGAGCACTTGGATTTAATTATTTTTTGCTTCGGAGTTTTGTCTTTCGAAAAAATCAAAATATGTTGCCTCGGTAAGACAGTGAGGTTGGTCACAAAGTGAAGTGGATGCAGGGAGAATTCTCGACGTACTTGTTCTTCAGTCATCTTGTGCAAGGGCTTGATGGGAACCCAGCGATCTTCGCCCCGATATTCGACCAAAACTAAGCGGCCGTTTGGTTTCAATGAGCTCACCATGCTACGAACCATTTCAAAAGGGTGATCGCACTCGTGGTAGACATCGACCAACAGAATGAGGTCGAGAGCCGCTTTAGGGAGGTTGACATTGGTCACGGTGCCGAGAACAGGAATAATAGTGCTGAGACTTTGGTTGAGGACAGTGGTCTTCAGGATTTCGATCATCTCAGGTTGGATGTCATTGGCATAAACTCGACCCGAAGGTCCAACAGCCTTGGCTAGGCGCCAACTCATATACCCGCTTCCAGCTCCGACGTCACCGACCTGCTGCCCCGGTTTGAGATTTAGTGCGTCGATCAGGCGGGACGGTTGTTCCTCGGTGTCCCTTTCCTCGCGTTCTAGCCAAGGCGCCCCTTGATGCGACATAAAGTGAGCGATTTCGCGCCCGAGAAACCATTTACCAACCCCGTCGAACGACGCCGTTTTATATTCGTAAACAATTGGGGTTGGAAGAGTGTTGGTGCTTGGGTTGATTTTGGCTTGGGCGAGTCGAAGAGAGGCCGTCAGCAGGAAGACGGCCCCTAAAAAGACACCGAGATTCAGGTGATCGATGTGGCGGGAGAGAGGTTTAAGAGTCATGTCAGGAATTTACTTTAGAAAAGAGACAGCAAGCACCGACGAAGGCTTGAAAGAGTCGTTGATGCACCGGGTAGTTGTTGGCAAGACGTTCCGGATGAAACTGAACCGACTGATACCAAGGAAGCAGTTGTGTGTATTCCGGTCTTAACTCCGTGCCTTCAATGACTCCGTCGGTGGCCATGAGTGAGGGAAGAAGTGGGTCGGCAATGCGTTGAATAGCCTGATGATGGGTGCTGTTCACCGAGAGTCGCTTTTGGTCCCAAATTTCTGCCGCCAAAGAATTAGAAAGAATATCAACCTGATGAACCGGTTCAAACCGACGTTTCATTTGTGAATGGTCGAAGCTACCTGTACGTTGAGTCGACAGGTCGACATATAAGGTGCCACCGAGGGCCACATTCACCAGTTGATGCCCCCGGCAAATGGCGAGAAGCGGTTTTGGATTACGGAATAACAGGTCGAGCAAGGTCAATTCCATCGTGTCTCGAATCGGCCCTTCGCAATCGCATTTGGCGAGCAGTTCAGAGGAGATCTCTGGCCAGTAAAGGCGCGGATCCAAATCGTCACCGCCGGTCAGTAAGAGTCCGTCGGCACGATCCAAATAGGCCGCAAGTTGAGTTCTATTGGTGGAGAGAGGAAGTGCTAGAGGAAGTGCTCCGGCTTGGCTCAGGGTCTCGAGGTAGCTGTTACCGACGCTGATCGAGGGATCGAGAAGTTCCACACCCGTTGCCTGTTGGCTAGGTGTCACCAGAATGATCGGACGAACCATGACTAGAAATTGCGCTGAACCTGTTTAACCGGCAATTGCGGAATTGAGGGGGAACTCGTTCGATCGAGAGACCTCTGAGCTGAAGGATCACTGGGATGTCCAAGCTAAGCGGTGCATTCACAAGTTGTCGGTGAATGAGCTGGACTACCAGCGGCAAAGAGCTCAGAAAGCAGGGCGTGCTTAAAGAACTAGTATTGCAAGGGCGACGGATGGGATCTGAGGAAGTGGAGTGGTTACGGAGATGGATTGAGGAGCA
>SIAZ01000230.1 GCA_009695405.1 Pedosphaera sp. | reverse complement strand
GGGGCTCCCTCCGGGCTGGACGCGAAGAGGCCCGTCTGCGAGCGTCCGGGTCAGGCAAAAAGCACGACCCTTGAAGAACCATTTCAGACCCCAAACCATAACTTAATTCCGACCAAAAGTGGTCCAACGATCGGGGTCCACCTTAATCCCTCAGTCCTAGATTATTATTGAGATCGCTTTAAGTGACTCCTGCTCCTGCTGACAGGCCTGTTTTTATAAATTTTAGCCTTTAACTTTTTAGAGTGTCTTCTCCACGCATTACCTCTGTTCGTGTCATCCCCGTTGCGGGTTATGACAGCCTGCTTTTAAATCTAAGCGGTGCCCATAGCCCCTTTTTTACACGGAATATAATTATAATTACCGATAACTCTAGCCACCGCGGTTTGGGTGAGGTCCCTGGAGGCGAAGAAATTCTGCAAACAATTGTAGATTCAACAAGTTTACTGATGGGTCAAGAAGTCGGCGAGTACGACTCCCTTTTAACCAAAATAAGTTCGAGCTTTGCCGATCGGGATAGCAGCGGGCGCGGGGTTCAAACCTTTGATTTGCGGGTGACTATTCATGCGGTAGCCGGCATCGAGTGCGCCCTTTTGGATCTCCTCGGCCAGCATCTTAGCAAACCAGTGGCAGCCTTACTAGGGATGGGACAGCAACGCACTGAGGTGGAGATGCTTGGCTACCTCTTCTACATTGGTGATCGACGTAAATCCTCTTTGCCCTACCGCGATGAATCAAAGTCAGATCAAATTTGGCACCGTTGTCGCAACGAGGAATCTCTCACTACCGAATCGATTATTGCTCAGGCAGAAGCAGCTCAAGAGCGATTCGGGTTTCAGGATTTTAAACTCAAGGGAGGAGTGCTCAAAGGTGCCGATGAAATAGAAGCTGTCCGAGCCTTGGCGCAACGCTTTCCCAACGCCCGCATCACTCTGGATCCGAATGGGTCTTGGTCTCTTAAGGAGGCCATTGAACTATGCCAAAATTTAAAGGGTATTCTTGCTTATGCAGAGGATCCTTGTGGTGCAGAGGCTGAGTTTTCGGGAAGAGAAATCATGGCTGAGTTCCGAAAAGCTACTGGCCTGCGAACGGCCACTAACATGGTGGCCACAGATTGGCGTCAGTTGAATCACGCTCTGAAATTGCAGTCGATTGATATTCCCCTCGCCGATCCTCATTTCTGGACACTGCGAGGTTCTGTCGAAGTGGCCCGTCTTTGCCAACAAAAAGGGCTCACTTGGGGTTCTCATTCGAATAACCATTTTGATATTTCACTAGCTATGTTTACCCACGTCGGTGCTGCTGCGCCCGGGACGGTGACGGCTATGGATACACATTGGATTTGGCAGGAAGGTCAGCGCCTGACCCGCGAACCTCTACAGATTAAAGATGGCAAGGTGACTGTTCCTCAGAAGACAGGCTTAGGTATTGAGATTGACCCTGCTCAACTGGATGCCGCACATCAGCTTTATCTGAAGTTACCCACTGGATCACGCAACGACGCTATTGCCATGCAGCACTTGATTCCGGATTGGCGGTTTAATCCAAAAAAGGCCTGTCTCGTTCGCTGAGGTTGGCCTAGATCAAAGCGGATGTGAAACAAGGATCGGGGACGTTAACTCAAAACCAGATGCCGCATGTCTTCACCTTTGAAAGCGAAGGATCTACCGAAGAAGCAGAGGGCTTGCCGCTTGCCCTGACAGCGTGGTTTAATTTAGGAACGGTTGCGGTAGCAGACTTTCGAGTCTGTAGGGCAGGTTGAGAGCCTGTCTTCGCGCCCAGCACCTCCATGGAAGACACAAACTCACTTATTGAACAGCGTCGGACGAAGCTCGCCGCCCTTGCGTCCAAGGGCATCAACCCTTTTATGAACAAGGTCAGTCTCAAGGAACTGACCGGTTGCGGAGAGGCCCGTGCCAAATTTGAAAGGGGCGAGTTGGTGGAGTCCGCCTCCGTGGCCATCGCCGGCCGCATCACCGCAAACCGAGACATGGGCAAGAGCCAGTTTATCGACCTCAAAGATATGACGGGGCGAGTGCAAGTTTATGCGCAGAAACAGGCGCTCGGAGACGAAGCCTTTGCGATCTTCAGTCACTTGGATTTAGCCGATTTTATTGGAGTCAAGGGCACTATGTTTCGGACGCGAACAGGTGAAATCAGTATTAAAGCAGAGAGCTTCACTGTTCTTTCCAAAGCCCTACGCCCCCCGCCCGACAAGTGGGACGGATTAGCCGACACAGAAGTGCGTTATCGGCAACGGTACCTCGATCTGATCGCCAACGACGAAGTGAAACGGACCTTTCTACTGCGGTCGCAGATTATCCGAGAGATCCGGACCTTTTTTCACGAGCGAGGCTATGTGGAAGTTGAGACGCCTATGATGCAGGCCATTCCTGGAGGAGCTGCCGCTCAGCCTTTCAAGACACATCATAACGCATTGGGTTGCGATTTTTATATGCGAATCGCCCTCGAACTTTATCTCAAACGTCTTTTGGTGGGTGGCGTGGATAAGGTCTTTGAGATCGGTCGTAACTTCCGTAACGAAGGACTTTCCCGCAAGCACAACCCAGAGTTCACCATGCTGGAAGCCTACGAGGCTTATGGAGACTACGAGACGATGATGGAGACGGTGGAATCGGTGGTGAAAAGGATCGCCCAAAATGTACTAGGAAGCTTACTTGTGCGTCACCAGCGCCGTGCCGAAACCGAACACGCTATCAAGGAAGTTCGGCTTGCCTTCGCCGAGGTCCCCACATTTTTCGTCAAATCGGGCAAATCAAGCATCGCAGAAGTTTTACCAGAAGACCGGATCGAAACACCTATTTTGGCAACGAAAGAGATCGTCGAGCTCGCCCTAAGCAACCTCAGTAAAGAAGAACCATCGACCATCGCACTGCGCGTGCATGGAGCAATTGAGGCGTGTCTCTCTCTCCTTCAAGTGGATTGGGAAAATGCCAAACCGGCTCGCCTGCGTCTTCAGTCTGCGTTGAGCACCCTCCAACCTTTGACCGTTGAGAAAGTCATCGATCTCACAAATTGGCGTCGTGCACGGTACAAGGATTTAGTCTGCGAGAAAGCAGGTTTAGATTGGTTTGACCTTACCCCCAGTGAACGTCGACGTCGGGCAACTGAAGATTTAAAACTCTCCGGCGATATTGCCAATGGATATGAAGATTTTGAGGTCACTGGGGCTGTTTTTGAGAAGTTAGTTGAGCCAACGCTTATTCAACCGACATTTGTGACCCACCTACCTAAGGAACTCGTGCCGCTCGCTAAACTTTCACCGGGGGATCCAACGACGGTCGAGGTCTTTGAATGCTGCATTAACGGCCAAGAGATCGCCCCCGGTTATAGTGAGCAGAACGATCCTGTTGCACAGCGCGCGGCACTTGAACAGCAGGCGGGTGGTGAACAGCAAAAACTCGACGAGGATTTTCTCACCGCCCTCGAACATGGAATGCCTCCCGCTGGGGGTATCGGTATCGGTATCGACCGATTGTGTATGATGCTCCTCGGGCAAGAAACAATCCGCGACGTGATTCTCTTTCCCCAACTCAAGCCGAGGTAATCGCCCCTCATTCGTGTCGGAGCGCTTCCACAGGATCCATCTTGGCGGCTCGCAGAGCTGGGTAGAGCCCGAAAATAACACCAACCAAGGCCGAGATAGTAAAAGCGGCCAGGGGCGACCACACCATAATGATAGTCTTCATTTCAGCGAGAGCAGAGACAGCAAAGGGGATGGCCACTCCTAACAACACCCCGAGTGCTCCACCGACACCACTTAATAGAACGGCCTCGATCAGAAATTGAAGGGTAATGTCCCGTTGTTTCGCACCCAGCGCTCGACGGATACCAATTTCTCGGGTCCGCTCAGTGACATTGGCGAGCATAATATTCATGATCCCAATCCCACCAACGAGCAGAGAAATGGCGGCGATAGAGCCGAGGACGATATTAAAAATACGTTTAGTTTTTTCCTTTTGTCGAAGAAGTTCGAGAGGCACGACGACATCATAATCCTTCTTCTTATGATTCCGTTCCATGAGGTCTTTGACGGCCAGAGACACCCCGATGACTTTACTCGGATCATCTACTTTGACAGTGACTTCGTGCAAGGCCACACGCTCACGCTCAAAGCTGCCACTGCGATTTTTAAAAAGGATTTCTCCATAGCGTTGTTTGGCTGTGGATAATGGAATAAACATGCGATCTACCGCCTGTTGTGCTGAGGATTGGCCCGTGTCGTCACCCTTGGTCCGACTCACCGGTTCCATGACACCGACCACCCGATAGTATTGGCCACCGATACGGACAGCCTTACCAAGAGGTGTCTCCATAGGAAAGAGGCGACGCGCCATTTCAAAGCCAAGCGCGCAGACATTTTCGGCTGCTAATTGATCGATCTCAGTAAAAAATCGACCTTCTGCAACACGGTGATTTCGCATGGTTGGATACCAAAAAACTGTACCAACCACCTCTGCATCCACACGGACGGTAATGTTCCAAACATATTCCCGCATCACTCGCGCTGGGACGATGGCTGTAACCCCGGGTATGGTGGCTTGAATGCGGGAGATGTCTTCGTATTTAATCCCGTAATCGAGCGTTGAATTATTCTGTTGGGTAGTGACTTTTTGATCCTCCGAGGGCTTAACACTCCGGATGATAATGTTCTGTGCGCCCAGACTCTTAATCTGTTCTTGAGCCTCGTAACTGGCACCTTCACCGATCGCGAGCATAGCGATGACTGAGCAGACACCGAAGACGATACCGAGAACTGTCAGGAGAGAACGCAACCGATGCAACCAAAGTGAGCGCAAACCAAGACGGATGGAACGTTTGAGTCGCGATGATAAAAAAAAATGGAATCCACGGGTCACGAGAATCAAATAAACAGGTTGCCGTTTTGATAAAATTGCATTGGAGATTAACGCCGATTATCTGACTCCAAGTGACCATCGCGCAATCGCACAATACGCTGAGACCGTTCGCCAACACTTGAGTCGTGAGTCACCATAATGAGGGTCTTCCCTGCGGCATTCAATTCATCAAAAAGCCCTAGAATTTCGCGACCTGAACCCGAATCTAAATTCCCAGTCGCTTCATCGGCCAAGAGTACCAGTGGATCGCTCGCTAAAGCTCGCGCAATTGCCACACGCTGCTGTTGCCCGCCGGAGAGCTCAAACGGTTTATGATCCATCCTCTTTTCCAGTCCGACCCGTTTGGCGAGGCCGATGGCGATCGCGCGCGCCTCTTCATCAGAGCGACCCTGATAAAAAAGTGGCACCTCGATATTCTCCAACACATTCAGTTGCTGGATGAGATTGTAGCTTTGAAAAATAAACCCGAGTCGACGTCCGCGGATTTCAGAAAGTGCATCGTCATCGAGTGAAGAAATATCTGTTCCCCCGAGCAAATACCGACCAGACGTGGGGCGATCGAGACATCCGAGGAGATTGAGCAACGTCGATTTACCGCAGCCTGACGGTCCCATAATGGCGATATATTCGCCGGCAGTAATGTCGAGAGATAATCCCCGCAATGCTTCCACTACGACATCACCTAATGAGTAATAGAGTTTAACCGACTGCAGGCTGACGATGGGCTGCAGGGCAGGGCGTTTGGCTGGTGGCTGGAAAGGGCCGATGGAAAGGGGGTAAAAGAAACGGCTAGACATAAGCCGCTGAAAATGTTGCCCTACGTTGGTGAATACACCTGACAATTTAAACAGCGGGACCCAGTCGCAACAACTGGGTAA
>SIAZ01000005.1 GCA_009695405.1 Pedosphaera sp. | reverse complement strand
CTCCTTCCAGATTTCAGCTTTGGCCGGACACCGGCAACCCCAGAAGACGGGCGAGTCTCGGCCATAGGGCCGATTCCGCTCCGCTCCATCGGCCCTATGGCCGGGATCGTTGGTATCCTAAACTTTTACAGACAAGAAGTTGCACTAGCCGATCGAATCACATGCCTCACACAGCTTCTGGCCCGTTTCCATCCTCTCCCCCTTGCGCTAGCCACTTGAATCCGCCGTTGGAATCAAATTCTAAACAAAAACTGCCTTATTTCGAAAATCGAATATCCGCCGACCGCCCGTGGGCGTCTAACCCTTCTAGACCCGCAAAGCAACGGACCGCTCCCAATGCCTTCTTTAATGCCGGTCGACCGTACTCAATGACACTAGTCCGACGTTGAAACTGATCTACGGTCAACCCAGCAAAACTGGCACCTCCACCACCCGTCGGTAAGGTATGACTCGGGCCAGCCACGTAGTCCCCTAAAACAGTCGGGGACGAATTTCCCAAAAAGAGAGCCCCAGCAGTTCGAATCTGGGCCGCCCACTTTCGAGCATCCCGAATCATTAACTCGCAGTGCTCTGGGGCTAATCGATTAGCAAGGGCTACGCCGGTTTCCATATCAGGAACCTGAATTAACCACCCGTTCGCATCCAATGCTCGCTGAATAAATCCCCTTCGTTTCAAGGTGGGTAACTGCCGCTGAATTTCTCTATCAACCGCCTTTAAGACTTTTAACGACGGAGTCACTAACCACACCCGCTCGTGTCCAGATCCATGCTCCGCTTGAGCCAAAAGATCCGCAGCAGCTGAGCGTGGGTCCGCCGTGTCATCCGCCAAAACTAACACCTCACTAGGTCCCGGTAAGAGATCAATGGCTATCTGCCCAAAAAGAAGACGCTTTGCCGCAACAACATAAGCATTGCCGGGCCCAAATACCTTATTGACTCGACGAATCGACTGCGTCCCATAGGCCATAGCGGCAATTGCCTGCGCTCCACCTAATCGATGAATTTCCGTCGCCCCAGCTTGGACCGCCGCAAAAAGTAATGCCGAATTAATCGAACCCTCTTTATCGCACGGCGTGCAAACTACTATCTCTGGGCATCCCGCTACTTTCGCCAAAGTAATGGTCATCAATGCCGTCGACACTAACGGTGCCGTCCCGCCTGGAATATAAATTCCCACGCGTTGGAAGGGTTGGAAAACCTCTCCCACAACCCCTCCATGAGAATTCTTTGATGACCAATCCCGACGACGTGACCGACGGGAAAATGCGGTGATGTTCTTCGAGGCTTCAGTCACCGCTGATCGCAGTTCAGTCCCCGCCGACACCGACGCAGCCAATGTCTCTACCCGAGACACTGCGATTCCCTCTGCGCTAAGGTTCGCTCCATCAAATCGCGAAGTAAATTCTAGAAGTGCTGCATCTCCTCGAGTGCGCACTGCCTCCAGAATTTCCCGCGCTCGACTCTCGATTTTTGGATCAAACATGGACGAGGACGTCGTCGCACGATCCAGTTGTGCCGCATAGTCCGTGTCTGAATGCCGAACAATAAACATGGGCCTCAGAATATCCAGACCGGCGCTTATGTCAAAAGACCGCATTACCCAGCTTCAAAAGAAAATTAAGGTACCCTCAAAAAAGCCAATCCACGGAGGACGTCCACTCCTCTCCCCAATACCAAGTCTCGTCCCTCTGGTGCGGACTCCTTCTGGGGCCCGCGTGCCAATTCTCTAGGGGTCGACCCTTCCCGATGCGCTCGGACTAATTCCGCCTCGTTAAGACGAATTCGCGCCTTATTTGTCTTAAGTGTTTTGACGGTCTGTGCGGAAGTCATCTCCAGCAAATCGATCATTAAAACTCGCTCTTCTTCCTCTTTTACTCGGACTTCTATATCCGCTTGGACGCCTTTCGTCGAAATCTCGCTGCCGTTCGATAAACGCACGGATCCACTAGAAATATTCGATTGAACCCTTTCCTCGCTGACAGCCTCCTTAAGTCCTGAAGGGAAACTGGCCGTGGCCTGTCCCAAAAGAATAGCTCCTGTTTCTTCGCGTAAAACCGCGGCCAAAATACTCGCTGCCCCCTGCGTCTTCCCATTGATCAATACCGCCAAGGGCTTTGTCCAAAGGTGGCTTACCCCATCTGTAAATACGGCTTTGCTTTCCCATTGAAACACTTCGCCCGATCGCTCGGAAAAGAGAGAGGTCACCGCGCCGACAGCTTCAAATCCATCCCCATCACAAAATCGAAGATCCAGAACCAACCCTGTTGATCCGTTCGTCCACTTCGCTTCTCGAAAAAGTTCGCCCAATCGCCCCTTTAATGCAGAGGTCACTCTCCCAACCTGTACATACAAAATCCCGCCCTCGAATCGCCGACTTCCAATTACTTCATCTCTCTTCGTTGATTCCAAAGTCACACTAACCCTCGAAACAGTCGGAGCCTCGGAGGGAGAAAGAGGAGAGGTTAGGACGGGCGCTACCTCCTTTTCTGATCCGCATAGCATCAAGGGCAATCCAAGAAAAATGAGTCCCAGAATCTCGCGCAGTCTCGGCCTACTCTTAGCGAACCCCAACGACTGACCGCGGTACAATTCTATCAACTGAATCATAATAATTTTTCTCTGACAGCTTCAACCAACGCTGTTGGTTATGGAATCCGAAAGACGTCGTCTTTTTGAACCCAACCACTGTGACCGACCGAATCAACGACTCGAGACCATCCACCTCGCTCTTCATACACCCGGACCTCTGTCCCATCTGCCAAGGGGAAGGCGATCGCTGCCTCCTCCACCGGCCCAAATCGGGCTCCTACATTCGGCTTCACTACCACGGCATTCAACCTCGAATATCGAACAGAAAAAGAGATGCAGTACCCAATCAAGAAGATGACAGCCACCCCCTTTAACGCTCGGGTTATAGCCCCATAACGAACTCCAAATTCCAAGTGTCTCTGGCTCAAGAGGAAAAATACAAACCAAGTCCAAGCGATACCCAAGGCCCAAGGCCCCCAGAACTCTGGCCGCATACGGGCGAGACTTTTATCCCAAAATGAAACGGGTGAAACACCCAATTGAGTACGGGCAAACTCAAGATTTGAGCGAATATCGAATTGCCAAGGGGCCCCCCTCTCAGCCAACCGCCATTCCGCAATAGCTCGCCCCACCTCGCCATTCCGATACAGCGCGTTTCCTAAATTATAACGACTTCCCACCGAATCTCCGTGTTGGGTAATCGATTGCTCAAAGGCACTAATCGCCTCAGGAAAATGACCCGCCGAATACTCGGCCACGCCTTTGTCAAAGACCGATTCTGCCCAAGCCGGAAAAAGTCCGATCAATATCACCCACGAGAGCATCAAAAGACTCCGCGCAAAATTCAGCAAAAGCTTTTTCATCCCTTGTCCTCCAATGACTGTAATTCAGCCAAGACGACCTCAGCAAGAGCACTCAACGTCGCTAGTTCATCCGGCAACGCCGTCGGTGCAAATCGAACCGCGTCTGAGGCAATAAAGAGACAATTTAATTTCTCAACCGTTTCAACTGAGACTCCTCGCCCCACGAGAGCTCTATCCATATCTCCAGTGGTTACAGCTGCCGCAAAGGGCAATCCTAAGGTCAACGCCACTTGCTGACGAAGAACCTCATTGAGTGCGTCGAAGAAGTGCCTCGAATCTCCTGACTTAACGGTCGATCTCAAAATTCCGACCTGTTGCTGAACTGACATCCGATCTATATCCCGCCGAGTGGGGCGATTTGTGTGACGACGCCGACGGCGCAGTTCGCTCCATCCGCTAAACAATCCCGCCCCCAAGAATGGCACAAGGATCGACCCAAAAAACCAACCCTCTGTCGGCCAGAAAGCCTTCCCCGAAAGGCGTTCACCCGAAGCCGCAAAAAGAGGCTGTAGTCCCCCTTTCTGTTTCTCTTGTTTGCCTTCGCCACCAGTTATATTGGCCACAGGCATAGGCGGCGCAGGCTTTTCCCTCGAGCCCATTTCTCTCACTCGGATCGCTACCGGCTTCAACCGCGCTGTCGTATAATGTCCGGTCGTCGGATCAAAAAAACTGTAAGGCTCGAAGTTTAAGGATTGTGTGCCGGAGTTCTCGACAAGGACCACTTCTTCAAAGGTTTTTCTCCCATAAAGCCCCAAAGTATCGTCGGCAACAAAGGCATTGGTACTCGGATAGATTTTCAACCCCTCGGAGGCAACCAATTGTGGCGATGGTAATCCATCAAATGTCCCGCTCCCAGCCACCGTATACCGCAGAGTAATCGCATCTCCCACCACTAGGTTCGTCCGCGATACTGATGCTTCCACAGTGAATCGCCCGATAGCTCCCGAAAACCCAACAGGTCGACCTTCAAGTGGCAATGGCTTCACCCGAATCGCTTGCCCTTGCGCCTCGACCGTTTTTCTCTCCGCATCTTCGTTACCGCCAAAAAAACTATCCAGTAGGCTTCTTGCCCGTCGCCGACCAGTCTCAACAACTACCTCTTGGGAAGCTGGCCCTAACATGAGATCACCTTCTTTCGTTGGAGTCGCTGTCATGCGCGACGTCAATACTCCCACGACGCTGCCGTCTCTTACAAACTGAGCCGACTGATTCGGTGTCGATCGCCCAGTCACAAATCCATCAAAGGATATCTTCGGCGACGATGCTTCTCTTAAATTCACCCCCACCTGCAATTGAAGCTCATAAAGAAGAACCTCGCCCACATAGCAGGAATCACGACCAGTATAGATCTTCAAAGAAACCGAATTTGTAGTCTTTGTCGGGGCCAAAATACGCCCACTCACCGGTACAGTCCTCAAATCCCCAGTCTTGGAGGATACTGTTATTGCTGGGATAACTAATTCTCCTTCTCCACGCAGTTGAATCCGATAACGAAATGTCACCTGGAATGAAGAAACGCCATTGATGATCTGAGACCGTTGCTCAAGTCCAAGATACTCGACTCCAGCGATCAGTGGAATCGGAGGCAACCTCGGCACTACCGTCGATTGCGCATCCTCTACAATCACTTTCAAGGGGACCGACTCCCCTGACTCCATAAAAAAACGGTCTAGCTCAACTCGGACTGTTCCTGCCCGCATCTGCAGCACCGCCATTGCCCACAACAAAGCAACCCACCTGTAGCCGGAAGCCTTCTGCCGCAACTGAAATTCTCGACTCGAATTTACCATGGTTTCCTACCCTGTTTTGCTGATGCCCCCTTCTCGTTACTCCCTCCTGATCGATTGCGTAAAAGTAGGGCTTTCTCCTGATTCTTTTGCTCATCCAAAACCTTTTCCGCCTCGCGCACGGTCATCAATGTGCCCTTGCGATCGTCCTTATCCTCGCCCCTTCGGATTCCCTCACTCTCTCGCTTATCTGTCCCATCCTTGCCCACTTGAGCCTGCTTTCCGTCTTCTCCCTTCTCCTTGTCTTTCTCCCCCTTACCTGCCGAATCCTTAGATGCTTCCTTCTCGTTCTGCTTGTCTTTCTGCTTGTCGCCTGACTCTTCCTTCTCTCCCTGAGTCGACTTCTCCGATGAATCTCCTTTTTTGTTCCCATCGGCAGACTTAGCCGCGCCCGCTTTCTCCTGCTCTTGGGATTTATCTCCGGTTGAATCCTTTTTAGAGTCTTCCGAATTTGGCTTCTCGGATTTCTCTTTTTCTTTTTGGTCCTTCTCCTTGGGATCTTTTTTAGATTCCTTCGACTCATTTGAATCTTGCGACTGTGGAGGCGGCGGCATCGACTGTATCGACTGACGCACAAACTCGGCATTCTCTCTGGCAGCCAAATCATTCGGATCCATTTTAGCAGCCGCACTAAAGCTGGCCAGCGCTTGCTCCCATTGCTCCTTCTTCTTTGCCGGATCCTTTTCTTGCTCGCCACCTCTGAACCGAGCATTGCCTAAATTAAACCATCCCTGCTGCTGCAGTTTGAGTTCTGGGGCCCGCAACACTTGCTCAAAAAGGCCAGCGGCACCTTTAAAATCGCCCTCTCGATAGGCCGCCGCTCCCGCATTAAATCGCAACCTTAGATCTTCCGGATTTTGACGCGCTTCGCCTTCGTAAATCTCCCGCGAAATCTTAAACTCGCCCTGCTCATATTTTTTCAAGGCCTCGTCTGTTCCAGCATTCAAAGCCCTAGGCACGACTGCCAAGAGGACGGTTGCGCCAATTCCCACCGTAATACCTGTCTTCGCTTCCTTGAGTCGCCCCCGAATCTTCGTTCGGATCGCCTCTGAAACCATGAATTCTATCAATAAAAACATGAGCCCTACCCCAAGCGGCCATTGAAATCGCTCAATGCGGGCACGGACTTTGGCGGACTCAAAGCGGGTGGCTTCCATCGGCTTAATCCCCCGATCATAAAGCTCTTGCATCGTCTTCGACGTCTGTAAAGGAAGATAAAAACCTCGGGCTGCGGCAGATATTTGGGTCAGAAGCTCGGAATTCAGGCGGGATCGAACCGGATTGCCACCTTCATCCTTTAGGAAGACCGAATTTCCGTAAGGATCGACACTCCTCAGAATTTCACCGCTCGGAGTCCCCACACCCAGTGCGAACAAATGCACTCCCGCCGTGGATAGCCGTCCAACCGCTGAAACGGCCTCATCATCGTGGTCCTCTCCATCGGTAATTAAAATCACCGCTTTACGGGTCACCGAATCTTTACCAAATCCCTCCAAAGCAACGTCCAGAGCATCCCCAATCACTGTCCCAGCTTCAGGTATGTTATCCGGATCCAATGCTGCTACATTTTGACGAAAGGCCTCCCCGTCCAACGCAAGTGGGCATTGCAAAAAAGCCGACCCCGCAAAGGCCACCAATCCGATTCGATCGGACTTCGCAACAGAAATTAAATCATAACAGGCCAGCTTAGCTCGAGCTAATCGACTGGGAATGGCGTCCGTCGCCATCATTGATCGAGAAACGTCGACACAAACAATAATGTCTCTACCCGACGCCTCTGCCGCCTCTTCACCCAATCCCAAACGAGGTTGAGAAAGTGCTAGCAACAAACTCCCTAAGGCTCCGGTTAGCAAACAGCGCTTCAAAATTCGGCGCCTCGACGATACTCCCACGATCAAGTCTGCCCAAAGCCGCTCTCTCACAAATTGAGAGAGTATCGCTCTCTGGCGCCCGAAGGACCAAATTAAAAACCAAGCAAGCAGCGGTGTCAGTATCACCGCCATCACCAAAAGTCTGGGCTGTGCAAAATCCATAGCTCAGGGCAAACGTCTCCAAACAGTATGTCCTAAAATCAACTCTAAAAGAAATAACACGACTCCCGGGAAAACGAACCACGGCATCAACTCAGTGTACAGAGCATACTTGTTCGTCTCCACCTCTGTCTTCTCTAGCCGATCTATTTCCTCATAAATAGATCGTAATGTCTTGGTGCTGTCCGCCCTGAAATATCGCCCGCCTGTCCGTAGGGCAATCTGAGTCAAAGTCTCTTCATCTATATCCACGGGGATCTCTCGATAAACCTTTCGCCCATAAGCATCCACTCCCACTGGCATAGGAGCCGTCCCACGAATGCCCACCCCAATGGTATACACCTTGACCCCCAACGATTGAGCTGCCTCTGCCGCTGTCAAGGGTGGCACCGAACCAGCATTGTTTTGCCCATCAGTGATCAAAAGCACAATTCGACTCTTCGATTTTAACTCCCTCAACCGGTTCACGGCTGCACTTAAACCAGCTCCAATCGCGGTCCCTTGCTCACCCAAAACCTCAAGACGATCCAAATGACGCCTCAGAAAATCATGATCTAAAGTGGGCGGTGCCGCGATGTAAGCTCCTGTCGAAAAAACTGCTAATCCAATTCGGTCGTTCGGCCGATTCTCAATGAAAGTCTTCAAGGTATCCTTCGCCACTGTCAATCGGTTCACTCTCTCTCCTTTCAATTCGAAATCTTCGCTCAACATCGAAACGGAGAGATCTAGTGCAACCGCAATGTCGATACCGCTGGCGCGCCTCGGTTCTTTCCCCTCCGGAAGTTGAGGGCGCGACATTCCAATCAAACAAAGCACCACCGACATCCAACGCAAACTGATCAGGACACGTTCTGCTAAGGAGCGGTTCATCTGCAAAACTCCTTTAACCAAGCTCAAACTCGAATAAACAAAAACTGGAACCCTGTACATTCTCCGTCGATAAAGAGCTAAAAAGGGAAGAAAAAGCACTCCCACTAGCCACCAAGGTGAACCAAAATGAATCACTTTAGTTGCCCTCCTCTTGTCCCTTCTCCGGTCTCATCTACCAAGGTAGCTGCCACCTGATGCAGGCGCCCCAATTCATCTTTCTCAGGGTTTCCCTTTGCAAATTTCACCCAGTCACACTGAGTCAAAAACACTTCCAGCAGTTGCTTATGTCGTAAATCTAAGGCACTACTGATTTTTAATCCTTCAAGAAACTCTTCGGTTGTCTGATCAGGCGCTTGCAAACCAAACCGCTCCTCCAAATACACGCGAATAATCTCCGAAAGCCGTGTACAAAATGGATCTGGTTCTCCAATACAACTCAGCACCTCAGCAAGTCGCTTCCTTGCGCGACCCACCGCCGATTCTTTCAATTCTCGCGTCCCCAAAGCCTGCTTCCGACGTCGACGCAACCAAGCTGCAGCCAAAATCAAGAGTGGGATAGCCACTATAAGACCTCGCCCCACCCAAGGCGACATCCATGACAAATCAAGCGGCCCGCGGATATCCCTAAGTTCATTCCCAGCTTTAACCTCGACGGGCAGTGCACCCAATAGAGTAAAAATCAAAAAAAACATTCCGCCAAACCCCAAGTCCCTCATCGGTTCCTCCTCTTTTGCCGCGCCTCAAAAAAGCTAGCTAACTGTAGCAGAAAACCATCTCTACTCTCCCCAAATTTGGGTAAAATAATCCGCAAATAATCCACTCGGCACCCACGGAATAAACGCTCCAACTCCTCTTGAGCCTTGGCTTGCCGGGTCGAAAAAGCCATCAGTCGACGTCTATCTCCGGTATTGATCTCCACCACTTCTCCCGTCTCAGCATCCTGAAGAAGCAACCGCCCCACCTCTGGCAACTCCACCTCGCGTGGATCAATCACGTGAATCCCAATTAAATCATGTCGCCGCCCCACTTGATTCAATGAACTCTCAGAAAGACGCCCCAATGTTTCTGACTGAAGTACCTTCCGACGAAGATGGCTCTCAATGAGTACCCTATTAGGCCTACTCTCCCCAAGAAAATCAGACAGCATGACTACGACCGCACGATTCGGCAGCACCTTCCGAATAAACTCCAAGGCGCCATTGGTGTTAGTGCCCGAATGAAGGGGGCGATGAAAAAGGACATCCCTAATCACCCGCAAAACATGTCGACGACCTTTCGCAGGGGGCACATATTTCTCGATGATCTCGGAAAAGAGCAAGAGCCCCACTTTATCTTGGTTCCGGATAGCCGAAAAAGCCAATACAGCCGCCAACTCAGCCATCAACTCCCGCTTGGACATCTCTCCAGAGCCGAAACGACCTGACCCACTCAGGTCCACCATCAAGATTACGGTCAGTTCTCGCTCTTCCCTAAAAGTCTTCACAAACGGATGATTCATCCGAGCTGTCACGTTCCAATCAATAGAACGAACGTCATCTCCCGGTTGATACTCTCGTACCTCATCAAAATCCATCCCCTGCCCCTTAAATGCGGAGTGATATTGGCCCGCAAAGCTGTCGCTTACCAAACGACGGGTGCGGACCTCAATCTGTCGAATCCGCCTCATCAATTCCGGCGGAATTCCAACCGTCTTGGGATCATCCCGAATAGGCGAACCAACCGCGCCCGACTGGTGCACATCTTCCCTCTGGCGGCCCCCAGCTAATTCCACAAAAAAACTAACCAAGCGCTGCGCTAATTCAGCAACCCAGCGCAACACTCCTAGCACCCTCCATGTTCGGTTATTCTTTGTGGTCATCCCATTACTGATCCGCTCAGTCCGCAGAGCCATTCCTGCCAAACAGCCTCCCACTAACCCTCAATTTGTTCGACCTAGGGGCCTTTGGTCCGTTAAACCATCTAACCAAGCATACAAAAAAGGCCCGCCGGAATCCGGCGGGCCCTTTCGAAAAACAACCTCTACTTGGAAGGCTCAACCGCCGTAGATTCCTTGGAATCAGTGGCAACGAAGTCAACCCATTCGAGAATAGCTATTTGGCCAGCATCACCCTGCCGTTGCCCTAAACGGAGGATCCGAGTGTAACCACCCGAACGCTCCTTAAATGCGGGTGCAATAGAATCGCACAAAATATGAACCACATCATGTTCCTCCTTCCAAGCGACGCGAAGGTCCTTGCCCTTTACAGTCGGAGTGCCTTTGAAGAAGCTTCGCGCCTGCTGACGCAGACGGGCAGCAACCAGACGTCGGCAATGCACGTTCTCGGCGATTGCCAAGGCCTTCGCCTTGTCATCCACGCTTGACGCAGCAATCGCTGAGGCCGCGTTCGCACGCTTGCCCAAACTCAGCAACTTCTCAGCAACCGGTCGTGCCGCCTTCGCCTTAGCGAGGGTCGTTTGAACTCGTTTGTGTTTAATGAGAGATCCAACCAAGTTCGCCAACATGGCGTTACGATGGTCCCCTTTACGGCCTAGCTTTTTGTTGCGCTTAAGATGGCGCATAGTCTTATCCTTAGATTTTCTTGTTGTCCACCGGCACTTCCAAAAGCACCGGATCAATATTCATACCCAAAACCAAACCAAGACCAGAGAGTTTCTCCTTAATCTCGTTCAATGACTTCTTGCCAAAATTTCGGTATTTCAACATCTCCTGCTCCGTCTTCATCGCCAACTGCCCGACACTAGTGATGTTGGCATTGTTGAGACAATTTGCAGCACGGACGCTTAGTTCAATCTCATTCACACTCATATTGAGCAGTTTCTTGAGCTTCGCCTTCTCATCGTCCTGAGGTTTAATTTCCTCCTCAAACTCAATAGCATTCTTGTCATAGCCGACAAAGACATCCAAATGATGCTGAAGAATCGCCGAAGCTTGGGTCAGAGCATCGTCAGGAGACAAACGCCCGTCAGTCCAAACCTCCAAATTCAACTTATCATAGTCAGTTCGCTGTCCAACGCGGGCAGCTTCAACACTATATCGAACTCGAGAAACAGGGGAAAAAAGTGAGTCGATGGCAATCACCCCAATGGCTTGATCTGGCTTCTTGTTCTCGTCACCAGGACAAAAACCACGCCCGACCTTGATCTCAAATTCCATCTCCAGCTTTTTCTTCCGGTCTAAGGTACAAATCAACTGAGTGGGGTTAACTAATTCAATATTTTGATTTAGCTGAATGTCCCCAGCAGTGATCGCTCCCTCTTTACTGACCGAAAGAAGCAACACTTGCGTCTCTCGGCTGTGGCACTTGAACTTGATCTTTTTCAAGTTTAGCACGATATCGGTCACATCCTCAACCACTCCGTCCACGGTTGAAAACTCATGCATCGCTCCGTCGATCTTCACAGAGGTAATCGCAGCACCCTCCAACGAAGATAACAGAACTCGACGCAAGGAGTTCCCAATGGTGTGACCGTACCCAGTTTCAAACGGCTCTGCGACAAAGCGAGCAAAAGTGTCAGTCGCCGTTTGGTCCTCTTTAACCAAACGCTTTGGCATTTCAAAACGTCCTAATCTTACTGGCATATTTTTAACTTCTACAATTTTAAACTGAAACTAACTTAGTCAACTTCCCGCAAGCTAGCTTCCATATAATTGCTTTGTGGACCTACTGAGTCCGATAATTAGCGGGAATAAAACTCAACAATTGCCTGCTCATTGGCGATCGGTTGGATCTCATCACGGGAAGGTACCCGCAAGAGAACCGCACTCAACTCCTCACGATTCAGACGAATCCAATCAGGCACAGACCGACTAGTTGAACTCTCCAAACCTTTTTGTACAATGGTTTTGGAGGCCACATGGTTCTTCACTTGAACCACATCATTCACCTTCACAAAAAAACTAGGTACGCTTACCTTGCGCCCATTCACACGAACGTGACCGTGTGCCACTAATTGACGCGCAGCGGGTCGTGTTAGCGCAAAACCCGCCTGATACACCATATTGTCAAGACGAGCTTCAAGAATCTGAAGCATCTTTTCACCTGTGACACCACGCATACGAAGAGCGCGCTCATAGACATTCCGGAACTGACGTTCCTGAAGCCCATAGAAGAAACGCAACTTCTGTTTTTCCATCAAACCAACAGCATAATCGGTATGCTTGCGGCGAGACTTTGGGCCATGCGCACCGGGAGGATACGGACGGCGTTCGATATATTTAGACGGACCGAAAACCGGAACGCCGAGACGACGACTAATCCGTACGCGAGGACCTGTATAGCGAGACATGTTAGAAAATAGAAAAGATTGAGATTAAACTCGGCGTTTCTTGCGGGGCCTGCAGCCATTGTGTGGCGTGGGAGTTACGTCTTTGATTACACTGATCTCCAAGCCAATCGCCTGAAGGGCTCGGATTGCAGACTCACGCCCAGACCCTGGCCCGCTGACTCTGACTTCGATCTCACGCATCCCGTGCGACATGGCCTGACGAGCCGCATCTTGAGCTGCCTGTTGAGCTGCGAAAGCTGTGCTTTTCCTAGACCCCTTAAATCCAACTCGACCCGCAGTGCTCCATCCAATCAAATTGCCCTGCATATCGGTGATGGTCACCTGAGTATTGTTAAATGTCGCTGAGACGTGCGCAATGCCGACAGATACATTCTTAGCACCCTTGGCACGAATGATCTTCTTTGCATTGGGATCATCACCCAAAAGATCAGCCGCTGACGGAGCTGACGCCGCAGCGACCGGACCGGTAACCTGTGCCGTATTTGGAGCAACTTCGGGTGCCTTTGCCGGCGCCTTTGCAGGCTTCCCTTCGGTTGGCGCCTTCTGAGAGCCTTTCTCTTCCGCCGCAGCGGATATTTTCTTTGCCTTCGTCTCTTCTGCCATAATATATCGGATTAAAATTACTTAGCGGCTTTAGCCGTCGGATTACGCTGCACACCGACTGTCTTCCGGGGGCCCTTACGAGTTCTAGAGTTTGTCTGGGTGCGCTGTCCACGAACAGGAAGACTGCGCAAATGCCGTTGACCTCGGTAGCTCTTAATCGCCTGAAGGCGCTTTAAGTTCATCCCAAGTTCCCGTCGAAGATCGCCCTCAATCACATACTTACCGTCTTGGATCGCATTCACGATCTGCGACAGTTGAGACTCATTTAGAGCCTTTGCACGGATTGAAGGGTCAATCTCGGCTCTCTTGAGAATCTCAAGCGCATTAGTTGGTCCGATTCCGTACAAATAACGGAGGGAAATGTCTATTCTTTTGTCTGCTGGGATATCTACCCCAAGAATTCGTGGCATATTAGTTAAATTTAACGTTTCAGCCCTGCCGTTGCTTGTGGCGTGCGTTGACGCAGATCACTCGGATCACGCCCTTGCGCTTTACCATCTTGCAGTTCTCACAAAGCTTTTTGACTGACGCTCTTACTTTCATTGTTGAAATAGCCTACCGCTCTCAATAGAGCGGTTCATCTTCATCCCGTGTAAGGATTTCTGGTTCCGAATCAGTAATTAAAATTGTATGCTCAAAGTGCGCCGATAACTTTCGGTCGCGTGTTACCACCGTCCAACCGTCTTCCAAAATCTCCACCGCCGCCCCTCCCATTGTTACCATTGGTTCGATTGCTACCGTCATACCCGACTTGAACCGCGACCGATCTTTAGGATCCGAGTAATTCGGAATTTGCGGATCTTCGTGTAGCGATTTTCCAACACCGTGACCACAGAATTCTCTCACGACTCCAAATCCATCTGCCTGAACACGCTTAGAGACTGCCCTTCCTACTGACTGAACACTCTCTCCTCCTCTGGCAGCAGAAATCCCTTGATAAAGAGCCTCCACCGTCGCATTCATCATTTTCTGCGCCAATGGAGAACAACCACCCACCGCCACCGTGATCGCTGTATCTCCGATGTATCCGAGATACCGCACCCCGATGTCGATCTTGAGCAAATCCCCGAACTCTAACCGCCGCTTACTGCCGATTCCATGAATTACCTCCTCGTTGACCGAAAGACAACTAAACCCTGGGAAGCCCCGATACCCTAAAAATGCACTGACTCCCCCAAGTAAACCAATCTTTCGACCTATAACCGCATCTAATTGAGAGGTGGTCATACCAGGTTCAGCACTTTTCGCTGCAGCCCGCAAAACTTGGGTCGCCATACGACAGGCAGCCCTCATTTTTGTTAACTCAGCTAAGCTTCTCATCATAGCAACCAAATACAGCTTTGAAAAGCCGACAACTGACCGCTGAGCTTACAATTTACCAAATACTGACAAAGAACATTAGAAATCTTTAGCGACCGCGAACCTTACCTTTTTTCAAGAACCCATCATAATGACGCATGAGAAGGTAGGACTCCATCTGCCGCATCGTATCGAGAAGAACTCCCACAGTGATCAGCAGGGATGTACCTCCGAAAAATTGTGAGACGAGAGGATCGATCTTCAATCGAGCACTCATGATAATTGGGATGACCGCAATTACCATAAGAAACACAGCCCCCGCCAAAGTGATTCGGCTCATAGTGCGATGGAGAAAATCGCTTGTCGATGCTCCAGGTCTAACCCCAGGAATGTACCCTCCATTCTTTTTTAAATCATCCGCGACCTGCAATTCATTAAACTGAGTAGCGACCCAAAAATAGGAGAAAAACAGAATCATCAACGAGTAGAGGAGAAGATAAACAACACCCTCCCGTGCCAAATGGTTCGCAGCATAGACGCTCAAATTTTTAAAGAAGCCAGGGGATAAACTGCCCGCCAGTTTCTCAAAAATCATTCCCGGAAACATCAGAATTGCTTGAGCAAAGATTACCGGCATAACGCCAGCGTAGTTTACTCGAAGGGGCATGAACGATGTTCCCCCTGACATAATTTTCCGCCCGACGGCGCGCTGTGCGTATTGCACTGGAATCTTCCGCTGCGCCTGAGTAATAGTGATCACTCCTGCGACCACTATCGCAAGAACTATAATCAAAAGAGCAAATTGCAAAACTTTCTGGGAAACTGACCCTTCGTGGCCAAACATCGATAGCAACGACCGTACTGCCGACGGCAACCTAGCCAAAATTCCAATTGTGATGATCAGCGAGACACCGTTACCAATTCCCCTTTCGGTGATCTGCTCACCCAACCACATGAGAAGGAGCGTCCCTGCGGTCAAAACCACCACGGTCTGGAAGCGGTAGACCCACAAATTATCCATTGTGATAAGCGCACCCGAAAAGCCCTGAAAAGCTTGTTCAGGATTTTCCCAACCAAGGGTAACTATCAACCCGTGACCCAAACAGAGCAGAACCGTCAAATACCTACCGTAGGCGATTAACTTGGCTCTCCCACCTTCCTCCCTTGCCAACTTTCCAAGAGGAGCAACTACCGCCGTCAATAACTGAATGAAAATTGTTGCGCTAATGTAGGGCATAATCCCCAGTGCGCCCACTGCACACTGCTCAAGTGCCCCACCCGTAAAAAGACTATAGAGACCCAACACCCCACCTGCCCCAGCAGCACCCTTAGCCTCTTGAGCGGAAAAATACTCCGCCAAAAGGGCTCTGTCCAACCCTGGAACAGGAGTCAAAGCAATGAGCCGAGCGACCAAAAGAACCACCGCCGTAAAGATAATCCTCGAGCGTAACTCCTGAATCTTAAAGCAATTCTGAAAGGTGGTGAAGAGTGTTCTGATCATCGGTGGATTTCTGAGCTACGCACTACTTAATTAAGGGCAGAGTTCTGCCGTACCGCCCAATTTCTCAATCGCAGCCTTTGCCGAAGCACTAAAGGCCGTAGCCCGCACGGTCAACTTTTTGAGAAGCTCCCCCCTACCGAGAATCTTAACACCGTCAGAAGGACCAGTTGCGTGCCCAGCCTGTTTTAGAACGGCAATGTCAACAATAGATCCCTCGTCAAAATTATTAAGGATACTCAGATTTACTGGAAGGTAACTGACTCGGAAGCGGGTATTGTTAAAACCCCTCTTGGGCATTCGCCGAGCAAGAGGCATCTGACCACCCTCAAACCCAATACGAATCGAACTGCCGGACCGAGCAGATTGCCCCTTACCACCGCGACCAGAAGTTTTGCCGTGTCCACTCGACTCACCACGACCGAGCAGTTTGCGCCTGTGCTTAGACCCAGGACGCGGTTTTAAATCATGTAAACGCATAAATCAGATACTTTTTACTAACCTGTGCTCAAGTCCGCGGATCTTTAAAATCTGCTCACGAGTCCTCAGCATAAGAAGCGCTGCCTGTGTCGCTTTGGCGACATTCGCCGCATTCTTAGACCCTAAGGACTTCGACAACATATCTTTGACTCCGGCGGACTCTACAACCGCTCGGATGACTTTCCCGCAGATCAAACCCGTACCAGGACTCGCTGGGCGCAGCAAAACCTTTGCCCCACCATAGTGAGAATAGACCTCATGAGGAATTGTGCTCGCCGAAAGCGAAATTGTCGAGAGATGAGCCCGAGCGTTCTCGCCACCCTTCTTGATTGCCTCGCTGACCTCGGTTCCCTTACCAAGTCCAAGTCCCACGCGTCCCTGCTTATCACCAATTGCCACTAAAGCACTAAAACTAAAGCGCCGACCGCCTTTGACGACCTTTGATGATCGGTTGATAAAGATAACTTTTTCAACGAGACCGTCCTTAGGTTCATCGTCGCGCGAGTCGCGATTGGGTCGTCGCGGACCACGACCACGGAACTCACGGTCACCCCGTCCAGACCTCTCTGAAGTCGCGGGAGCAACAGGAGTTGTCCCAGTAGATGTTATTGTCATTGCCTTCTCGTCACCAAAAAAATTTCTTTAGAATGATTAAAACTTGAGACCGGCCTCACGAGCGGCGTCTGCCAAGGCTTTTACCTTGCCGTGATACCGCAAGCTCCCTCGATCAAAAACGACAGATGAGATTCCTTTAGACAAAGCCGCTTCTGCAGCCCTTTTGCCAGTTAAAATAGCGCATTTAGAATTGGCACCAGTGGCTTCGACAGGGTTTGCCTTGTCGCGAGTTCCAACGGCAGCGATGGTCAGGCCGACCAAATCGTTGATAAATTGAACGTAAATATGTTGCCCAGTAAACTTGACACTCATCCGAGGGCGAGCTTCGGATCCTACGACAGTCTTCCGAACGCGCCAGCGTCGAAGTCGAGCAAGTCTTAATTTGTGATCGGTTCTCATAAAGTTTTGTTTTAGAGCCTTCGGCCCAACTGTTATTGGACGGTCTTACCTTCCTTGCGTATGATCTTCTCACCTGCGTAACGAACACCCTTACCTTTGTAGGGTTCAGGAGGGTAGTAAGAACGGATCTCAGCGGCAACACGTCCGACAAGTTCTTTGCTAGCTCCGTCGATGGAGATCTTTGTGTTTTCCTCAACCACAACTTTGATTCCTGCAGGGATCAAATAGTGGATTGGATGACTGTACCCCAAGACGAGATTAACGATATTGCCTTGAATGTTAGCCTTAAAACCAACTCCCTGAATCTCTAGTTTCTTCTGAAATCCTTCGGAGACTCCTTTAACCATATTGGCTATCAGAGCGCGGGAGAGTCCATGCATCGATTTCGCCTCAGCTGTATCATTGCTACGTGCAACTAAGACAGTATTTGAGCTAACCGCAGCACTGGTGTGCTTGGACAACTTAAAGTTTAGTTTACCCTTGGGACCTTCGACGGAAACAGATGTTCCCGCTACCGCCACTTTTACCGTTGGCGGTATAATTACCGGTGTTTTGCCAATTCGAGACATGATTGATCCTTTACCAAACGTAGCAAATGAGTTCGCCACCCAGGTTTTGTTTTTTAGCCTGAGTTCCGGACATAACTCCCTGAGGAGTTGAGACAATAGCCACACCGAGTCCGCCTAGGACCCTAGGGATTTCGGTGCTGGCAACGTAACGTCGCAGGCCTGGCGTACTAACTTGCTTCAGACCAACAATTGAAGGCTTCCTGCCTTGATACTTCAAGGTAACCTTTAAAGTTTTCTTCTTATCTCCATCAGTCACAACGCTCGCGACATACCCCTCTTGTTTGAGGACCTGAGCAATTGCTTCCTTGTAGATGGAATGGGGCATCGAAATCGTGGGCAGCAATGCCATTCCTGCATTGCGAATACGAGTTAAGAGATCAGAAACTGGATCGGCGTTCATAGATTTGGTGGTGAAGGGCCGTTACCAACTCGCCTTAGTGACACCTGGAATCAAACCATTGAGCGCCCCTTCACGGAAGGTCAATCGTGACACCCCATACTTGCGTATGAACCCATGTCGCCGTCCACTTATTTGGCACCGGTTTACTAACCGGACCGGACTAGCGTTTCTTGGTAGGCTCGAGAGACCAGCATAATCCCCCTTTGCCTTCATTTCAGCACGGATGACAGCGAATTTCTTCACCGTCGCCACTCTTTTTTTATTGCGAGCGAGCCACGATTTCTTGGCCATAAAATTAGTTATTTGGAAAACGGCATACCGAGCATCTTGAGAAGGTCGTAAGCCTCCTCATTGGTGGGAGCAGAGGTAACAATAGTTATATCCATACCCTGTGTACGTTTAATCTTCTCCAACTCAATTTCCGGGAAGATTGTTTGATCAGGCACTCCAAGCGAATAAGTGCCACGCCCATCAAACTGCTTGGGGCTAACTCCACGAAAATCACGAATACGAGGCAGAGCCGTCGACACCAAGCGATCGAAAAACTCATACATAATCTCCCGGCGCAGGGTCACACGGCATCCAATATTCTGCCCCTTTCGAAGCTTGAAGTTGGCAATGCTCTTTCGCGAGACATTGATGACTGGTTTGCGTCCAGAAATCTGACCTAGTTCCTTAATCGCGTCTTCCAGTGCTCCCTTTTCCAAGGACGCACTCACCCCCATATTGATCACAATTTTTTCAATCTGGGGAATTTGGTGGACATTTTGGTAGCCTCTTTTTTCTTTCAAGGCCTGCCGAACCTCATTGAGGTATTTTTCGAAAAGACGTGGTTTCATCGAATTCCTTAGCGCTGCGGGGTCTTCCTAGCGTCAAAAGCCTCGGCCTTCATGACGTTTGAGACGTGAATAGCTCCCTCTAGCCACAGTAAACCCCCATTGGGATGCTGTTGACTCTTCTTAAGATGGTGCAGGACTGGCTTAACCAGGCGCCGTCGATCATCTTGTTCTTTAGACCGCTCATCTGAACCCTCGAGCAGAACGGCGTTTTTGGATGTGATCACTTTGGAGATGCGACCACGTCGACCCTTGGATGACCCGGAAATGACGACGACATCGTCGCCTTTTTTAACATGAAATTGGGATGGCATACTTGAACTCCGTACTCAAATCACCTCAGGAGCAAGCGAGATGATCTTCATGAACTTCTTTTCCCGCAACTCTCTGGCCACAGGCCCGAAAATACGGGTTCCTCTCGGATTATTATCTTTATCGATGATAACAACTGCATTGCGATCAAAGCGAACGTAGGAACCATCGCTTCTTCTTAAAGGATGGCGTGTGCGAACAATCACTGCATTCTGCACTTCGCCTTTTTTAACGGTGCCGTCGGGGGACGCCTCCCTGATGTGAACTTTAACCACATCTCCGACATGAGCATAAACCTGATTGCTTCCAACCACACCAATGGCCCAAGCAACTTTAGCCCCAGTGTTGTCAGCCACATCTAGGCTTGAACGAATTTGAATCATAGTCGGGGGGGTTAGACTTTAGCTGAACCGTCAGGATTGAGGATCTCAACGAGGCGCCATGACTTTAATTTCGACAAGGGCCGCGTTTCTTGAATGCGAACGAGGTCACCCAATTGAGCGAGTTTCGTTTCATCATGGGCGTACAGTTTGTTAAAACTGGTGACAACTTTTTTAAATTTGGGGTGCCGGAAACGACGTTCAACGCGGACGACGATTGTTTTCTCCATTTTATTGGAGACCACTTCACCAACACGTTCCTTTCGATGACCGCGGACGGATATTTCTTGGGACATACAGTTCAAGATTTCTTAGATAGCTCGCTCGCCCTAGTTTCGCACCGGGCAATCTCCCGACGAATCTCACGAAGCCGATGAGGCTTTTCCAAACGGGCGGTAGCCTTTTGGATCCGAAGATTGAAGAGTTCCTGCCTGAGTTCGCGTCCCTTGGCAGCGAGTTCAGGGACTGTTAGATCGATTAAGACAGACTTAGCCATGCAGAATACCTCAGGAAAGCTTGTTACGCGAGATGAACTTGGTGGAGATCGGAAGTTTGGTCGAGGCCAGACGCATTGCCTCGCGAGCAACTGCCTCAGGAACCCCATCAACTTCAAAAAGAACGGTGGCAGGTCGGATAACGGCCACCCAAGACTCGACACTCCCCTTACCTGTACCCATTCGGACTTCAAGAGGCTTTTTGGTGAAACTCTTGTCAGGAAAAATGCGAATCCAAACTTTACCTCGACGCTTCATATAGCGAGTAATCGCCACGCGAGCTGCTTCGATTTGTTTGGTGTCCATCCAGCACCGTTCAAGTGCTTGGAGGCCATAAGCGCCAAATGCAACGGCATTACAACGGGAAGCAATCCCCGTCCGGTGACCGCGGTGCATTTTGCGATACTTAACACGTGCTGGCATCATGGCCATAATCGTCCTTAGGAAAATTGTTTAACTACTTGGAGGGGGCGCATCGACCCGCTTTTCCTTAACCTCACGGAGATCAGCTTTTTTGATCTCCCCTTTACAGATCCAGCATTTTATACCGAGCTTGCCATAGACGGTGTTAGCCTCAGCAAATCCATAGTCAATGTTGGCACGCAGTGTATGCAGAGGCACCCGACCCTCGTGATACTTCTCTACCCGTGCGATTTCAGAACCGCCCAGACGTCCGGCGCAACGGACTTTGATACCTTCGACGCCGTCTGTCTGACGCGCCTCTTGGACCGCTTTCTTCATGGCGCGCCGAAAACCGATACGGCGCTCAAGTTGAATTGCGATATTCTCGGCTACCAACTGAGCATCACCCTTTTCGTTCTTGACCTCTTGGATATCGACGTAGATTTCCTTCCCAGTCAGTTTTGATAGATCCTCTTTGAGCTTATCAATTTCAGATCCCCTGCGCCCGATCACCACGCCTGGACGGGCGGTAAAGATCGTGACGCGGCATCGGCTTGAAGCGCGCTCAATGTGGATTTTCGGCACAGCGGCCGAGCCTAGTTTCTTTTTTAGAGTTGTACGGATGAGGTTGTCCTCAACCAAGAGAGCACCAAAGTCTCTCTTATTTGCGTACCACTTTGAGCGCCATTCCTTGTTTACAGGAATGCGCAAACCAATTGGATTAGTCTTCTGGCCCATAGGATCAGGATTCGGTCAGAATGATCTTGATGTGAGAGCTTCGCTTTAGGATGGGTCCAGCAGACCCGCGAGCTTTAGGTATAAATCGTTTGATACTGCCTGCTGTCTGCGCATAGGCGCGATGAACAATCAATTTCTCTCGTTTGAGACCATGATTGTTTTCAGCGTTAGCAATCGCAGAAGCTAATGTCTTAGCAACAGCTCGTGCAGACTTGCGCGAGACCATTTTTAGAACAGACAAAGCTGCTTCTGCTTTGAGTCCCTGAACTTGGCGAACCACTTCGCGCACTTTCTGGGGAGACATCCGAAAATTTTTGAGAATAGCCTGAACTTCCATAAGACCTTACTTGGCTTCCGCCTTCGCTGTGTGCGAACCGTGCTTCTTGAATGTGCGGGTGTGAGAAAACTCTCCCAACTTGTGACCAACCATGTTTTCGGTAACGAAAACAGGTACAAATGCACGTCCATTGTGGACGGTCACTGTCAAGCCGACAAATTCGGGAGTGATGGTTGAGCGCCTAGACCAAGTCTTAACAGGAGCTTTGGATTTGACGGCCTTAGCCTTGGTCACTTTTTCCTGCAAGTGACTGTCGACAAAGGGACCCTTTTTTAGTGAGCGAGCCATACGATTACTTCTGTTTCATGGGCCGACCGTCACGGCGAGTGACGATGAACCGATTGGAAATTTTGTATTTCTTCCGAGTACGGAAACCTTTGGAAAGTACACCCCAAGGAGAGGCTAGATGTTGACGGCCACCACCGCCCTTGGACTTGCCTTGACCGCCGCCGTTGGGATGGTCGACTGGGTTCCGCGCTATGCCGCGGGTCAGAGGGCGTATTCCCATATGGATGGCTCGGCCCGCCTTACCAATCACCACGTTTTCATGCTGCGCATTTCCGACAGCACCGATCGTAGCTAAGCAATTTTCATGAACTTTTCGGATTTCGCCCGAAGGTAGTCGAACCTGAGCGTAACCAGAGTCTCTCGACATTAGCGTCGCAGAAGCACCCGCCGAGCGAACCATCTGAGCACCCTTACCTGGAACCATTTCAAGGTTGTGGATCGGGATACCCACAGGGATTTTCGAAAGGGGAAGCGCGTTGCCAAGATCCGGCGGCGCTGTCGGCCCGCTGACAACAACCTTACCGACTGTCAAACCGTCGGGGCAGACAATGTACTTACGTTCTTTGTCAGCATACTCGAGAAGAGCTAGACGCGCACTGCGAATCGGGTCATACTCAATTGCGATTACAGTCGCTGAGACACCAAACTTAGTTCGGCGAAAATCAACGGTACGAATTTTCTGCTTGTGGCCACCTCCACGAGCACGAACTGTGACTCGACCGTGAGTGTTTCGTCCACCCGTTCGTTTGCGGGTGAATACCAAAGCTTTCTCCGGACTCGTCTTGGTGATGTCCGAGAAATCCTCCACGGTTATGTACCGTGTGGACGGCGTTAGCGGTCTGAACGTTTTCACTGAATCAAATTAAATTCCACCGAGCATTTGCTCCGTAGCGGCTTTGCCATCACTCCCGACTGCTTGGAGCAGTTCGGTTTTCGGCGAAACCTCTTTCCTATTCCTGACCAAATGAGTCCGAAATGGAGGCAATATCCTATGCATCTTTGGATAACCTGCAATCGTTTTCTGAAATTATTTTTAGAAATGTTGTTTAGTTGCCTAAGTTGGAGTCTTGGCATCGTTCAGTTTTTAACTCACGCTCCACCGAATGGTTCTTCCAGTGGTGAAGTATGGCGACCCCGTCCTTAGGCGTCGGGGCGAGAATATTGTCAAGATCGACCTGACCTTAAAGCAGTTGGTATCCGACCTTTTTGAAACGATGTATGCGGCTCATGGAATTGGACTCGCTGCCCAGCAAATTGGAGTGGCAAAGCAGGTTGCGGTTGTGGATGTCCGCGGGGTTAAGGATCGTCCCAGTCAGCTTTGGGTTGAGGGGCACACCTGTGTTGTCGATGCGTTTATGCCGCTGGTCCTTATCAATCCCCTGATTGCTCCTTCCGGGGATTTTGAAGTTGGGCCCGAAGGTTGCTTAAGTTTTCCAGAGATTTACGGAGATATTCGGCGGGCTTCCGAGATTGATGTCACCGCTCTAAACGAGCGCGGCGAGTCGTTCCGCTTTAGAGTTGGAGGCCTACTCGCCCGCGCTATTCAGCACGAGGCTGATCATTTAAATGGACTTCTTTTTATCGATCGAATGAGCTCTGCGGTGAGGGCTGATGTGCGCGAGGAGGTCGATGAATTGCAGAGTGAAACCAAGGCTCGGTTGCAAGCTGAACGCCGCAAGGCTTGAGCGAGTATAGCTGACGCTCGGTTGTTACTGGGTTGCCTCAGGCGTGGGTGCCGAGTCGTATGAACAGGCATTTGGCAGAAGACCTAGACCGTTCGATACAGAGATTATCGCTAATCGTGAGTTATATCCGTAAGGATACTTTTAAGATGCAGACTAAGGCTTTCACGGCCGCTCTCGCTAGTATCGGAAGGAACTAGTATGGGTTTTGCCACTTGAACTTCACACAGGCTGAATGGGAGAGGAATTTGGAACCTATCCCAACTTTTAAGGCTCCATTTCCAACCGAGCCGAAAGGAAATCGGGACGATAGGTAACCCAGTGATTTGAGCGAGTGCAATGACTCCAGGTTTCAGTTCATACCGAGGGCCCCGAGGGCCGTCGGGCGTCAGAGCTAGGTCTCTTCCTTGGCCAGCTTGTGTACCTAACTCTCGTAACGCTTGAGCTCCACGTCGACTGGAGGATCCACGAATGCCTGTTATGCGAAAGAGTTTGAGAATCTCTGTTAACATTCCTCCATCCTTACTCGCGCTGACCAATGCCGCTAGATGTCGATTAGGGCCTCGATGACGCATCAAATGTCGGTAAATAATGGGCGAAAGTGACAGACGATTATGCCAGATAACAAAAATGTATCGCTGACTGTTTACCGCTGTTTTTAACGACTCAAGATCAATCCACCGCCAGCGTAAGGTGGCAGCAAGGCAGGAGACCAGCGCCCAAATAAAGATGGCGGCTATTTTCCCATGCCACTGAGCCTTTTCAGGCAACACTGAGCCTCGGGCTTTTGTAGCGGTCGACTGTTGATCGGTAGATTCTTTCATCCGTTGTGGCGTAGGCTAGCTCGTATAATTTGGTCCGTGGTGGCGTCATTCCCTAGCATTTGAAGAGACGCACGCACAGTGTCGGTAGCTTCCTGAGGCTTAACACCGAGAGCCATTAGAGCCGAGACGGCATCGCTAATTCGAGTGTCGGTTTCTTGACTTAAACGATTCAAAGTGTGACTTGGAAAGGTTCCGGAGCCACCTAGAGAAATCAACTTATCCTTTAGCTCCACCACAATCCGTTCCGCGGTTTTTTTCCCAACTCCATTAACGGCTGATAAGGCTTTGAAGTCGCCGGCAGCAACGGCGGAACGAAATGCCGAAACGCTCAGGCTGCTGAGGATGCTCAGAGCGATTCGCGGGCCGATACCACTCACTGTATTTATCAGCAATCTGAAGAGATCTCTTTCCGCTGCAGTTAGAAAACCGTACAGAATATGGGCGTCTTCGCGAACAGCGAGATGAGTGAGAATCTGCACTTCGCTTCCTGTTGACGGCAAGCGATCAAAGGTTGAGAGAGGAACAAGGACCTCATATCCGACCCCATTTACCTCTACAACGATGAGAGAGGGAAGGGCCTCGACGAGGCGGCCATGCAGAAAGGTAATCACGCAGATCGGAGATGCAGTTTTAAGCGTTGAGAATCAAGCCTCGTCTGGAATGAATGCGCCGATGGACTTTTAAGTAGAAGAATTTAGCTGACACTATTTGCCTTGCTGCTCAGAAACAGCCATGACCTTTGTCAAAAACTTACAGCGCGGCTTTACTCTCATCGAGTTACTCGTTGTCATCGCAATTATAGCGATCCTAGCTGGAATGCTTTTGCCGGCTCTCGGTAGAGCAAAAGAAAAGGCAAAATCGGCTAATTGCACCAGTAATCTGCGACAGGTAATGATCGGGGAAGCTCTTTACGCGACCGACAACCAAGGGCGATATACTCCCACCTTCTGGGTGCGCGGCGACAACGTAAATCGCAAGCTTTGGTTTAATTTTCTCAAACCCTATTTACAGACCACTAACATCGTCATCTGTCCAACCCGAACACCAGGTTTCAATCGTGCTTGGGCCAACTATGCGTCGGAACAGTTAGACCGTTTGATTTCGAACTATTCTATGAATTTTAAGGTTGGAGGCTGCGATTGGCCTGGAATTTGGGATGTCAAAGACTTCCCGCCTGCTCGCGACACATCGATTGCCTCGCCCGCTGGGACTGTTGTGATTACCGATGGTGGATCGAAACCACGAACTGCGGACATCCGAGACCCATTGAAGTGCGTTACAGACAAGACCCCCGAGAAACCAGGTGCTTGGGTTCTTCACGACCCACAAAATGACGCCCCCTGTTCCGGATGTGTCACCTCAGACGACGGGAATTGGGGAGGACCTCATGTGCGCCATGGCGGGAAAAGTGTTGTTGCCTTTGGGGAAGGGCATGTTGAATTGCTCAAGCCGTCCCGTTGGTACTGGGCCGGAACTCCGTGGTTGGATCCGGCAAGAGGGGGGCAGTAGTTTTTTAACGGGCCTCTCGATCCGACAATTTCTAATTGATGTCTTGTTGGTCCGCACCTAGCGCTATACTGGCGTTTGACAAACCCATACCTTGACCAAGTAATATCCTTCAGTACGCAACACGCATGAATCGCATCGCAGAACTTTCCGCACTTCTCACCCTAACCGTCCCACTGTATGCCGCTGACCCGGTTGACTTTCGGAAGCAAGTTCGGCCCATTCTAGAGGTTTCCTGCCTTAAATGTCACGGAATCGAGAAACCAAAGGGAGAACTATCCTTAATAAACCGCGCTGGTGCATTAAAGGGCGGAGAGTCTGGAACAGCGCTGGGGCCTGGAGATCCGGTGAAGAGTCCCTTGTATGTGTCGACCGGATTACCTGATGGAGACGACAACTTGATGCCACCGAAGGGGGATCGTCTGACGCCGTCTCAACGTGACATCCTGAAGGTCTGGATAGAACAAGGGGCACCTTGGCCCGATGACCAGAGCTTAGGACAAAAGGACAAAGCTGAATTTGTTCGGGACGTAAAACCGATTTTCGAGGGCCACTGCGTGACCTGCCACAAAGAGGGCCATGCAAAAGGAGGCCTACGATTAGACGTGAAAGCCGAGTTCTTTAAGTCGAAGTCCATTGTACCTAGCGACGCAAATGCCTCGACAGTTTACACCTCTACAGTGCTGCCTTCGGACCACGACGACCTGATGCCACCGGCAAAGAAGGGCGGACCACTGCCCAAGTCAAAAACGGACTTAATTAGAAATTGGATTGATCAAGGGGCTTTTTGGCCAGACGGCATGACCCTGAGCCAAAAGGAAGAGGGATCCACACTGAGTCGAGATCCCCAAGCGATGCTCGAGGCGATTCACGCTCGCGTCCTAGCCAACTCTCCGGAATCAACTGCGGGCGAAATGAAACCTTATGCCGAAATGATTGGGGAATCTAAGGTCGAGTTTAGCTTAGTTCCCATTCCTGGCGGCGTCTTTGAAATGGGTACGAGTGATTCGGAACCAAAGCGTAAAGCTGACGAAGGTCCCCGTAGGAAAGTGACAATCGCCCCCTTCTGGATGGGGCGCACGGAGGTCACTTGGAACGAGTATGAGTTGTTTCAATTCCCCTCACTTGAAAGGGGTACCAATGTTCCTACGGAGCGAATGGATCGAGAATTGTGGTTGGCCTATCCAGAATTGATTCCAGCCAATGCGGTTCCAGGCAAGAACCCCTATACAGGACGAGAATCGGACGCTGTATCACGTCCAACGACTCCGTATGTGGAGATGAGTTTTGGTATGGGCAAAGAAAATTTCCCTGCTATTTCCATGACGCACTATGCGGCGGTGAAATACTGCAAGTGGCTTACAGCCAAGACGGGGCATTTCTACCGATTAGCGACTGAAGCCGAGTGGGAATACGCCTGCCGAGCGGGTTCAACCACTCGGCACTCTTTCGGCGACGACGAATCTAAACTGGGCGATTACGCTTGGTACTACGGCAATTCGGACAGCAAGTATCAGCAAGTCGGCAAAAAGAAACCGAATCCTTGGGGCTTGTATGATATGCACGGAAATGTTGCCGAATGGGTGCTGGACGCCTACGTAGCCGACTACAACAAGAGGGGCGAGGTTGACTATGTACCCGGAGCCTCGGAATACCCTCACGTGGCCCGAGGCGGTTCTTGGGACGATGAAGCCGAAATCCTCCGCAGCGGTGCTCGCCGAGCCAGCGACGCTAGTTGGAAGATGAGGGATCCTCAATTACCTAAGTCAAAGTGGTACCTAACCGACGCTCAATTCCTTGGCCTTCGTATCGTTCGCCCTTTGAAGGTTCCAGCGATCAACGAAATCGAAGCCTACTGGGCTAGTTTTCCTGTTAAACCATAAGTTTAAAAGGTGCTTCACTCCTTCAACATCCCTCAAACCTGCCACCTCGTCCTCTAGTATGAAACTTTGGATTCCCCTTCTCTTCTCGTTACTTCTAGCGATTTTTCAAACGGCGGCTTTTGCCCAAAATCCATTTCCTAACTTTCCAGCCCCAACATCGCCAAAAGCGACCGGTGCCAACACCCGCAATCTGGAATGGGCGGAATGGGAAACTCTCCGAGGAGACACAAACCGGATTGTGCTCGATGTTCGAAGCCCACAAGAATTCGCCAGCGGTCACATACCGGGATCCATCAATATTGATATTAGAGCCGCCGAATTCACTGAGAATGTTAACAAACTCAGCAAAAATAAAACCTATCTTGTCTACTGCGCTATTGGTGGACGAAGTGCGAAGGCGTGCACCCAAATGGATGGTTTAAAATTTAAAGATACCGTCAATCTCCTTGGCGGTATCCGAGCGTGGCAGGCGGGCGGTAACAAACCCGTCGGCGGCAAGTGACCCTCTAAAAGTGATTTTTCTTAAAAATCACCTTGAGCCTGCCCTGAAGGTTTGAGTTCATTCGCGTCCGCCGTCCACGCGACTTGCGGAAAATCCTTGGTAGGATGCCGGAGCGGTCAATCGGAACAGACTGTAAATCTGTCGGGCTAACGCCCTACGAAGGTTCGAATCCTTCTCCTACCACCACTCTTTTTCTGAGACAGGATGCCGTACCACTAGATTCCCTTCACCCAAGACCGCTCGTGGCCATGCAGTATTCCCGCTGAGAAACACCGCAAAACCGAAAGTCTCCAGCTCACTCTTTCCCCTTTTTTAGTCCGCAGCGGACCGGACTTCCTAATCACTTTACCTCGGCGATGAGCACATCAATGAGCGGTTTCGGATCAGGTAACCCGTGAGGATGATGATCCCCACCCTCCTTGGGGAACACTTTTAACTTCCCGCCCTTGTCCTGCCATAATTTGACGACTGCCGCGCTATTGTCCTCATAAGGCACGGTCTTATCAGCGGTGCCGTGACACGAAATTAAGAAAACCCCCGCCTTAATCGCTGGTAACAAGCCATCACCTGGATGCAACGACTTCTCCAGAGCAACAGCGTCGTCAGAAAATTTAAACTCAGTCTTGTAGAGAGCCCAATCATTAGCGCTCCCTTTACTCTGATGCTTGAGTTTGAAACCGCCCGGCCACGAACGAATGTCACAGACGGCATTATCGAGATAAAGAACACTGACTCGGTCTGGATGCAGGCGAGTCCAAGCATTGACGTAAAGGCCGCCGCGTGAAATCCCCAAGAGGGCAGGGCGGGCCGAAAAAGCGCGTTTATCGTGAAGTTCTGCGTAGAGCTTCTCCCAAACACCCATCGAGCGAGTTGAGCCAAACTGATCACTCACACCGACCGAGACGACGTGCCATCCTTTTTCCACTAAGCCATCTTCGAGCGTCTTCAAGTGACCGGCGAATTCCCCAATCCAAAGCCAAGGCTTGCCGACTGCGGCCCTCTCAGGTTCCTTAATAATGACACTAAAACCATCGAGGGTGAACCTCTCAACTGTAGCGGCTGAAGCGACGACTCCTAAGGCCAATCCGAGGACAAAGAGAAACTTGAAGGGCATACTGGGACGCTAACGAGAAGATCTGATTTGAGGCAAGGGGAGTTACTCAATCGTAGAGACTTTCAGGCTCAGCCCAATCAAACGAGTCATCCCGTCCTTTAACCGTGCGGCCCAACTCAACTAGGCTAATGACCAATGCGCGGTTGAAATCTCAGGCTAACCCTCTTTTTCTGCACTTTAATTGAGCTTTCTAACCCGCAAAATATCGAAATGTCAGCAGCTTGTCGGAACTTCTTGTAACACTTTAACACAATGAGGAATGGCTGATGTCACAAAGCTGAGACAATCAACGGCACCCTTCGGTTTTCCGGGGAGGGACACAATCAAAGTACGATCAACCACCACAGCAAGACAGCGAGAGAGGATTGCATTAGGAGTCAGCTTGAGGCTTTCCAATCGCATCACCTCGCCAAATCCCGGTAATTCACGAAGAGCAATCTCGCGCACAGCCTCGGGAGTCACATCACGGAGGGCGACACCCGTGCCCCCTGTGGTCAGGATCAACTGACACCCTTTGGCACACTGTGCGCGTATCGCCCGTTGAATGTCTGCTTTCTCATCTGGAACCCTCACTTCATCCAACACCTCCCATCCGCATGCGACCACGGCCGTCTTCAAAGCGGGACCGCCTAAGTCATCATAAAGCCCCCTGAATGCACGATCGGAAACAGTAATAATACCTGTCTGAATTTTCATGGACGAAGTAAAACCGACCAACTGACTTGACGCACGCAACGAGTTTCAAAAGATACCACACTGATTCTGGGCCGCTTTTAGTGGGCCCTATCGCCGGAGAACATCAAATGCGCCGAGCACTTTTTAAGAGAGAGCGACGACTTTCCTGAACGAAGACAATTGCTAGAGCGAGAGCATCAGCGGCATCTGGAGTTGGTAATACATCGAGTGAGAGCCGTCGTTGCACCATCAGAGCCACCGCCATCTTTTGAGCCGCCCCATACCCCACAATCGCTTGTTTCACCTTACGGGCAGCGATTTCATGAATCGAAATACCAGACACCGCCACTGCGGCTAAGGCAGCACCCCGAGCCTCTCCCATGATTAAGGCAGTTTGAAGATTTTGCGCAAAGAACAAGCCTTCACACACGCAGGCAACTGGATGAAATTCTACCATGAGACCGGCGATTATTCGGCCAATTTCCCCAAGACAACGGGTTCGTTCCCACCCAGCAGGGCAATGGATTGTACCTGATCCGATATGAACCGGTTCGGGTTCAGCAACCCGAACTACCCCCCAACCAGTGCCACGAAGGGACGGATCGATGCCAAGGACAAGATCCCCCGGTTGATAATGAAGAACAACGTCCTCAGGAGACGAACTAGGTTGAGAGCTAGATCGCCCCCCCAGCCTCGACTTCATTTCCGCAAATTGCTTTAAACTTACTCCCACGCCGGATCGATCAAACGTCAAGGCGGCTTCATTTGAAATCAGTTTCAGCCATAAAAAAGTAAACGGCGGCAAGGCGAAACTTAAAACCGCTGTTCTAAACCGAGCCAAAAACCTAACATTCAGGGAGAGCCTTGACTCAGAACTGATTTTAATAGGAATGCACCCTATTTTAAGTCATTAAATACTTAAGGGGACTTCCAGAAACTCAATTCGCGGAAAGAAATGTGTCTAAAAGGTGAGTAAGCAGGGCTGGGTTTTCGTCCAAGACAGCATGCCTGAATTGATCCGTCCCGCTGAACTTTCCTTCTTCTCTCTGACTGAACGCTTGGCCC
>SIAZ01000229.1 GCA_009695405.1 Pedosphaera sp. | reverse complement strand
CCGAAATCTTCGACTACATTGAAATCTTCTATAACCGCCAGCGCCGTCACACCTCCCTCCGAGGCCTTTCACCCGCTCAGTTCGAACTCAAAAATAACTAACCAATAACTCCCTTTTCTCTGTCCGTTTTATCGAAGCAGGCCCACATCGGGAAGACTGCTTGATCTTGTGGGCTCCGTACTGAGTTTGTCCACTTTAGCCACGATCCGGCATTGTATCGCTTAAGTCCTTTTTCACGGTCGCTTACCGAAATAACAGGAATCAGTCTTCAACTGGTGACCTCAAATACCGATAAGAAACGGACGGAGCGATGGTTCATATCAAGGTCTAATAATTCGAAATCCGACACCTTCAGAACGGAGTGTCGGGAGAAAAAAATCAGAAGAAGATACACGGCATTTATCTCGACTGACATTCCAACTGCCTCCGCGGAAGACCCGAGATAAGTGGGAAGCATCCCAGCACCATTCGCTTACATTTCCCGACAGATCATAGACTCCCAGTTGATTGGGGAGCTTGCTTCCGACGACGTGGAAATTGCCTGAGGATGTGCCCGTATGCCACGCTACAAAATCCGAATTATCACTTCCGCTGTAGTCATATTGGAGGGAGTTTATGCCACCCCGAGCTGCCTATTCCCATTCCAGTTCAGTGGGTAACCGGTAACCCGTTGCGGCGGTAATCAGGCTTGGGATCGAGTTTCCTGTCTTGTAGGCAACCGAACCTAAGAAGTAGGCCGGATTCCGCTGCTCTAACTGGCTCCTCGCATTGCACCATTTAATGGCATCATACCAACTGATTTCCGCAACCGGTTTATCTCCAGATCCCGAACCCGCAGGCAGATCGGTGTAACCGTGGCCGAGGCCCCACTCCCGGACATGAGTGCATTCGTTAAAGGTAACTTCGGTCGATTCCATAAAAAAACGATTATTCACCTTTAATGCCAATAAATTCTGACCTGAAGAAGTTGTTTTCATGAGCACAGACCCTGGTTTTACTTCGACAAAAGTCCCTGACATCGGAGGGGGCAAAGGAGTCAAAGGAACAATCCCCTATAAAAACGGTGCCGGGCCATCCGGATAAATCCACCAAAGTCGTCTCAGCAATTCCAGCTGTAATATTGGTCCATGTCGTCCAAGGTCCGGCAACAAATTCGCTCCACTGCAGGGTTCCGATGGTTCCCTTAGGGCCGGTTACGCTGATGGCTGGCACCCATTTAAAATGAAGATCGAGTAGAGCCTTGGGCTCAATCGGGCTTCGCAGGTTTTCTATCGTTACCTTAGGGGCTTCCGTGTAGCCATTTCCAGCAGTTAGAACCACGATTTGGTCTACTTGATCGGTGTGGAGTAAGGCAACCGCTGTCGCACCGCTTCCACCACCGCCACTTAAAATGACCGACGGTTCCTTTAGGTAACCGCTCCCCCTAGATGTGACTAGGATCCCAGTAACAAAACCGTGTCGCACTGTGGCTATGGCTGTGGACTCTTCACCTAATATCGAGTGGCTACTAATGAGCAAAATGAGCATCATCGGTACTGGCCAATGGAAATCGAAGAAAAGGTTCACTAGGTTTAAATTCTTATTCTTTTACATTCTCATCAACTGTGGAATCGATTTATTGAACGAATACGAGGACCAAGGCGAGGATTCGGGTGGTGGTCTAAAAGGAAGAAGCTCCAAATTTGACGAGGCTCTTTTCCTTTCGAGTCTAATTTTCACACTTCAGTTTTGAACCAATAAATCAATGAGACTGCTCGTTGTTGAAGATGACATCAAAATTTCGTCCTTTGTGGTACAAGGCCTTCGGCAGGCGGGGTATGCAGTAGATCAGTGTGCTCGGGGCGATGACGCCAAGGTTCAAGGTGCCTTGGCCCCATACGATGTCGCAGTCGTGGATGTGATGTTACCCGGTTTAGATGGAATCCGCTTAGTGCAGCACTGGCGTCATATGGGCGTCACCATGCCGGTTCTCTTTTTAAGTGCACGTGGGAGCGTTGAGGATCGAGTAAAAGGACTTCAGGCGGGCGGCGACGACTATATGGTGAAGCCGTTTTCTTTCACCGAACTTTTGGCTCGGGTTCAAGTCCTATTACGGCGGGTTGGGTCTTCTGCAGAGCCCACCCGTCTGACTTGCGGCGACATTAGCCTCGATCTTTTAACCCGCGAAGTCCGAAGAGGGAGTGATCCGGTTGATCTGCAGCTACGAGAATTTTCCTTACTCGAATATTTATTGAGGAATGCGGGACGACCGGTTTCAAAGACCCTTATTTTGGAACATGTTTGGGACTTCGCCTTTGATCCCCAGACCAATGTTGTGGATGTTTTAGTCCATCGATTGCGGAGTAAAATTGATCCGGACAAGTCCCGTTTGCACACACTTCGCGGGGTAGGATATGTGTTGAAGTCGTCTGAATCCAAGTAGGGTAAGCGAAGAGAAGGTGAAAAAAAGGGTGGCCCGACCGCAGGATCTCTGGCAGGTCAATTGGATCATGCGGGGAGTTAAGCATCTAGGTCGTAGATTGCGATGCATTGCTTGAACACTTTTCCGCAAAATCGTTAACAATGACCAAGATTAAAGACACCGCTTCCGTTCCCCGCTTGAAGTTGGGATTGCCCAAGGGTTCCCTTCAGGATGCGACCATTGAAAAGTTCGCTCGTGCTGGGTGGAACATTTCCGTTTCGAGTCGCAATTATGAGCCTTACGTCGATGATCCAGAGTTGCAGATTCGCTTAATTCGAGCTCAAGAGATTGGACGCTATGTGGATCTAGGTTATCTGGATGCTGGACTCACTGGGATTGACTGGATTCATGAGAACGGGGTAGCGGGTCGAGTGCAGGAGGTCGGAGAGTTTCTCTTCAGCAAGGCCACTCGGCAACCGACTCGCTGGGTCTTGGCTGTGCCTGAGGAATCGCCGATTCGGACCGTTAAAGATTTGGAGGGTAAGCGGATCGCAACTGAAGTGGTTAATATGACCAAGCGTTTTCTAAAAAAGCATGGGGTGAAGGCCGAGATTGAATTCTCTTGGGGTGCGACTGAGATGAAAGCCCGAGAATTAGTGGATGCCATTGTGGACGCGACTGAGACTGGATCATCGTTGCGGGCTAACAAACTGAGGATTGTGGAGACATTGATGGTATCGACGCCCCGACTCGTTGCTAACAAGGTCGCATGGCAGGATCCGTGGAAGCGGGCCAAGCTAGAAACCATCGCAATGTTGCTGAAAGGGGCGATCGATGCGGAGGTGATGGTGGGGTTAAAGATGAATCTTCGTGAGAAGGATCTGCCAAACCTGTTGCAAAGCCTCCCATCTCTCCGTAATCCTACTGTTTCTAGTCTGAGCCAGTCTGGCTGGGTAGCCGTGGAAACGATCATAGACGAACCCGTGGTTCGCGAAATGATTCCGCGACTGAAGGCTTTCGGTGCCGAAGGCATCATTGAGTACCCACTGAACAAAGTGGTGTATTGAACGACCGGTAAAGTACGAACAGAGCTATGGGTTCACTTAAGAAACGTCGCAAAGCGAAAATTAATAAGCATAAACGTCGGAAGAAGCTTCGGCAGAACCGGCACAAAAAGCGAACTTGGCAGAAGTAACGCCGCCGCTTCGGCCGTTCTACCAAGTGTCATTTCCCGAAACGCGGCTTTGGACTCACGTCTGGGCCGCGTCGTTTTTCTTTTGAGCCAATCCTCTGCACCGCAGTCTTAACGGTTACCTATTCTGTTCGATGAACAGCCTTCAGACTCTCCAACGGGCCACTTTTACAGGTCTTCGAACTGTCCTGCTCGATTTTAAACACCGTTTCCAACACCGAGCCATTGGGTTTCTGCTGACAGTTTTGGTTGTCGGCGCTACGAGTTGTACCACTGCAGTAAAGTCAACTGTAGACACTCGTCCACGCAGCCCTGTTGAGCCTGCAAACGCTTGGGAACAACGAGCGAAGGCACACGCATCATTTGCCGCCGGTCTTTTGAGTGGCTTGAATGGGGATATTGAGAGCCTGAACCGTTTCTTCGAAAAGGCGCATGCCGCTGATCCTAGTAATGAAGAACTCGCGTTAGATGTCGCACGTCGACGTCTTCAATCCGGTCACCTGACCAATGCCTTACCTCTCTTGGATCGTGCGGCACTGCGAACCAATGCCTCTGGGGATCTCTTAGCGTTGCGCGGACTTGCCTTGTTTCAAGCCGGTCGATTTGACGAATCGCTTGATTCGTATCTCCGTGCTTTAGAGCGTCCACCGGTCCTTTCTAGTGTTTTACAGGCTGTGGTAAAGCTACTTTCCAGTCGCAAAAAAGCCTCTGAAGCCGTTCGCGTTTTAGATCGAGTGATGATGGGAATGAGTAATGCCGCTCCGCGCCTCTTGGAGATGGCTGACCTCTATTTGGTGGCCGGTGCCTCTGATCGCAGCTTGACCAATCTCACCACGGCTCGGGCATTAAAACTTTTTCAACGGATTCGCTCGCTCAAGTTGGAAGATGCCGGCATTAACCTACGAATGGCCGATCGCTTGGCTAGTCTGGGTCATGCGACAGAGTCTGAAGCTGTTTTAAAGGAGTTTCAGCAACGTGTTCCCCTGAATCCATTGGCCGTGGCTCGATTGGCTGAAGTGTATCTCCGATCAGGTCGAGTGCCGGAAGCTGCCGTCCAGTTAGAGGCTCTTCGCAAAATTGATCCTGCTAACCCCATGACCTATTATTTGCTCGGGGTGGTGGCGATGCAGGAAAATCAATTTGAGAAAGCGCGCAACCATCTTGAAAGAGTGCTGTTGCTGAATCCCGGTTTTGAACCGGCGTATACCGATTTAGCGGTTGCCCTCTTTAGTCTTGAGCGACCCGCAGACGCGGCGACTCTACTCGATCGGGCACGTCGTGATTTTGCCCCGTCGTTCCGAGTCGAATATTTGTCTGGAATAGCGAATGCCCAATTGAAGAAATTCGACTTGGCTTGGGACCGCTACCGAGCGGCCGAGGTGTTGGGGGCGACGAATCGTCCGCCTCTGACCGATCACCGTTTTTATTTTCAAGTGGGCTCTATGTTGGAGCAGAAAGGGGACGAGGCGCGAGCCATTGATTATTTGGAAAAAGCTTTGGAAATTGAACCTGATTACGACGAAGCATTAAATCATCTCGGCTACTTGTGGGCGGATAAAGGTGAGAACTTGGACCGGGCATTGGCAATGATTGAGTCGGCACTCAAGGCGGAGCCGAAGAATCCCGCCTATTTGGATAGCATGGGTTGGGTGCTTTTTAAACTGGGCAAGTTTGTCAAGGCACTCGAGTTTTTGGAGCGAGCGAATGCGGCGATGTCCAAGCCGGATGCGACTGTTCTAGATCATATTGGGGATTGTCTGGCCGCCTTGTTTCGCTGGAAAGAAGCTCGTGAGGCTTGGGGTCGATCTCTGAAGGTGGATCCTTCGCCAGAGGTTACTAGGAAGTGGAAGGAGTCTGCGACTCACATTTCCCCTTGAAGCCATGAGCCTCAAAAGGGAGGCAGAGATGCAGGGTTTTTCTTTAACAAGACGGCTGCTGCGCATTCAAACTCGTTGGATTCTGGCGACTGAAGGTGGAAATCTAAATTCCTAAGCTGACACACCCTGAGGTTTTCGCGGTGCATTCACAAGTTGTCGGTGAATGAGCTGGACTACCGATGGCAAAGAGCTCATAAAGCAGGGCGTGCTTAAAGAACTAGTATTGCAAGGGCGACGGATGGGATCTGAGGAAGTGGAGTGGTTACGGAGATGGATTGAGGAGCAT
>SIAZ01000228.1 GCA_009695405.1 Pedosphaera sp. | reverse complement strand
ATCTGACGGAGGTTGCTGAGGCATCGGATCCGTTTGCTCCTCTCCTTCGCCCGACCCAACGCCGGAAGGAGCATGCCGGCCAGGATGGCGACGATCGCGATGACAACCAAAAGTTCGATGAGGGTGAACCCCCGGTTGGAAGATCGAAGGATTCTCATTATTGATAGATGGCATGAGAGTTAGCGGCCGCTCGGAACAAAGTTCAAGGTAGGTCTCTACTTATGAAAAGACATCCTAATTATTCATCGTCTCTAAGCGTGGCATCGGACCCACCGTTGCCAGTTCTCACCGCCCCTTATTTTTCCCTACGTATTCCCTACACTTTAAACTGTATTCAGCTTCATCCATCTTCATAGGCACTTATCAAAAAAGCCAATAAAAGGCCTATTTATTGGGGTTTCTGACTTATATCCACAGTCTTTTAATAACTGCACGACGATACGGGTTAGATCCGGTGGCATGGTTGACGGATGTGTTGCGGCGTATTCCACAGGCAACGAACCATACCGTTGCCGAACTCCTGCCTTGGAACTGGAAACCGGCGAAAGCCTAATTCGGTCGGTCGACCTTTCTTCCCCGCCTTCGATCGCGGAATATCCTACTTTCGGCAACTAGGGAACCATGGGGTTGGGCGTACGCTTACGCTTAAAAGGATCACTCTATTCTTCTTCCCCGCTGTGGAATCCTCAAAGCCGCATCTTCTTCCACAGCTCACTCCAAATCATCCGTGTCCACTCAGATGTTCTTAATTCCGTTTGATCTAGTCTGGAAATCTCTACGACACCCCGTGTGCTCAAGGTGACAAAAACGCCTGAAGCCATGTGAATCCTCTCCAAATTTGCTGTCGTTTCAACTACGGTTAAACCCAACTCAGGAGCCAATTTCAACACTGCATCTCGGGTAATACCTGACAATAACCCCGCCCCGACTGGCGGCGTCAGAAGAGCCCCATTCTCGATCCACAAAAGAGAGCCACTGGCAGTTTCCAACACCTTTCCGTTGGTATCCAGAATTAAGGCGTCTTGAGCACCTGCAGCCTCGGCTTCCGATCGGGCCAAAACGTGCAGGAGTTTTGACGCCGTCTTGAATTGAGCGATGGCATCTCCTGGAGCACACCGAAAGGATGCGGTTACGAGACACCATTGTTGCAAGTCTTCCTTTTCTCCAGTCCCTCGATGGGCGGTAATTACTATCTTTGGCGAGTCTGCGCCTCGCGGCGAATACCCACGCCGCCCGACACCCCGTGACAAATGGATTCGCACCGAACCGGATTCAAGGTCCATCGCTCGGATCAGCGCTGCAATTCCCTCGGATAACTCAGCAAAATTGAAGGGAGAACAAATCCCCAAGAACGCTGACCCTCGCTCCAATCGCTGCAAATGGGCCCTCTCAAAAACGGGTCGCCAACCCACCACAGCTAGTGTTTCAAAGAGCCCGTCTCCATAGAGAAAAGAGCGGTCATGAACCGAAATCACCGCTTCTACATCGGGGACCAATCGACCGTGTAACCAAACAACCGACGGGAGGGATGAATTTTTTGGCATTGGGGTAAATAAAATCTCGTCAACCATTCAAGGCTTCGAAATCCCCCGCAAGGTGACATCAAACCAATCAGAAAATTGTGCCATATCCTTTTCGATGCCCGGCCAACCGTGGTCTTTGCCGGGTAAACGCACCACCTTACAAACCGCCCCTTTTTCTTGGCATTTCTTTTCGAAAATTTCCGCCTGATAAATCGGTACGAGTCCATCCGCTTCGCCATGTAGAATCAAGGTTGGGGCGGTCAACTTGCTGACAAATTGAATCGGCGAAATCAACGGACCATATTCCACTCGGCTCTCGACTGTATCTGAACGCGGCCCAAACCCGCCGTAAAAAGCGCGTCCCACCTTACCGATACCCACCTGATTATCCCCTGGTCGACTCCAATTCTCAAAATCGGTCGGTGGAAAAAAACAGGCTACAGATTGTACCCGACTACTCTCCCGATTCACCGGATCCTTCGCTGTTGGATCCCCCTCCCCTCCTTGCGTTCCTAAGGTCAGCGAAAGATGCCCACCGGCACTTGCTCCGGTCACTCCCAGACGATCCGCTCGAAGACCGTAATCTGCGGCATTATGACGAATCCAACGGATTGAACGGTGAATATCTTCGGCGATTTCGAGGACGCTAAACCGTGGTTGCGAACCGTGTACCACGGCAAAAATCGTGTAACCCCGCTCTAAGAGTTCCGCACAATAAGAGGGATTGATCGAGGCGTGATCCGAATAAAATCCCCCGCTGACAATCCACACAACGCCGTATCCATTGGTTTCGGCTGGTTGCAAAACATCCAAGGTCAGTGCAGTTCCAAACTTTCTACCATAAATCACCTCGGACCGACGAACGGCTTCTAAGCCTAATACGGGTCGAGTCAGCAAACTCAGCACGGTGACCAAGCAAGCAAGGAAAAGAAGCTTCATCGGCATAAGTAGTCGATATTTCAGCCCAGAGGATCAAGATTGATTTCCGGAGATTCGATCTGAAACAGTCCTCTTTCTAATCCCGCCGATTGATCAAATCCATTAGCGATTAGATCACGGCTTCACTGGCGCAGGAGGTGGAGGAGGAAGCTCTCCCCTAGGTTGTGGCCCTCTAGGCGGATGCTCACGGCGTCGGTCAGCAAAGCGCTTTTTGTAGTCCTCAAGTAGGATTTTCTGCTCCGAATTCAGCAAGGGAAGTAACTGAGCATTGCAGCGATCAAACGCCTCTCGCATCCGACGACCGTTCTCCCGATGGGTCTCCGACATATCTCGATCGGCTGCCTCCATAATTGGAAGACACAACGCGACCTGATTGGTGGATAACTTAAGTTCTTTGGTAAAGGTAGCCAGCATTCGTTTACCCATCCCCCCCCCATCTCGACTTGGGCGTTGTGGAGTTTTCGGAAAAAAAGCCCTTGTTGCAAAGCCTCCCGCAAGTGTGCCAGCCACAAAAGTTGCGGCGAGATAACCAATCACGGCTTTTCGGCTGAGCGGATTCATCGCGGGTAAGAATTATTGCAAAGCGAGATACGCTTCCGGCTCAAGTGTCACAAAAGGATCTTCCAATCCTGCAGTCGAACCGGAATCGAGTGTCCCTACCGATATCAAAATCGTGCACAGTGCCGCTGCCCCCGCCAAAGCTAAGCCGGTCCGCAACATTCGGAGCAGTGTAACGGCATCGCCGTATGCCCTCATCCCTCGCAGTCGAGCTAACACTTGATTCTCCAGAGCACGCTGTACTTCTGGATCCACTGGATCCGGTAACTCAGAAACAGACGCTGCACACGTCAAAAGTCGATCTAGATGCCTATTTTTCATCACGCCATTTCCTCCATTATTCTCGAAAGATGTTTCTTCATTTTAGCCCGAGCCCGAAATGCTCTAACCTTTACTAAAGCTCCGCTCCAACCGGTAATCTCCCTGACTTCTTCCACCGTCTTTTGCTGCAAATGTAATAGGTTAATCACTAACCGATCCTCGGCACACAAGTGAGCCATCAATTTGTCCACCAACTCCCGCGAAGCTAGTCCGTCTTCCGGAACTAATTCCCCAGTCGTCGAGGCCAGATTTTGGATGACCTTCTCTTCTTCTTCACTCAAATCTGCCATTCGCCACTCCGGCCGAATCTTCTCGTGCGCAATCTGATTCAAACAGGTGTTCACTGCCACGCGTGATACCCAGTGTTCAAAAGGTACCGCTCCACGATATTGTTCAATCCGAGTAAACACTTTCACAAACACAGTCTGTATCAAATCTTCCTCACTCGTCCGCCTCGGCAAATGCGACCGAACTATCTTCACAACCAATGGATGCAAATGCTGCATGAGTTCGCGTGAAGCGTCCTCATTGCCCACCCGTACCCGCTCCAAGCAGGCGGGCACATCGAGTACCGATTCATCCATGTCTTATTTAGCTAACCATTCTGACTCCAAAACGACCGAATATGAATGTAATGGTTACAGAAGATCGTTAACTTGTCGCTATTGGTGACTGGTCTTTGTGTCAATCCGCTGGTTCGCTCTTCTCCGATCATGCTGACTGTTTCTCTTCAAAGTATCGTTGACCACTGCTCCGCTCTCCTTTGTCCAGACCAGTTCACTGACTACGACCGCGCTCACAATGGATTGCAAGTCGCCAATCGTCACGGAGTGAAGCATATCGTCGCAGCAGTCGATGCCTCTCTCGCCACTATCCGACGTGCCTCTGCCGCAGGTGCCAGCCTAATGGTGGTTCACCACGGGCTTTTTTGGGGAAATTCCATTCCGTGGACCGGGCGGCGTCACGAACTTCTTTGCACCTTAGTGGAAGCAGATTTAGCCATTTACTCTATGCACTTACCTCTGGATGCCCATCCCACCTTGGGTAATGCCGCACTCTTGGCGGGGCATCTCCGACTAAAACGACTTCGACCCTTCTTTCATCATCAGGGACGCCCAATCGGTTGGCAGTCCACTGTATCCCTTCCCCGTTCTGAACTCGCCAATCGACTTTCTAGTCTGCTCGGTCGTCCTCCCATTCTTCTGCCGGGCGGTCCTGAAGTTTGCCGAAAAATTGGAATTTGTACTGGAGGCGCAGGTGCCGAACTAAAGCAAGCGGCGTCGGAAGGTGTGGATACCTTTATTACTGGCGAAGGCCCGCACTGGACTCATTCCCTCGCCGAAGAGGCCGGAATCAATGTGTTTTACGGAGGTCATTACGCGACGGAAACCTTCGGAGTAAAAGCATTGGTCGAGTCTCTCGCTAAACAATTTAGTCTCACTTGGGAGTTCATAGATCATCCCAGCGGCCTTTAGGCATCAAAGAAAAGTGCCCCCCGCTACAAAGTCGCATTAGATCAACAACAGCATCTTGACCCTAAGGTAGAGTTCGTGATTAAATCTTCTCTCAGCGGAGAGGTGGCCGAGTGGCTGAAGGCGCTGGTTTGCTAAACCGGTTTACGGTCAAAAGCCGTAACGGGGGTTCGAATCCCCCCTTCTCCGCCAGTTTTGATTAGAAACCCCTAGATGCATACGTTTCTAGGGGTTTTATTCTTGAAGAGTGACTGCGCAGGAGTTTCCCAGCCTAAAATTGCCAATAGGTTAAGTGAACTAGAGCATCGGTCTGCACACCCACCCTCTAACTGAAGATTCAACCTACAAGCACGAAAAGTTCTGCACTGAAAGAATTGACGTCAGAAACCAAGATCGCTCGACGCAAGAGTCGCTTCAATTCGATCGCGTCGGTGAGGGACTGAACCTGTTCCCTCACTCGGTCAGAGACCTCTCCAAATCGAGTTTCTAGAGCATCTAAGACGGCCTCTTGGCGGCCTTTCTCAATGCCTTGTTCAATGCCTTGTTCAAGGACGGCGAGTTCGAAGCTGCTGATGGGAATCATGGTATTTGTTTTTCGTTGGGCTTGGAGTTCGATGTTGAATTGTTTTGTAAGATCTTCAGGTAAGGTCATCAACCAGTCAATTAAGCAGAGGATTTTGCTGACTTTTTCGACAGGCATTCCGCATTGAAAAAGGTCTCGGAACATTTCGCTTTTGAGCTGATAATGCTCAAGGAGATTGTTCATGGTCTTTTGTGCCCCTAAGTGGGCGTCAATCACCCAGGCCACAGGGTTTCCCTTGTTGCGAGCGACGGTGAGACAACGTCCTAGCTTGGAAAGTTTTACTGTGGCAAATTCAAAGGTGCTTTTGTTTTTGTTGCGGCGGACTTCTTTGTACTTGGAAGGTTGCCAGTCGGGATCGGTGTCGCCGTAGACGACGAGACTGAAGACGTTTTCCTCG
>SIAZ01000227.1 GCA_009695405.1 Pedosphaera sp. | reverse complement strand
ACAGTTTCAGCGCCGTCTCCGGGGCAGTGGTCAGTTCTGGACCCGCCCCGGCCTTACCCATCTCCTTCAACTCTGCGTCCTGGTCAAAAACAAGGACGATCACCTCCTCTGGAACTGATTCTTACCGTCAACTCGTGAATGCACGGGTATCGGAGTTGAAGGCGGAGCGAGAGAGATTGCAGCAAAGTTGCCCCCCAGATTACCCCAAAGCGCATATGCTCAAAGAGAATAGTAATCGTGATTTACCCGTGGCTATTCGGGGAGATCTACGCAAGCCAGGGGAGCCGGCACCTCGACGTTTTTTGCAAATTTTAGCAGGAGAATCACCGGTCATTTTTAGTCAAGGCAGCGGTCGGCGTCAACTTGCCGAGGCTGTTACCTCTCCCTCTACTATTTTGACGGCTCGTGTCTTAGTGAATCGAGTTTGGAAACATCATTTTGGGCAGGCACTCGTCCGTACCCCAAGTAATTTTGGCGTTCTCGGTGAAGCTCCGACCCACCCTGATTTACTCGAATGGTTGGCAAACAGCTTGGTAGAAGGTGGATGGTCCCTGAAAAGTCTCCATCGTAAAATAATGCTCTCGGCGACATGGCAGATGATCAGTCACTATTCTTCTGCCGCCTTTGCGATGGATGGTGAAAATCGTCTGCTATGGAGAATGAATCCGCGTAAACTGGAGGTTGAGTCTTTGCGCGACAGTTTTCTTGCCGTGACTGAAGAATTGGATCGTAGCTTGGGTGGTAAGTCTATTGATCAGATGCTCGAAATCCATCGACGCACTGTGTACAGCACGGTCAGTCGTAACGGCGATCGTTTTGTTTCTGATGAATTCCTCAGACTTTTTGATTTTCCCACTCCTCGGTCTACGAGTGAGTCCCGCTCGGTGAGTACAATTCCTCAACAGTATCTTTTTATGATGAACAGCGCCTTTATGGGTGATCGAGCCAAGGCATTTGCGGAGCGCCTTCAGCGGGAGATTTTCGACGATCGAGGCCGTATTGAGCGGGCGTACTTAATTCTGTATTCACGTCTACCTCTCGCCGAGGAAGTGACACTTGCTTTGACTTTTCTAGATACTCCGTTCAAAGCGGGTGATCAATCACCCTGGCAATTGTATTCGCAAGTGTTACTCAGTGCTCACGAGTTTCAACAAATCCGATAATCCAATTCCTATGTTTTTTAGACAACATGAAGCCGCTTTCCGGAGAGCCTCAAGGCTAAGTTCGAGGCGCGATTTTCTTGGTCACCTTGGTTCTGGTATGGGAATCATTGGATTGGCTGGGCTACTCGGTCAGGCCGATGCTACCGATCTGGGAGCGGGAGCATCACTTCTAACGAAACGGCCGCATTTTACCCCAAGAGCCAAACGGGTTATTCAACTATTTATGCCGGGAGGGCCTTCACAGGTAGACACCTTTGATTACAAGCCTCAGTTGGCTAAGCATGCTGGGAAGCGACCGGAATTGGTGGATCGTAAAAGTCTACGCAATACCAAAAATGGGTTAATGCCTTCACCTTTTGGGTTTCAGCAATATGGACAATCGGGAAAGTGGGTCAGTGACATTTTCCCAAAAGTGGCAAACTGCGTTGATGACATCAGCTTCATCCATTCGATGCATACAGACATCCCCGAGCATGCTGGGGCGATGATGATGATGAATGTGGGGGCGTTACAACCGAATCGCCCGAGTCTGGGCTCGTGGCTGGTTTATGGTCTCGGAACGGAAAATCAGAATCTACCCGGCTTTGTCGCAATGTCCCCTCGAGCTCAGCCCCGTTGCACGCTCGCAAATTGGGGGAATGCTTTCCTTCCCGGCGTCTATGCCGGTAGCTATGTTAATATTGCCGAGATGAAACCAGACGCGGTGATGCGCGATTTAAAGAACCGGAAGCTTTCCACAGGGGATCAGCGGCATCAGTTGGATCTCTTGGCGCAGCTCAATCAAAAGCACTTGTCTCGAATGGAACGAGATCAGGATCTTGAAGCAGGAATTGCGGCAATGGAGATGGCTTTCCGAATGCAGTTTTCGGTGCCGGAGGTGTTCGATATTAGTCGGGAATCCCAAGCAACACGGGATCTCTATGGCGAGAGTGAATTTGCCAAAGGATGTTTGCTTGCCCGACGCCTTATCGAGCAGGGCGTGAGGGTCGTTCAGTTATCCCTGTCGATCGATGGTTACGATATCGCATGGGATACCGGTCACGAAAATATTGTCGATGGCCATGCCAAGTTAGCAAAGGCCTGTGATCAAGGCATCGCCGCCCTGATTTATGATCTCAAAGCGCGTGGTTTATTTGAGGATACACTCCTTGTTTGGGGCGGAGAATTCGGACGTGCTCCTACCTCTGAAGGAGCCAAGGGTCGCGATCACGATCACTATGGATACACGAACTGGTTGGCAGGTGGTGGCGTTAAAGCCGGATTTAGCTATGGCGCAACTGACGAGTTCGGATGCGCTGCGGTAGAAGACCGAGTTCACGTGCATGATCTGCACGCTACGATTTTGCATTTAATGGGTTTAGATCACGAAAAACTGACCTACCGATATTCGGGGCGTGATTATCGACTGACGGACGTGTCTGGAAATGTGGTGCGCGGTATTCTCTCCTGAGTCAATGAGGGGTTGAACCTCTGTGTGATTTCAAAAGCAGACTATGAAAATATCTCGAGATTGAGTCAGCTTAGTGTAGGGACAAAAGGAGGCGAAAGCCGATATAATCGCCCTTCACTCCGCTAGACATAGTGCCCCGCATTGCCGAGCGGCAGCGTCTGTCTCCATAGAGCCAACTGCCGCCCCGAACACATTTTGAATCTATAGATTCTGGTCCGACGGGATCGATGACGGAGTTAGTTGTGTAGGCAGTATAACCGTCGCGACACCATTCCGCTGCGCTACCGTGCATATCGTATAGCCCCCAGGCATTGGGTTTCTTGGAGCCAACCGGATGCGATTTACCCTTGGAATTACCCTCGAGCCAAGCCATCTCATCCAGGTTTCCGGCGTAAGCAACAACACTGCTTGCACGACAGGCATATTCCCACTGAGCTTCTGTCGGTAATGACCAACGACAACCTACCGGAAGAATTCCTTGTTGGTGATGTAGCGTGGTCAGCTTGTCGCAAAAGTTTAATATCTCTTTCCAATTAACTTGGTTTACTGCGAGATCAGGTGCTTGACCATGACTTGGATTAGTCCCCATTACCGTCTCCCAAAGTGACTGAGGGCATTCGGTTTCAGCGAGGAAAAAGCCGCGCTTCAATGTAACTTGATGCTGGATTTCATCTGTATCTCGATAAGGTTCTGAAACAGAACTACCCATTATAAAACGACCCGATGGAATCCAACGGAGGGCAATTCGATTCGTTCCCACTGTTAAAAAGAAAGAGTCCCCGGCGGTCAGTGAACCTTCAGCCTGTCGTGCCTTCTGAAGAATCGGTGCAACAGTCATCGGACGGGCCTGCGGTATCGGCACGTTCAAAGCAGTTTCTCTACCGTAGCAGATGGCGATGAGAAGGCTGAAAATTAAAAGTCGGGCAGTGTCTCTAGAGTAGAGCATAATTGATTGGAAAGTTCACCTGCCGCGTTTGATAGGTCGGGTCAAATTGGAGGAGTGAATCTACCCCACTCGCGCACTGAATTCCAATCAAAGATCAATCTAAGATCGTTGGAAAACTGAACGCATTTGTGTTTAGGTCGGCGGACTCAAGCGCCTAGCGCAAGGGGGGCGGTCGGGTGGAAACGGGCCAGAAGCTGTGTTAGGCTTGTGGTTCGATCGCTAAACCAAACCCCCAAGCCAATGAGCAAATATCAGCGACTGACCCGAGAACAGCGTTACACCATCGAAAGCCTGACCCGCCAGCCATGCTCTCAAGAATTCATCGCCCGCACCATCGGAGTGCATTTGCCCAGCGTGGGACGCGAACTCAAGTGAGCGGGACAAGCGAACCGGAGGCAAGATCCACATCTACTTGAGGCATCGCTGCAAATCCTATCGCAAAAGCGGACTGGGCCGCGAGCGGCGCAGGCGGATTAAAGCTCAGGTCTTGATTGATGAAAGTCCTGCCATTGTGGAGGAATGATCACGAGTGGGAGATTGGGAAGTGGACACCGTCATCGGTCACCCCGGCGGTAGCGTACTGGTGATGATGGTGAAGCGGAAGAGTCGTTACACCCTGATCGCTTTGTTGGAGTGTAAGGAATCCGCCGCCGTCACTGAAGGAATGCTTCACTCCTTGCATCCCTGCCGGGACAAGGTGGAGACAATGACCTTCGACAACGGCAAGGAGTTCGCCCGCCACGCCCACCTAGCAGAACAAGTCGAAGCCAAAGCCTAGCTCGCTCATTCCTGCCATTCCTGGGAACGCGGCCTCAACGAAAATACCAGTGGCCTGATCCGGCAACACTTTTCCAAAAGCAGCGCCTTTGGAAAACTCACTACCAAGGATGTCAAACGCGTCGAAACCCTGCTCAACTCACGCCCCAGAAAATGCCTTGCCGACCAAACTCCTCATGACAGCTTCCACCGCCCCGACCGTCTTGCGCTAGCCGCTTGAATTCGCCTTACAAAAATCAAATACTGCCCACTTTAAGCCATTTCCACCGGTTCACTAACCCTATACCCCTCATCAAAGGAATTAGCCCTGTTAGAACAACGCGAACTTTGTAAACGCGACTTGACTCCTCGCGCTGCGTACAATTTAAACTGGAACTTAATCGTTTTCTACGCTTCACACGAGGCACCCCTCGTGCTTTTATTTGACCTTCTCCCGAAACGAGCCTGAGAGACGTTAATCTTAGAATTTCTATGAACCGCCCCAACACGTTAAAATTAGACCGCGCATTCACCCTCATTGAGCTATTGGTGGTCATCGCTATTATCGCAATTTTGGCTGGAATGCTTCTACCAGCACTGGGCCGAGCTAAATCGCGAGCTATTAAGACTGCCTGTTCTAGTAATGGCAAACAGTGGGGGATCGCCATCAACGTTTACGCTTCCGATAACGAAAATAAATTTCCCGACAACAGTGGCGGAGCGGGGTTCAGTTGGATGATGCCTACAATGAGCAACTTCTGGAATAATTACCTCATCCGAAATCGGCGGACCACCGACAAAAGTACGAGGGCAGCCAATGACGTGCTTTTTTGCCCGACTGACGACTGGCATCGTGCTGCTGAACGCGGAATGATTAGTTCCGATTCGGGTTCGCAGTTGCTCGGATACTTTTATCTTCCTGGAAGAACCACGGGCGATGGAGATGTCACAACGGGTGCTCAAGGCACCGCTCAATGGTTTTTCAAAAAGAAATTGGGAGGTGAATTTGATTCAGCCCCAATCCTAATCGATCGCCTTCAAGCTTTAGGCTCCAAAACTACCAATATGTTGGATCCCAAACTCACTTGGTTTACCGATTACAACGGGAAAAAAGTGGCAACCGCCGTACATCGGGGAGCACGCGGAGCCCCTGAAGGTGGCAACTTCACCTTCGAAGATGGTCATGTCGAATGGAACCAAAGTAAGAAAGTCAGCCTCGGCTCGGACTACGGTGGTTGGCAGTGCTTCTTTAAAATTCCAATCGCTGGACAACCCTAATTTCGTCTCAAAACCCAGATCAAAAGGCTAATTTTGCCTTTCCCAAGGTCTGGTGGACTTGCGGTCCGTGCATTCACGAGTTGACGGTAAGAATCAGTTCCAGAGGAGGTGATCGTCCTTGTTTTTGACCAGGACGCAGAGTTGAAGGAGATGGGTAAGGCCGGGGCGGGTCCAGAACTGACCACTGCCCCGGAGACGGCGCTGAAACTGTT
>SIAZ01000226.1 GCA_009695405.1 Pedosphaera sp. | reverse complement strand
TGCGGCGGGCGATGGCCCTGTCGGGTGATCCAGTAGATCTGAGCACGAGTTTGCCGGCATGTCGAAAGGCTCCGTGCCAGTAAGGCGATCTGGGTCTGCGGTGGATGCTAGCCATGTTAGTGCTAACTTTAGTGCTAACATTTGAGGATATCCAGCGAGATTTACTGGTAATAAAACCCAATTAAAAGGCACATTAACGAGGTATAAACTTAACCGCTGGTCCAGTTTTTGGGGTCCACCTCAGGTACCCGAGTGGAATTTCCGAATGAGGATGACGACTACCATAACGTCTTTTCCTATTCTAAAGTGCGTCGCTTTGATCTGGGCCGTTATCGTAAGGATGAAGCATCGGCAGGGATGGTCTTTGATAAAATCGGCGTCGTTCGGTTATTCTGCGACATTCATGAACACATGCGCGGTGCAATTTTAGTTTTAACGACCCCACACTTCGTTGTGACCCGACCCGATGGTTCTTTTAAGTTAAGCGATTTACCTGCGGGCCAGTTCAAATTGAAGGTTTGGATTGACGAAAAACCTCCTTAGAAAAATCGGTCAACCTTCGGGATGGAGAGACATTGTAGGTGGGTAATCTTCAGCCAGTGCCATGATGGCCCTGCGTTTTCGAACCCGATTGATGCTGTCGATGACATTGGTCGTTGGCAGCGTTACCGGAGCCACAATTTTGCTGGTTCAGCAACGAGTTGCGGGAGTTTACCAACGTCTTTTTGAAGGACAATTTAAAATACAAGCGGCTTCATTCTTAGAGCGTCAGCGCATTCAAACTACTGCAACTGCAATTCAAATTGGCAAGATAACTCGATCACCTCGGATTATTAGCGCGTTGGGTGAGGGCGATCCCAAACTTATCTATGACAACATCTTCACCGAATCTCGTTCTTTGCTTGAATCGAGTTCTGAGTCAGGGCTGAACGTGCCTTTGATCCGCTTTTTGGACGCTGAGGGTCACCTCATTCCGACAGCAGATCCTCGGTTTGGGAGTTCGGGCAAGGATCCTCAAACTCAACTTCGGCCTCAAGGGCTTCAGGCTCTATTAGCAAAGAAGGGCGAGGAGAAGAGAGGTCGTTCAGAATCCGGTTATTTGGCGGATTCAAGCGATGGATCCAATATACTTCGCAAATATAACATCACCCCCGTTGTGAATGATCCGAATGAAGCGGCAGTGGGGGGCACACATTGTAGGATTGCCCAGCGGAGGTGCGGTAAGTGAAGGGGCGGTTGACTCAAACGGTGTTCTCAGTGGTATTTGGCTCGATAAAAATTTTTATTCGCCAGTGATACCTAAATCCGCTTTGGAAGCGGTGGCGCAAAAAGTCACTTACGAACTGTCGAGCAAGGGAGAGGAATCGAACCATCGAACTGTGGACATCAACGGAGTTCCTCACCGTCTTTTTTATACGGCAATCCCTGCAGGAAACTCTTTTCCGTTGGCCTATCAAGTTTGCTTGTTCTCGATGCAAGGACTCTTAGTAGAGCAGAAAGATTTACGAATGAAGATCGGTGGCTTGGGTTTGATTGCTATGGCTGGAGCACTGGTGCCCATTTGGCTTTTGTCCCACGGATTAACTGTTCCTATTCAGCAAATTGTCCTCGGAACTAACGAAATCCGCAGAGGCAATTTTCACTATAAAGTGCCCATACGATCGATGGATGAAGTGGGCGAGTTAGCGGCTTCATTTCATGAGATGGCCGACGGGCTTGCTCTGAGCAAGCGGTACCAATCGGTTCTATCCCAAGTAGCGGACCGTGAGGTGGCTGAGGCCCTAATGAAAGGGGATGTAGTCTTAGGCGGCGAACTAAGAGAGGTCAGCGTTTTATTCTGTGACATTCGTGGATTCACAGCCTTGACCCAAGGGATGCCACCCGTGGAAGTTATTGCTCTATTAAACCAACATATGAGCGCATTGACGGCGGTCGTTTATGAATGCAACGGGGTCGTTGATAAGTTTGTCGGTGATCTAATTATGGCGATTTTTGGAGCTCCAAAATCGTATGGAAATGACGCTTCTAACGCCGCCCGATGTGCTTTGAGAATGGTTGAAGAACGTCGCCAACTGAACCTGAGTTCTGTGCATCCCATCGACGTTGGGATTGGAGTGGCCACAGGAACCGTCGTGGTCGGATGCATGGGATCGAATGATCGACTCAATTATACCGTACTCGGAGAACGAGTGAATCTGGCATCGCGCCTGTGTGGGGCTGCCAAGCCGATGGAGTGTGTGATTGATGAAATAACCCGAGAGCGATTGGGAGTACTGTCTGAATGCACTCCACTCTTACCACTACGACTCAAAGGATTTTCAGAGATCATTCAAGCGTATCGCCTCGCTGGTAAACGATCGGAAGTTTAAACTTTATGATGCCCAATAAAAAAAGTATAGACGGTCCAACCCAGTCCGTGCGCCTGCCACACTACAGCCCATGGAGATCCATTATTGCTGGTGGAACCTGGTGTCTCGGTTGGGCTATCGGATTAAGTACGAGCTGAACCCCATTGGCAGCGCAAGAAGTTCTCGATCGACTGGATGATTCCCTCTTTGTGCAATCAGCAGACGGAACATTTCGCCTAGATCTGAGTGGTCGCTTCGATCTGGAAGGGTACAGTTTGGATGGATTGCCGCCGGGTTTAATTTATCCCACCGACTCTTTCTTTTTTAATCCTCGGTTTTCGCTCTTTTTAGATGCGAATTTGGGACCCCAGTTGCACGCATTTGTGCAGAGCCGAGCTGACCGAGGCTTTGATCCTGGACTTAAACGGAGCACAGGCGATATGCGCTTGGACGAATATCTGATCCGTTGGACCCCAAGGGAAGAAGGCAGGTACAATCTGCAAGCGGGCAAGTTTGCCACCGTAGTCGGGCGATGGGTTGATCGACATCTTAGCTGGGAAAATCCATTTATTACGGCTCCGGTGCCCTACGAAAATGTGATCGCCGTGAGCGATAAATCGGCGCCACCCTCCATCGCTGGAATGCTCAGTCGACGAGATCTAGCAGACCGTAAAACGCTGTGGGGTCCGTTAGTTTGGGGTCCAAGTTATGCCAGTGGTCTCAGTACGTTTGGACGAATCGATCAGTTTGACTATGCCTTTGAAGTGAAGAACGCCTCGCTTTCCTCTCGATCGAGTGTTTGGGATGCCAGCAACCATGGTTGGAGCAATCCCACTGTCAGCGGCCGACTTGGGATTCGACCGTCTGCCTCTTGGAACTTTGGCACTTCCCTGAGTCAAGGGGCCTACCTGCAACCGATAGCCCAGAGCACACTGCCTAGAGGCACAGATGTCGGTGACTTTCTTCAATCGACTGTTGCAGTCGACGCTAGCTTTGCTTGGCGCCACTTGCAGATTTGGTCAGAAGTTTTTATTTCCCAGTTCGAGATTCCATCGGTGGGTGATGCCAATACACTCGCCTATTTTGTCGAGGCCAAGTATGCGTTCAGCCCTCAATTCTTTGGTGTACTACGCTGGAACCAACAGTATTTCGGTGATGTCGCTAACGGCAAAGGTCAGCAAGAACCGTGGGACCGAGATCTTTGGAAGGTCGATGTCGCTGCCGGTTGGCGTTTTACTCAGCATCTGCAGACTAAACTTCAATACAGCTACAGTCACCAAGACAGCTTTCTTCAACAAGTTGAAAACTTAGTCGCGGCTCAAATAACCCTCAAATTTTAGCTCCATTCACGGTACCCCTGTTTAGCCTAAGTTGGAGGTCTTCGTCTCAATTCTCCCCTGCAAAGCCACTGACGATCGAACTCAGATCAGCTAACCTCAGCCCTCATCAGTTTATCTTTGGCCCGAGCTTAAAAAGCTGAGCCACTTCACTTTAATTTCAGAGTGCCCTTGGGCCAAAGGAAGTTCGCAGGAGAGATTACAGTCTAAGAGCATCACTTGGAATTTAATCCGCTGGGCGAACAATATAACCGCCCGACTTGGCATCCGCTTCCAAGTCCAATAGTCCACGTTTTTCAGCTTCCTTCAGCAGATCATTGAACGATCTGAAACCGTGAGTTCGTTCACTAAACCCCGGATTTCTCCGCTGAATAGCCTGCTTGATCATCGAACCCCAGATTAACTGGTCTTCGTCCCTTTCATCAGCCATATCCTCCAAAGTCTCCACCACCAGATTTAGCGTCTTATCCATGGATACAGTTTTTGGGTCTGCCGACGCCGAGTTCGAAGAGGAATTAGAGGCAGAGGAAGAACCCGAAGATTGAGGCCGAGCCGTAGGCGAGGGCTGGGCTGGGGGCCTCATACGTGTTCGTGCCGGCGCCATCCGTACCAAATCATCATAGTAGATGAAGGTATCACAGTTATTGATGAAAAGATCCGAGGTTGAATTCTTCACCCCAAGTCCAATCACTGTCTTGGCATTCTCCCGAAGTTTGCTCACTAAAGGTGAAAAATCAGAGTCGCCGCTCAAAATCACAAACGTATCCACATGCCCTTTGGTGTAACAGAGATCCAAAGCATCGACGACCATTCGGATATCAGCGGAATTCTTCCCCGACTGTCGAAGATGCGGAATTTCGATCAATTCGAAAGCCGCCTCGTGCAGATCGCGCTTGAACTCTTTGTAACGGTCGAAATCGCAATAGGCCTTTTTAACCACGATATGACCCTTGAGAAGGAGTCGTTCGAGGACTTTTTGAATGTCGAACCTCGGAAAGTGGGCATCCCTAGCCCCGAGTGCGATATTCTCCAAGTCCAAAAAGACAGCCATTGTCGATTCGGGATCACGTGTACTCATTGCAAGGAGGAAACTACCCATCATTGGCCCAACTCCCAGAACGAAAACTGGATTCAAATCGCTTTACAGGTTTCGCCAGAGTCTCTTTCACCGTTTAATCCCAAACCGAAACCGTGAACAAACAGGCTCTCATTCAAAAAGTGGTCGAAAAACTGACCGCCGACCTCGCCTTGTATTTTAAGGCCGCCACGATCGCCCGCGCCGAGGCAACCCACGAACAAAGCAAGGCGGAGAACAAGTATGATACTCGTGGTCTCGAAGCTTCTTACCTCGCTCGTGGTCAATCGAAGCAAGCCGCCGAAATTGAGGCGTCCATCCACCAAATCGCCGCGATGGAACCAAAAAACTTTAGGCTCGGAGCGCCCATCGACCTCGGTGCCTATGTCGAAATCGAAACTCGAGGCGAAATATCCCGTTACTTTGTCGCCGCACGAGCCGGCGGTACGGAAATCGTTGTCGATGACCTGAAAATTATGGTCATTACCCCACAATCCCCTCTCGGACGCCAGCTCATGGGACATCGGCAGGGAGAATCACCCAAGTTAGAAATCGGTGATCGTCGAAGTGTCCACAAAATCCTCTGCGTAGCCTAAGCCCGCGGATTCAGAAGCAGAGCCTCAAGCGCCCCATTTTCACGAAGCACGAATTGATTAAACGTCACGAACTCCAGATAACGAGTCGAATTCATGAGAGGCTCAGGCCCACTCGCTTTCGCGTCAAAAGGCAGTTCGAGATGCTAGTCGAGTTTTATAAAAAGTCAGCCAACCGAGAAGTCAGCATTGAATTGCCCAGTTCCTCGCCATCGCCGAAACATTTTCGAGAGCTGTGAGACCAGTCCAGATCCCAGGTGGTGCGGACGTAGTCATGGGCCTGCACCGCCCAACCGTCGATGATGAGCACCTGCTACTTGAGGGTAAGCGTACGCCCAACCTCATGGTTCCCTAGTTGCCGAAAGTAGGATATTCCGCGATCGAAGGCGGGGAAGAAAGGTCGACCGACCGGATTAGGCTTTCGCCGGTTTCCAGTTCCAAGGCAGGAGTTCGGCAACGGTATGGTT
>SIAZ01000225.1 GCA_009695405.1 Pedosphaera sp. | reverse complement strand
AAACGGGAACGAGGGAGGCCGGACTGCCACCGGGCCCCGGCTTCCTTCGCTTCCAAATTTCAGGGGACTTTGGGTAACACCACTTTTGAGTCAACCGGAGCATTTTCCGGCCTCGTCTTGGGTAACACCCCCTTTTGAGTTACGGCGTAGCGACGCAGGGTCTTGGGTTCGAGGGTGAACATCTTGCCCAATGAGCGGAGTTTGACATCGCAGTTGTAGCAGCGACCCAGCAGTAACTAAAGCTGGCCGTCTGGGTGTCGTCGGGGACGATTTCGATGATTTCGAAGCCGTAATAGACCAGCAACTGCTGGTGTTCTTCGTCATGGTAAACGGCGAGCACGGGATTGCGCTTATCGGCGGCGAGGATCAATGGACTTGCGAGGCCCAAGCGTGCGGACTGAAACGGTGAGGAACTCGAAAGTCTTTTTGTCGAAAGAACCCTGCTTTGGATTTTGTCCGAGGCAGCGGTTACCCCTCCTCACATCTATCAATCGCTGTCGGACGTGGCTCTGAAAAAGCCGCGTCCCATCGATATCTCGACGAAAGCCAACACCCTTAAGACACGAGCTCTTTTTGCGGATTAGTCTTCGCTAAAGAGATACTCGAGATCGTCGCGGGTCAAATTACTCGCAAAACCTTCTTCACCGAGAACATCAGCGATAGTCGCTGACTTCCGCTGCTGAAGTTCCCAGATCTTTTCCTCGACCGTCCCAGGCGTTATTAAACGATAGGCCATCACCGTCTGAGTCTGGCCGATACGATGAGACCGATCGATCGCTTGAGCCTCCACAGCTGGATTCCACCACGGATCATAGAGGACTACATAGCTGGCGTTGGTCAGGTTGAGCCCAGTCCCAGCAGCCCGCAGGGACAAGAGGAACACGCACGGGTCCGGATCGGCTTGGAAGGCATTGACCACCTCCATACGGCTCTTGGTTTCGCCGGTCAAAATATGGGTTTTGATCCCCCGCTCTTTGCAAGCCGCTTCGAGCAACTTGAGCATCTCCACAAACTGGGAGAACAAGAGAATTTTGTTCCCCGAGGCAATAATTGGCTCAAAAAGCTCAAAAAGAGTCTCGGTCTTACCCGACGGAGAATCGTTGCCTACCAAACGGGGATGACAACAAATCTGCCGCAGACGCGTCAGTGCAGCCAACACATGCATTTTCGACTTGGCCACACCCTTTTCCTGCATTGTCTTAAGCACCTGCTCCCGACTCCGCCGAAGTTCGGCAAGATACAACTTGCGTTGGTCTTCACCCAATTCGCTGTCGCGACGTTCCTCGATCCGATCAGGGAGATCCTTGGCCACTTGTTTTTTGACGCGGCGCAACATAATTGGACGCAAACGCGCGCTCAACCTCTTGCGTTTAGCGGCCCCATCCCATTCGGGCCCTTCGTTCTTCGACTCATAGACATCAATGAAGTTCTGTTGAGTACCTAAGTAACCGGGTTGAGCGAAGTCAGCAATCGACCAAAGATCCAGCATCCGATTTTCTAACGGCGTACCCGTCAGAGCCAGTCGATGTTCTGCATCAATTTCCTTCACCGCAAGAGTCACCTGTGCTGATGGATTCTTGATAAACTGAGCTTCGTCCAACACCAACGAGAGAAAGCGGAATTTTCCTAACTCCTCAAGATCACGGCGCAAAATGGCATAATTAGTCACCACCATGTCATATTGCGGAATCTGTTTTCTGAGATTGTGCCGTTCTTGACCCGATTGAAGAACCAGAACCTTTAAATTGGGGGCAAATTTTTCCGCTTCACGCCGCCAGTTATGCAGCACTGAGGCGGGACACAAAACCAAGGAGGGTTTTCGGTCTTTCTTGGGTGCCGTTTCGTGCAACCAAGTGAGCCACGCTAACGTCTGAAGTGTTTTACCCAACCCCATATCGTCGGCCAAAATGCCGCCCAAGCGCAATCGAGCCAAATTGACCAAAAAGTTGAACCCCTCGTGCTGATAAGGCCGAAGTTCCGCACAGATGCTGGCCGGAAGTGGTGTTTCTGGCACCCCTTTGAAATTTGCCAACTTGGCACGTAGCTCGGACACAGCCTTGCCCGCCCCCAAAGCGTCAACAGTCGCATCATCCAACTGCGAAGCATGGATCAAGGATGTCTTTTGAGCATCTGCCGACAATCCATCCAACCCCAATGTGGCCGCCACTTCCTGAGCTTTCCGGTTGGCGTCGGTATCGATCTCGACCCATCCACCGTCGGGCAACTTAACAAATCGCGAAGTCGCAGCGGCAAGTCGCTCCACATCCGCTCGGGTCAATTTTAAGCCTTCGGCTTCCCACTCGGCACTCACTGCCAGCCAGTCGATTCCAGATCCGCGCAAGACTAATTTGGGCTTCACCAGACGCCGATTCAAAAAGAGGCGCTGGAAACTAGGATTACCTAAATACTCCGCATCGACTGGGCGATCGGCCCAATCGCCGGCGAGTTGAGATAGACAGTTTTCGTTAGCGTCCAAGACCCAGAGGCTCGGTTCTGGGGTAAACCAATCCGCCCGTTGAAGCCACTGTATCGCCGGAATGAGACGAGCGTCGTCGAGCAACTCAGGCCGAGCATCCTCCAACCGGCGCTCGACCATGCGTGACCATTCATGTCCGTTCCATTGCCACTCCGACCCGTCCTTATCGCTCACGGCCATTAAACGAACTCGGACCACCTCGTCGGCTAATTCAAAGGTGAACTTCGGCTTAGCTGAATGAGTCTCACAGAGTTCACTCCAATTTGCGTTGGGCTGATCCTTCGCTTGAGTCTTACGAAGTGCAGTTAACAACCGTTGCGATAATCTTCGAACCGGAACAACGGGGCGTTCGGCCCACGGCCCCAACAGGGTCGCTGGGGGCGCATTTCTTAAAACAAAAAACTCATCCTTGACCAAAACCAACGGCGGTTCTCCGACAAAAAAGTGAGAGTCTGGCAGGGGATTAAGAGCGCCGTCCGGCAAAGATAACACATGGATAAAGCTCATTTCGCCGTCGACTGTTTCTAAGCGAGGTTTGAGTTCAGCGACCCGCCCGAAAAACTGAAGGTTTACGGCCGTCCCCAACAGTTCAAGTCTCTGACCGTGCGCCCATTTCGCAAGCCAGGTCAGCAGATCCGGTCCCGCCAAAAGCAACACTTCATTTTCCTTCGCCTTCTCCGGCCAATGCGCATGCAACCAATCGATCACCTGCCAATCATCGGCGGAAAATAATTCAGCCTCGTGTGCCGCACGAGTTCGCAAATCACAGAGGTCAGGGAGGAACCGTTCCTTTTCTCCTGATCGGGATCGGAAAAGAAAAAAACGGACAGCCAAACGCCATTGGTTGGACGTAGCATCCTCACGATAGGGCGAGCAAACTACTCGCAAGGCCGCTCGAGTGGAATCCAGATGCGTGTGATTTGGAGGGAAGAGCCAATTTTCCAATTCTTGGACAAATCCAGTCTCCTTTTCAATCTGCTCGACGGCTGCAAACTTTTCGAAATTTGCAAAGGACAATAGCTCCGTTGGTAGGGACCGATTGTTCCGGAGAAATAACATCGCCAATTCCTCCAACCTCGGCCCCCCTGTAACCCCTTGCATCCGCGGCCACCACTCCGTCTGACCAAAATCCTTCCGATTCAGCGATAGCTTTTCCAGATAATCGTCCAACAGGAGAAACGCACGCTGGGGGTCCATGCAGGAGGCGAACAGTTTTAGGACCCCTTCTCGGTTCGCTACCTTCTCTTTGGAATCAGACAATTCACGTCGCAAATCGGCGAAAGATCCATAAGTCGTTGTCAGCACTTTGTGGTGTGCGTCGTATCGGGAACTCGCTGCAGACTTAGCTGCGGTAGGTGTTTTTCGGACTAGTCTCACCATGATTTCTTCCCAACTGACCGGATTGACTCCAGTACGTCCCTGATGTTGTCCTCAACATTCGCCTCTGAGGTCAACTGGAATCCCTGAGATGCACCTATTTTTATTTCGGCTCCTGACGCCCTGACAGCAAGACAGGTTGCTTCTACATCGCTCCACAATAACCTCCCGCAACGCAATAATTTATGAGTGTGCACTCCCCCGATTCTGTTCTCGAACAACTCCGCTGGCGCTATGCCACTAAGCAGTTTGACGCCTCCCGAAAAATCGATCCCTCTCTCTGGAATGATCTCGAGCAGGCCCTCATCCTCGCACCCTCTAGTTTTGGCCTTCAACCTTGGCGCTTTATCGTGATCACTAGCCCTGATATCCGTGCCGCACTCTTATCTAAATCTTGGGGCCAAAAACAGGTCGTCGACTGTTCTCACTTCGTCGTTTTGACGGTGAAAATTGGCTTGGATCAAGCGCACGTTGATCGTTTCCTTGAACGTCAAATCGCCCTACGAGGCGGCTCCCTCGAAACGCTGGCAACCTATCGAGGCATGATCCTCTCCAGCCTGAAGGGGGCCGCCCAAGCCGGACGTCTCGACACTTGGCAAACCCATCAAATCTATATTGCCCTCGGTCAATTCATGACCACAGCTGCAATGCTGGGAATCGATACCTGCCCAATGGAGGGAATTGACCCGACTGCTTACGATCAAATTCTAGGTTTGGACGACTCGAGTTACCGAACTGTCGTCGCCTGTGCTGTCGGATTTCGATCACCCAACGACACCTATGCGTCCCTGCCGAAGGTTCGCTTCTCAGGTGAAGAACTCATTCAACACCTCTAGTCATTCCTTTAGTAAATCGAGGCATTTGCAAATTTTCTTATGACAAGGACTTGTTCAAAGGCTAATCGGGCCTTGAAAATATCCGCCGGTATCGGCAACTGTGCCTCTTAATTATCAGCCCTGGCTTCCTATACTAGTTCAAGTGTTTTTAAAGTTCTGGTTATCAGCAGCCATCCAGAGCGTATTGATGCCTTTCTATCCCCTGCAGGTTTTTTGGGTCGGTTGATGATGGAAACCGATGAGAGAAGGGAAATCGACGCTTTACCTTCACGCCCAATTCGCTTCAAAACAGAGGTTGCACCTGAGTCTAAGGTAGGGGTGCAAAAGCTCGAAAACGCTTTGATAATGGGGCACCCCTTTTCCGTCGCTATCGTCAGCCAAACGCTGCAAGGCACAGAAAACGGCGCAGAAACAATCTCTCAACTTTGGGAATACCAACCCGACCTCCAAATTATTTTCTGCGTCCCAAAAGATGCGGATCCTGACGAAATTTCGGCGCGCTTTGAATTTCCCAAACAGATGCTAGTCCTCGAGGAGCCTGTTACCTCTATTGAAATCAGGCAGGCAGCTCGAATGCTCTCGCTTAAATGGGACCAGTTTTCCGAATTCTGCTATCGCCTTCAGGAATTGAACCGAGTTCTCGATCAGCGCGCTCTCAAACTCCAAGCCACGAATCGGCGACTCGAACGTGAAATAACCGAACGTCGAGTTGCAGAGTCCCGCTTCGCTTCTGCCTTTCGCCTGAGCACCGTCGCGATGGCCGTCCTTTCTGTCGACGACGGTCGTGTCCTCGACGCGAATGAGAGCCTCTTTGAACTGCTTGATACGACATCGCAGGCGCTGCTTGGACAAACCTTGAAGAAATTCCAATCACTAGATGATGCAGTTTCATGGGCTGTTGCTCGATCACTTCTCCCCCGCTCGTCCAAGGTTGCTAGCGGTGCATTCCACAAGTTGTCGGTGAATGAGCTGGACTACCAGTGTCAAAGAGCTCAGAAAGCAGGGCGTGCTTAAAGAACTAGTATTGCAAGGGCGACGGATGGGATCTGAGGAAGTGGAGTGGTTACGGAGATGGATTGAGGAGCATCCCGCGTGGAGCCGGAAGCGGATCGCAAAGGAACTGTGCCAGCATT
>SIAZ01000224.1 GCA_009695405.1 Pedosphaera sp. | reverse complement strand
ACGAACCATACCGTTGCCGAACTCCTGCCTTGGAACTGGAAACCGGCGAAAGCCTAATCCGGTCGGTCGACCTTTCTTCCCCGCCTTCGATCGCGGAATATCCTACTTTCGGCAACTAGGGAACCATGAGGTTGGGCGTACGCTTACTTCAAAGCTGCAGAAAAACCATCGTTCCCAATCGATTGAGGAAATTTTCCCAAACTTAAGCGCATATGAATTACCAGCGAGTAAAACAGACCCACCATCGACACGCTGGGTAGCAGTGCGAAAAGCAGCTGATTTTTTTGGGGATCATTGGAAAACCAATGAGGCAATTTATATGTTTAAGCAAGTTTCAGACGGAAATTTTAAATTTAAGATAAGTTTTTTCTGAATGCTAATAGGTTAACCCAGTTTTTATTCGTGAACCCCGAGACCCCTCTCTGAAAACGTCATCGATTGTGTATTGACCGCAGTGGCCTAAACCGCAGAGGTTGTCTTGCACCCGCCAATGAAACGTTGCCTTTCTCTACTCATGATTGTTCCCCTTTCTGCTGCCACCGCGCTGCTTAATGGAGCCGATGTTGAACCCGTGAAGACCGCCCATTTTAGGCCGTGCTATATTCTATCGAATGAGCAAACCGAGGTCGCTGTGACTCAGGAGGGTGGGCAAATGGCGCCAGTGGTTTTTTTCCGAAATACAGAGCACCCCGCTCGGCCCTATCATCTTAGTCCGTGGCAGTCTGAACCTCGAACCGAATTGCCTGCGCCCGTTCTCAAATGTTTGCGTGGCGATTTCTTTTGTCTGCCCTTCGGCGGCAATAGCCATAGCGTGGATGGAGAATTACATCCGCCCCACGGCGAAATAGTAGGTTCCTCTTGGACCTCTCGAGGGGTGAGTCGCAAGGGCGACGTGTCCACTCTGACTTTGTCGATCGAAACAAAGATTCATCTGGGTCGCGTGACTAAAGCTTTGTCCCTTGTTCAAGGGCAGAGTGTCGTCTATTCGCGTCATTTGATTGAAGGATTTGTTGGGCGATTCCCCTTGGGCCACCATGCCACCTTGTCTATGCCGGATGAAGAGGGATCTGTGCGAATAGCGACGAGTCCTTTAAAATTCGGGATGACCGCACCAGGCCTTTTTAGCAATCCACTTCAGCGCGAATACCAAGCTCTGTTGCCAGGGGCGCGTTGGTCAAATCTAACTCAGGTACCCGTGGCATGGAAAGGCGGAGTTGATGCCGATCTTTCGAGAATGCCAGGACGTCAAGGACACTCGGATCTTGTTCAACTCGTCAACGAGGAACGGTCCTTCACCAGCGGGCCTGCTTGGACGACGTCGACCTTTCAGTCACGAGGTTACCTTTGGTTTGCCCTCAAAGACGCAGCGATTTTGAATAGCACCGTCCTGTGGATGGAGAACCGCGGCCGGCATGGCGCGCCTTGGAATGGGCGTAACAATTGTTTAGGAATTGAAGATGTGACCGCTTTTTTTGCCGATGGATTGGCGGCATCGCGTGCGGGCAATGCCCTGAGTCGAGAGGGTGTGATGACGACGGTCAACCTGCCGACCGGCAAATCGACTGCAGTGAACTACATTCAAGGCGTGGCAAAGATTCCTTCAGGATTCGAAAATGTGCGCACCGTCGAATTCGAACCGGGCCTAGTTATTTTTGTCTCTGTGACGGGGCAACGGATCAGTACGCCGGTACGACATGACTTTCTCAAAACGGGCACTCTTTAATTTTACAAAACAACCTTCAGTAATTCTGGTTAAATTTATGAATCGATGTCAACTGCTCCTGCTGTCTCTGATTACTTGGGTGATTGGATGCGGCAAATCCACTGAGTCCACGATACTTTCAACGACCCTAAGTTTGAAAGGCACAATTGGTGTTTCTCTACTCACCTTGGATAATCCATTTTTCAAAGTCATTGGAGATTCTATCACTGCTGAAGCCTCAAAGCAGGGCTATGGAACCATCGTGGTTAGTGGCGACAAGGACGTGGCCAAGCAAGGGAATCAAATCAAGGACTTTATTGTAAAAAAAGTGAGTGCTATTGTTTTGAGTCCCTGCGATTCGAAGGCGATTATTCCCGTCATTCGCGAAGCAAATGCAGCGGGAATACCAGTGTTCACCGTGGACATTCCTTGCAATGAGCCTGGGGTAAAAATTGTAACTCAGATTGCGACCGACAACGAGGGTGGCGGTCGCGAGGCAGGGCAGGCAATGATTGAGGCTTTGGGTGGGTCAGGGGGTTCTATCGCAGTATTACATTTGAAGCAGGCCGAATCTTGCTTACTCCGAGTCAAGGGGTTTCGGGAGGTGATCGATGCCCACAATGCTTCGGGTAAAGTGCCGATCCGGATTGTGAGCGAATTGGAAAGTGGCGGAGCAAAAGACGCCGGTTACAAAGCGGCGGAAGATGCTTTGCAAGCCCACCCAGAGTTGCGGGGCATTTTTGCGATCAATGACCCCGCTGCACTCGGTGCACGCGCCGCCCTAGAAAAGGCAGGTCGGACTGAAGTGAAGATCGTTGGGTTCGATGGTCAACCCGAAGGGAAGCAGGCAATTAAGCAGGGTAAAATTTATGCTGACCCCATCCAATTTCCAGATCGAATGGGGGTCCAAGTAGTGGATGCAATTATTCGACATTCGAAAGGTGAAATTTTACCGAAGCAGACTCTGATTCCAACCCGACTTTATCGTCGGTCAGACGGAGAAAAAGATCCTGATCTCCGTTAAGCGGTCTGACTCCGAAGCAATGACAGCGTCCGTTCCAGTGTTAGAGATGCGTGGGATTGTAAAATCTTTTCTCGGTGTAAAAGCTCTTCGTGGTGTCGATTTGGAGCTGAGGCTGGGCGAGGTTCTCGCTTTGTTGGGGGAGAATGGAGCAGGGAAGAGCACCTTGATGCGCATTCTAGGTGGAGCGCATCCTCCGGAGAGTGGCACGATCTCTTTGGATGGCCATTTCTTCAACTTTCAATCCCCGCAAGACGCACGCCGCGCTGGGGTCGCGATCATTCATCAGGAATTTAGTCTCGTTCCAAGTTTGAACGCAGTGGAGAATATTTTTTTAGGTTTTGAATCATCACGGTTCGGATTTTTACAGAGGACAACCGAGCGAGCCAAGGCCGCTGATTTATTTCGGCGATTGGGGGTAGAGATCGATCTCACCGTTCCGGTGCGCCAACTCACCACCGCTCGCCAACAGTTGGTCGAAATCGCCCGGGCATTGGCTTTTGAACCCCGTCTTTTAGTGATGGACGAGCCAACGGCTGCTTTGTCGACTCACGAAGTAGATCGTTTGTTTAGCACCATTCACGATCTCAAGAAACAAGGCATCGGGCTCATTTATATCAGCCATCGTCTTGACGAGATTTTCTCTATCGCTGACCGAGTGTGCGTCTTGCGCGATGGGCAGAATGCTGGGGGGGGCGCTATCGATGAAATCAATCGTGCCCAATTGATCTCGATGATGGTCGGTCGGGCATTGATGGATGAGTTTCCCTCTCGAACAACCTTGCCGGGTGAGGTGCGATTAAAAGTAGAACGATTGCGGCGTGGAGAAGCTGTTCGTGAGGTCTCCTTTGAGGTGCGACGCGGCGAGATTTTGGCGTTGACTGGTTTGATGGGGGCGGGACGTACCGAGACTGCGCGACTTTTGTTCGGAGCGGACCCGAGGGATTCAGGTATGGTGCGATTGGATGGGAGAGAGCTGAGACTCGATTCACCGCGACAGGCTATTGCTGAGGGGATCGGCTTATTAACTGAAGATCGCAAGCAGCAGGGATTAGTTTTGAATCATTCTGTTCGGGAGAATTTTGGGCTACCAAACTTGGACCGGTTTTCTCGAGGCGGCTTTGTTGCCAAGGAGAAAGAAGGGTTGGAGTTATCAGTTCATACCTCACGGTTGGGGATTAAGACAGCGGGTTGGGAACAGCGGGTTGGGAGCCTTTCCGGAGGGAATCAGCAGAAAGTCGTCCTAGCAAAGTGGCTGGCGCGAGACTGTGAAGTGCTGATTTTTGATGAACCCACACGAGGTATCGATGTGGGATCTAAGTATGAAATTTATACATTGATGAATGAACTCGTTGCTGCCGGAAAATCTATTGTGATGATTAGTTCTGAATTACCTGAAGTTTTAGGAATGGCTGATCGGATCGTGGTAATGCGCGAAGGTCGGGTGACGGGAGAAATTCCAAATGCTCGGACAGCGACACAGGAAGACGTCCTGCGTTTGGCGGTTGCCTAATCTTATGAAATTGAACTTTTTTGGTTTTCCGGGTCGCCATGGTATGGTTCTAGTACTTCTTCTTTTATGTCTTTTTTTTAGTGGAGTGACTTTGACCGAGCAATCGCCCAGTGGCGATGCCGCTGCCCGTCATGTAGCGGCCTCTGTACGTCGACAGTTTTCTGAAAAACCTCGGGTGTTGGTAGTTACCAGTGGGCAACCGGGCGACCTAGAATTTTTCGCGGGATTAGTCCGAGATTTGCAGGCGACGGCGAGGGTAACCCGAGTGGATGGCGAACCGAGTCAGGCCCGAGCGGCGTTGATTGATCTATCAAAGGGAGGGGATAAACTAGATGTCATTGCGGCCACGCCAGTGACTGCAGCATGGTTGTTATTCGGTGATTTAAAAAATGACTTTCCAGGCTTGGGAAATCCTCGGATCTTCGCTCCGAAATCTTATCGCTGGCCCAACTTTCTAAAGACGGCGAATCTTCTTAATATAGCCAATCAGATTGCAGTGATTGCCATTGTGGCGATTGGAATGACCTTGGTAATTATTGCGGGTGGGATCGATTTGTCGGTGGGGAGTTTGATTGCTCTCTCGGCGGTTTTGGTGGCTCGATTTATCCGTGATTATGCCGGAGGTATCGGAGCCTCTGGCTTGGGGATGCTACTGGCCGCAATTGCCGCAATTGTGCTGTGTGGTGGCCTCGGTGCCTTCACGGGATGGATGATTACTGGGTTTGGAGTCCCACCGTTTATCGGGACCCTAGCGCTCATGCTTGTAGGCAGCGGGTTAGCTTATCTCTTGGCGGCAGGGCAATCGATTTACCAGATCCCTGAATCCTTTGTTTGGCTCGGTCGCGGCGCGGATCTTTGGGGCTTGCCTAATGCGGTGGTTTTAATGGGAGTCCTCTACGGATTGGCCCACGTCTTAATGACGCGTATGACTTTGGGACGTTATTTGTACGCGGTGGGCGGCAACCGAGAGGCCGCTCGCTTAGCTGGAGTTCCGGTGCGTCGAGTGTTGCTTTTTGCCTACGTTGCCTGTGCCTTGTTGGCTGGTTTGGGAGGGGTGATCATGGCTTCCCAACTGAAAAGCGGATCGGCCACCTACGGTTCCATGTATGAACTCTATGTTATCGCTGCGGTTGTGGTAGGTGGGACTAGTTTAAGTGGTGGCGAAGGCCGAATGTTTGGCACATTGACTGGCGCACTCACCATCGCTGTGATCCAAAATGGGATGAATCTAACCAATGTGGAAAGTTACACCCAAAAAGTCATTCTTGGCTTGGTCATTCTCGGAGCCGTGCTCTTAGACCGCATTCGTACTCAGGGCGGTGGCAACAAAGTGGGGTAGGGCTGATTTAATGTAGCTAACAGTGAGAGAAATTAAAGAAGACCGCGGCCCAAAGCTGTCTTGAGTGAAGATAGAATTATAGAACTCAAGACACCCATCCTCTGAGTTCGCCGTAACTCAAAAGGGGGTGTTACCCAAGACGAGGCCGGAAAATGCTCCGGTTGACTCAAAAGTGGTGTTACCCAAAGTCCCCTGAAATTTGGAAGCGAAGGAAGCCGGGGCCCGGTGGCAGTCCGGCCTCCCTCGTTCCCGTTTC
>SIAZ01000223.1 GCA_009695405.1 Pedosphaera sp. | reverse complement strand
GATGATTTTGGTTTTGTGTTCCTTGCCGGCCCGGGCGTAACGATCACGCCTCTTGGCCAGCACCTCGGTTCGTGTTTTTTGACTCATTTTGGTGTCCATAGCTCGGTAACACCCTTTTTGAGTCAACGTATGGTTTCCTCAAACCATTTTACCTCGCCTTCGGTAACATTCTTTTTGAGTCAATTCGCCCAAAAAGGACTCAAAATCTAACTCTCGCTCCCACCCGCGGCTTGTCCATACTCCTTCCAAGGTCCAATCTCCCATCCATGACGTTCTCCGTTCCTCGTTCGGTCACCGCACAGACTCGTCTCTGTGCCGTTTTTGGTGACCCGATCCGTCATTCGGCCTCGCCTTCCATGCACAATGCGGCTTTCGATGCTCTCAATCTCGACTGGCGCTATCTGGCCTGCCATGTGCTGCCTGAAAAACTGGATGAAGCTCTAAAGGGAGCTCGTTCCATGGGCTTTTGCGGAGTTAACCTCACTGTACCTCATAAACTCTTAGCTCTTCCTATGATGGATTCCCTCGACCTCTCCGCTCAGGATTGGGGGGCTGTTAATACTGTCGTCTTCGAAACCCAAAATAAGGAGGGGCTCTGGACTCCTGTCGGCCAATCAAATGCACTCGACGGCCCCGTTCGGACTCGTGGCTTCAATACCGACGCGGATGCTCTTATCCAATCTCTGCGCGAAGATCTCACCATTGATCCTCGCGGTGCTCGTATTCTCTTACTCGGTGCCGGAGGTGCCGGCCGTGCCGCCGCGCTCCGCCTCGCCGATGAAGGGGCTCTCGTCTTGTGGTTAGTAAACCGTACCACTGCCAAAGCTGATGCCCTCGCTCAAGAAATTGCCGAACGGTTTCCCGCTGTTGAAGTCCGCACCGGACTCCCCGATACCGATGTCGAAATCATAATCAATGCTACCTCACTCGGACTTAAAGCCTCCGATCCCCTTCCATTAGATCTTGCCAACTATCCCCTCTGTCGAGCGGATGGCGTTTACGACATGGTTTATCGACCTTCGTTGACACCTCTTCTTGATCTGGCTCAACGGGCCGGATGCTGTACCGCCAATGGCCTAGGAATGCTCCTCTATCAAGGGGCCGCGGCGTGGACTCTGTGGACGGGCCAAATTGCACCCATCGAAACTATGCGACAGGCACTTCGTTCCGAAATTTACCGCAACACGATCGCATAAGGACTCCAATGGACTGGGACTTTGAATTATTCCGCCACCATGGCCCACTCGGTTTGCCATTCCACTTTTGGACGGTCTTCGCTTTCCTCTTTGGAATTACTGCCGGCAGCTTTCTCAATGTAGTCATCCATCGGATGCCTCTTGGCGAAAGTATCGTGACGCCCCCTTCTCACTGCCCAAAATGTGGTGTCCAAATTTCTCTTTTCCGCAATCTACCTATTCTCTCTTGGTTACTGCTCCGAGGGCGATGCGCCGCTTGCTCTCAACCGATCTCCCCTCGCTATATCGCCGTCGAAGCTCTTACCGGATTTACTTTCATCGCCGCTTGGCTTCGCTTTGGAGAAAACTCACCGGGCTCCGCTATCGCTGCCGCAATTCTCCTTGCTGGATTTATAGCGGCTACCTTTATCGACTTTGAACACTTTATCATTCCAGACGAAATAACTCTCGGTGGTGTTGGTGCTGGCTTTCTTCTCTCTCTTGTTGCACCGGAACTGCACCGCGTAACCACTGTCTTAGAAGCGCTCCGCAGTAGTGCCTCAGGGATTCTTGTCGGTGCTGGTGTCGTCTATCTCGTCCTCCGTTTAGGGAAGCTCCTCTTCGGCCGCGAACACATTAGCCTCCCTGAAGGTAGTCGAATCCTTTTTCACGAAACAGGCGTCAAGTTGCCCGACAAAAACATCTCCTTTGAAGAAATTTTTTATCGCAAATCCGATACTATCCTTTTCGAAGGACGTCATATCGAGTTGGCCGACCGCTGTTATCCGAAGGCCACTATTCGTTTATCTCCGGAATCCCTTCGCATCGACGACGAAACCCTCTCGCCTCAGTCTGAACCTTATCTCGCCGCAGAATCCGATTCTTTTTCTCTTCCACGCGAAGCGATGGGCCTGGGTGATGTCAAATTCATGGGCGCCATTGGCGCCTTTCTCGGCTGGAAAGCGACGCTCTTTAGCCTCATGTTCAGTTCTATCCTCGGCGCAATTATCGGTGTCAGCCTCATTGCAATAGGCCGTCAACATTGGTCAGGTCGCCTCCCTTACGGCCCTTATATTGCAGCGGCAGCCACCGCTTGGATCTTTGGAGCCTCCGCAGTGTGGGATAGCCTCTTCAACCGCTAACTCCGCACTCTCTGTCCCCCAGTCTCGAACTCGCCGTCCTTGAACAAGGCATCGAACAAGAAAACCGTAACAAGGCTCAAAAACGTCTTAGATGTTCTAGAAACTCGATTTGGAGAGGTATCTGAACTAAGTGCGTGAACAGGTTCAATCTCTCACCGGCGCGATCGAATTGAAGCGACTCTTGCGTCGAGCAATCTTGGTCTCCGATCTCAATTCCGTCAGTGCAGAACGAGTCGCGCCTGTAGGTTGACTCTTCGGTTAGAGTATCTATTTGCCGACTAATGCTGTAATTTATTTAGTCCATTGGCAATTCCAGGCCGAAAGCTTCCTGTGTAGTTACAACAACTCAATGGATCTCGTTCAGAAAAGATTTCTGAGGATCAAAATCAGCTCGAACTTTCGTCCACCGTCTTTGTTCAAGCCGAACCTGGGCTTGCTTCGAAAAAACCTACAGAGAAAAACAGGCTCATAGTACGTCGATTTGGGTTTCGAAAGTAACGGGAGAAAGACCTCCGATGAAGGAGTGTCGACTAAGGCTTAGCTCCATCAACCCTGCGAACCACCCTGAGGTCGCCGGCGTGGTCGGCGAGAGCGAGCTTAATTTGCTGATATGGAGTTGGTGGTGAGCATCCCGGCATCCACCGAGACGAACTCCTCGGGCCTTGGCAGCGGATAGAGCGGCTTTGGTTCTTTCCGAGATGAGCTCCCGTTCTCGTTGTGTGACTAGGGCCAGGATTCCAACGGTAAGCCAATCAACGTTGGGACAGTCGCAGCAGACGAAGTTGACTCCTGAGTTCTGAAGACGAAGGAGGAATTCAGCGTTTCGGCTGAGACGATCCCGTTTCGCGACCACTGGTTTGGCTTTGGACCGTTTGCACTTTTTGAAAGCCGCGTTGAGTTGGTGACGAATCAGGAAACGACGTCTCTTTGAGCGTTCATACCGTTTCCGTCGTGTCCTTGATGTCGGGTGAAGACTTGAAAGTAGGCGATGTACTGCGTCACATGGCAGCAACTACCAGTGGGGCACAGGCAATCAAGCCCCATTCAAAGGAACTCAGCGTCCGATGAGTTGCTTAAAACCGGACCATTTCGGCCAAAACTCCGTCGGTGACACAGTGTCCCTGACCTTGGAAGACTTTGGGCCGGCCGTGGTCACCAATAAATCGGCGGAGCAAATTGTGCTCGCGTCATACCAATCGAAAATTACAAAATTGCTGGACCGGTGTTCTATCCCACAGGTGGTCTAAAAGGATCTGGCATTCAAGGGCACTATGACAAAACCAATGTGGCGACTGCTGAGCTTCTCAGTGCCGGTTCTAATCATCTTTGGATTGGTTTTCTTCCTAGACAGGTTGCTACCTACTCGATCCCGAGGGGAAAATCCGTTCGGGCCAAAGGCAACCGTTGGAGCGGAACAACCATCGGTGTTTCCTTCCATATTGGCAGTTACAGACGTCCGACCGAAGCCTAAGCCGGGCTTTTTCATCGTGGACTGCTCCCGAACCCTCACAGGGTCCCGATTGGTGGAGGCACTGAGTGCTTCACACGTGGCCAATCAGGGACAATTCAGGCCGATACTTTCTCTAGATGACAGAGTCCCTCTCAAGCGTCTGTTGGACACCTTGGATGTCGTTGGCGAGGCGGGCATTTCCGAGACTTTTTACACGGTACCATGGTCGAACTCACCCACCGACTTCGGTGCCTTCGGCGTGACGCTGGCGACACGCGCTTCCAACCCCACGGACTCAAACCGGGTGATAGTTCTTTCGATCCGGGAGGGAACCGAGGACTACACTATCGACGGAGAACCCGTCGTGTCATCCCTCACCGAGGCTTCCTGGCGCCTCGAAGCGGCTTTGCTGAAGCGGTTTGGGGCCGAGGCCATGCCGACGTCGCTTACGGTTCAGGTGGAACCCGGAATCGATCCGAGGCGACTCCACAGAGCACTGATTGGCTCGAAAAAATGGGGTTTTGGCAGACGCGGCTTTCATGGAGGCCTCAGCCAAATCAGGTTACATTGATCTCCCTCGCGCACCGCTTAGATTCCCGCCTGTTTACTCAGGCAGGGGGCCAACAGTCGGTGACTCAGTAGCCCAATTCTCTGTCGATGTGACGATTTGACCCGAGTGACACTGTGTCCTTGGTCTTGGAAATCCTGAGGTTGGCCAAGCCCACGAGCTGATCAGGAGGAAAGATCTCGGTTGTAGGTCATCGAGGGCGTTGACACTTTTGGGGAACTTGCTGAGAAATTGAATATTTAGGTGGTCTATACATCGTTAGGCGGCAGCATGCGCACTCTGCTTCTTCTCGCCTGTATCATCTTGACTGCCTGCTCACCGAAGCCGCCAACTTCTGCCCCACAGCCGACCAAAGCATCGTCGGTCGAAACGAACGCGATTTCGTGGGATCAAGCTATAGAGATGATTAAGAGTGGCCAGGTGAGAGCAGTGTTTCAGGCACACTCGCTTTACGTTAGATTGATCACGACAAACAATATCTCGTATCTAACAAAAGAGCCGACAATCGACGCTGTGTTTCACGTGATTCGCGAGCACGCACCGAACAAGATTATGGAGGGCACAGAATGACGCCTAACCATGCGCTGCAGCGAACGGCGGCGGGCCGCTACTGTTCCCAATCCACGCGCCTCGTGGCCGCCGTCGCTGAGCTTGGGTCGTTAGGCCGCTTCACACGCATGGCCACACATTCCACATCGAGCTTTAGATTGCTGATTGGCGGTTGCGCTACGTTGCTCCTGCTCTTCTGGATTGGGTTTGTTCCCGACACCCTTCCCGGCATCATCGTCAGTCCACGTTCATTCGCCGAATGCCATGCGCATTCTCGTGTCCGCGTTTCTGTGTGTTCTCGCTACCGTGCCGCTCGTCGTCGCACTGTTTCGCGGTTCGGCAGCGCAGCGAGTTGCTTCCGGGCTGGCTTTGCTGTTTCCCACGCTGGTCTTTTTGTGGATCATCGGGGGATTTTTCCGATGATGAGCACACAACGGCCAACAATAAACGGTGTATTGCTGGGAAGCGGAGCGAAGCCAGCAACTACACCGTTGGTTGAACAAGCCCGGGAATGAGTGAATTCGCCTTGGGGTCGTGGTGTCCCTATGGCGTTTGTGTTCTCAAGACCAGGCGGTTCTGAGACGGACCATTACGGATTTTCCGGAGTCGGCGACGGACCCAACGCTGGGATTCTGGCTTCCTGAGACCGATCCGGTCGCCTTCGCATGGAGATCCCACCGGGATTCCCCCTCGGAGGAGTCGGATTTGACTGTCTTGGCTGCTTTCGGTTGAGGCTCAGGCATGGACCTTCCGCGGCGCATTCCGGATTGGTTTTCCACGATGCGTCTCATGAGGCTTGAGAAACGGGTCGGACCGTGACCTCGGGCGGGCCCCGCTGCCGGTGGTTCGAGCCCACGGCATGGAGGAGGCGCATCGGTTGGCTGCAACAGGGACAGGTTGGCACCGGCGACGGAGGCGGTTGTATCAGGGTGGAGTCGCCCAACTGAACCGGACCGCCGGCATGACACTGGA
>SIAZ01000004.1 GCA_009695405.1 Pedosphaera sp. | reverse complement strand
AAACAGTTTCAGCGCCGTCTCCGGGGCTGTGGTCAGTTCTGGAGCCGCCCCGGCCTTACCCATCTCCTTCAACTCTGCGTCCTGGTCAAAAACAAGGACGATCACCTCCTCTGGAACTGATTCTTACCGTCAACTCGTGAATGCACGGGATTCACACCCGATTGGGTACTCATCGCCCAACGCGACTCAAAACAATGTTTTGATTAAACACTCTCCCAGAAATTATCGGATCCTGTTGTTGAGCCAGTTCCTAGGGGCACTGGCAGACAATGGCATCTTTGCAGTCATCGCCGGCAAACTCACCTACCTGCGGAAGGCTGAGGAACTCTTTTTACCCTCCGTGTCAAAAAAGCAAATTTCTGCTGCTATGTAAGAGAGCAAAGATATATTTACTGCCTTCTGATTTTGATCAAAGTTTTGATTTAATTGGGTTTTTCAGGGCAGGTTTTTCTTTAAATTTGCCACAAGAATACTCAAGCCAAATAATTCGATATCGAATCGAATTAGCTTTTCTCGGCACTTTTTAAACCCAAAGCAACCAACGATAATCCGGCTTCTCTCTCTGCGCTATATCGAAGCAGTCCGAGATCAATCTGAGAGCTCAGACTGTAGCACGGAGGTTAGTATTGAGGCTAACCCTCGGATCTCAATTGGGCGATGAGCGGCAGAAATTGCGAAACGAAAAAATCCACCTTCTGGACCACCAGGATAGCGAATCCAAGGAGGATGAATTCCTGCTTTGATCAACTCGGTAGCAAGGTAAATCGCTTCTCGTTCGTTCCGAGAGTAGAGCACACTAACTGGGGTTTGAGGGTCAGATTCAATGCGGGCTAAGTGTTGAACAGCGTCGGCGAAGAGTCGTTGATTGGATTGGAAACGTCGGATGCGACCTAGGCTGCGATGGACTAAGCGAATTGAGGCTTGGACGGCGGCAAGGAGTGAGAGGGGTTGGGTTGTCGATCCAGTGTAGGCACCCGCTAAGTTCCGAATCTGGCTGATTAAATCGCTTGTTCCTAAAACCGCACCGCCTGCTGTAGCAAATGCTTTGGCGAAGGTAACACACTGAACGACTCTAGGATCTTGAATTCCGAGATGTGCTACCAAGCCTCGGCCGGTTACCCCAAGGACTCCGGCACCGTGGGCGTCATCGACCACAAGAAGCCCAGTCGAGGGCAGTTGATCAAGAAAGGCTTGCAAAGGTGCTGTGCCCGGTCGAATAGCTCCCGTGCCATCCGTCGCCACGAGAGGTGCCGCGCCTCGTGGTAAAGCCTTGATTGCCTTTCTCAATCCGTTCGAATCTCGATGCGGAAATTCAATAACAGGATGTCCGGTCAACCGAGCCCCATCTCGCAGACAGCGGTGAGCTCCAGCGTCGATCAGAACGCAGTCAATGCGGTCGCGAAGTCCATCGAGAGCGGCCATAGAAGCCAAATATCCTGTGGGAAAAAAGGCAGCAGATTCAGTCCCGAAGAATTCAGCCGTAGCCCGTTCTGTCTGAAGAAATTCCGGATGTTCGCCGGTAGTTTGTCGAGAGGCCCCCGTCTGAAATGGGCCCGAAGCGGAGGCTCGGACCAGTGCCGCTTGGAGTGACGAATGCCAAGCGAGTCCGAGATAATTACAGCCGCCAAAGTAGACGAGACGCTTTACCCCGACTTGGACATGGGTATTGTCAAGAAACTCGAGCATTAGATTTGGGCGGAAAGCTGGATTGGTTTAGTTCTTTTGCCGAAGCAAGCAATTCTGGCATTCGGAGACACCGAGGTGATGAGATTGTTCGAGAGCGCGGGCGAAGAATTGTTTTCGAGCACCTTCTGTGGCAGTTGCTTCGATTGGGCCGTCGGCAATTTGCTTTGCTTTGGCGATGAGAGCTTTTCTTTCGGTCTTTAAGGCTTCGGAACGAGTCGCTTCGTCGGAGCGCCGAAAGTAGCGTGATCCATCGATCCAAGTCTCGAGACACAGGCTTGAAGAATCGAGCGGGGACCCGGTCCAGAGAGAAAAATCAGCATCCTTACCGGGTTCCAGAGATCCGACTCGAGCTTCGATCCCAAGTTGTTTAGCCGGATTAATGGTGACGAAATTGAGAGCATCAGGCTCAGGAGTCCCTCCGTATTTGACCGCCTTAGCAGCTTCAAAATTGAGGCGGCGGGCAAAATCGCTCGAGTCTGAATTGAAGCTGACCGTGACCCCTCTTTGATGCATTAAGCTACCCGAATAGGGGATAGCGTCAAAGACCTCTACTTTGTAGGCCCACCAATCAGAGAAGGAACTCGCCCCAGCACCGTGGCGGGCCAATTCATCGGCGACTTTATAACCTTCAAGAACATGTTGAAAAGTTGCGACCCGCACGCCGAAGGATTCCATAATCCGCAGGAAAGCCAGAATTTCGTCTTGCCGATAACTGTGGCAATGGATGCGTCTTTTTCCGTCGAGGATCTCAACAAGAGCGGCTAGTTCGAGGTCTGGACGTACGGGGGAACCATCTTCATTCGATCCCTTGAGAAGTGCCGCACGGTGCTGTTGGGCAGCGGTGAAGCGGTTGATGTAGAAAGTGCCGACGCCCATCCGTGTTTGAGGGAAACGGGTGACATTTTTTTCGCCCCAATTGGATTGTTTAACGTTCTCGCCCAGTGCGAATTTGATGCCGGATGGAGCACCTTCGAGGAGGAGTTTTCCGGGTAAAGCACCGTTTCGAAGTTTGATGACGGCGTTTTGTCCTCCGATAGGATTAGCGGAACCGTGGAGCAGATTAGCCACGGTAGTGCCTCCCGCCAATTGTTGGTGAAACGTGTCCGTCTCCGAATTGATGACATCAGCGATTCGCACCATTGCTGTGCTGGGAAGCGTGGCTTCGTTGACTGCACCGAGAATCATTGAGTGAGAGTGGCAATCAATAATGCCCGGAGCCACATGGAGCCCTGTTCCATCGATTTCGTGATAAACACCTAGTTTAGACGTTCTACCTACGGACTCAATACGACCCTCTCGCACGACCAGATCGCCGTGGGTGAGGATGCCCTGAGAGCTACTGGTCCAGAGAGTTGCATTGCGGATGCGCAGAGCGGGGGGATTGGTGGAGGGACCACGCCCCTCGTTGGGAGGTCGAGCAACGCGCTTTGTGGCGAGTTCTTGGGAGGCCTTCTTCTTCTTGATTTCCTCCGGTTTAAGCTCTTTTTTTGGTTTTAAGGTGGCATCACTTTCGTAGTGGATGCCATCAATCCAAACCGCACGGACTCGGGTCTCTGAATCAAAGTAGCCTGGGGCATCACAGACGGTAAGATTGGCGATGCGACCGGTGCTGATTTCACCTAAACGCGAGCCCAATCCGCAGAGGGTTGCTGGGATGGTAGTTAAGGCGGCAAGGGCATCGTCTTCACTAAGACCCCGATCGAGGGCAGATCCAAGCGCTGTTCGGAAAGACTTTTTATCGGTTAATCCGTAGGTGGTTAGGGCAATTTCGGCACCAGATTGACGGAGAAATGCGGGATTTTCTGGCGCCCAATCCCAAGCACGTAGAAGATCCAGAGAAACCTCTTCCCAGTCGGTTTCATCGGGGAATTTAGGCAAAGCAGGAAAGCAAAGAGGAACAATGAAAGGGATTTTTTTGGCAGCGATTTGGCGAATAAGATCGGGTCGCCTCCATTCCTGTCCGCTCGCAACCAGTTGGGGAACCAAGCCGAACTCCGCGCACAGTTGGGTGGCGCGATCTTGCATGAGAACGCTGCCTGATTCGAACACCAGTGGAAGGGCAGAGGAACCAAGGGTGAGTGGAGCCAAAGCATCCAATGCCGCATTGAAGACGGGACGAGATCTCTGAGAGGGGGGAGCTTGGTAATCTTGGTTATTTTTTTGATACCAATTCGCATCGAGGAAAGATTGTCGGATAGCGGCAATGGCACCCATCAGCGAATTCGGATAATCGTCCCCACCGTGGCCAGCCGCAAAGGCAGCGTGGTGCGAGGTTTCAGCCCGAAGAAGGGCACTGTTGGGGGAACTTTCTCCCAGTTGCACTGCAGCGGAGCGCCCACGAAGAAGTCCGATTCTCGGTACTATATTGGCCGCTGTGAAGCCAAGTTCACGCATTTCTTTCAACGCCTTGGGATTAGGGGATAAGGCATCTACCATCCGCCGCTCTGGGGTGATGTCAGGAATTCCGTGTCCGGGTCCGATTCGGCCGGGATCACGTTCCTCACCGGCGACCCCGAAATAGCGTGGGCCACCGGAAGTGAGGCCGCCTGAAATAGGTTCGCTACCGGAAGTACTGACCGGGGTGTCTTTCGAGCCAAGAGTGAAGTAAGGGTCAATAAAACCGGCATAAATTACCGTACCCGAAAGGTCCCAAATCCGTGCTCCACTCGGTGCAGGAAGATTCGGCCCCACGGCGGTAACGGTACCGTCGCGAATGACAATTGTACCATTAGTGAATGAGGTTCCAGGACGTAGGACCACTTTAGCACCAACGAGCGCATGAAATCCGTGGGCGGACGGTCTAAAGCCTGGGGGTGATAGTTCTTCCGCTGCCGCCCGGCTAAAGAGCTCCAAGGCGATAAAAGAAGCGAAGGACACAGTAATAAGCCTGCGGATCATAAAGGCGACTTTATGGGCTGATCCAGAGAAGTCGAGAAGCGGTCTGCATCTTCTTTGGGAGTAAGTTAATAAAAAGAGGTTTCAAGCTAAGGCCAATGACTGAAAATTTAAATCCAGTTGTCGTCCTGTTTTCAAAATCTAGCAGCGGGAATAAAGAGCGGTAACGCCCTGTTGAGAGGGCGGCGATGAGCAGATCAGGAGATTCGGGTTCAGGCTAACAAGCCTGAAATGACATCTCCGTGGACGTCGGTTAAGCGACGATCGACGCCATTGCTACGAAAAGTAAGCCGAGTGTGTTCGATGCCCAGGAGGTGAAGAATAGTGGCATGGATATCGTAGACAGAAGTTGAGTGTTTACGATCGAGTGGTTTGTAGCCCCATTGATCACTTTCGCCGGCAGTCGCTCCACCGCGAATACCACCGCCACACAACCAATTGGTAAAACAATAAGGATTATGATCACGACCCTTGCCCCCTTGTGAAGAGGGCATACGACCGAATTCAGTGGTCCAGAGAATGAGTGTGTCGTCGAGAAGGCCTCGTTGTTTCAGATCTTGAATCAAGGCAGCGGCGCCACGCGCAAAGCCCATGGAAAGGGGACCATGATCGCGTCGGATATCTTCGTGCGAATCCCAGTTGCGACGGGGAAATCCGTTGTCATTACCGCTCCAGATCTGAACAAAGCGAACCCCCCTTTCGATGAGTCTTCGGGCCACGATGCATTTGCGCCCAAAATAATCCATTTCTTCAGCATCATTGATTTCTTTGACCCAAGTGGGAGGATTCCTTTGAATGCCGTAGAGAGCGAGGAGTGAATCGGGTTCCCGCGAAATATCCATGGCCTCAGGAGCGGCCAACTGCATACGCGCCGCCAGTTCGTAGCTACGAATTCGAGCTTCCAAACGAGTATCTCCCTCGCGAAAAGCTGCATGTTCGCGATTAAAGCGAGTGAGGAGAGACAGGGTTGCAGCCTCGCTTTTTGGAGACACATAGTTACCCGATTTACCGGGAAAAAGATCCGCGATTGGAGTGTCTTGACCGGGGTAAATAATCGTTCCAGCGTGCTGACCTGGGAGGAAAGCGGAGTCCCAGTTTTTTGGGCCATTAGAAGCAAAGCCACGATGATCTGGGAGGACGACGAACGCCGGCAAGTTTTCGTTGATGTTACCCAGTCCGTAGCTGACCCAAGAACCCATTCCTGGAAAACCGGGTAACTGAAAACCGGTAGCCTGCAGATAGGTGGCTTGGCTATGGATACCGGTTTTGCCTACCAAGTTATGAACGAAGGCGAGTTCATCGGCAACGGCGCCAAGAGCCGATACCGTTTCGCCCAGCATTCGCCCTGATTGACCGTAGGGTTTGAAGGGCCAGACCGGTTTCATCCAAGGGCCAAGACCATCTTGAAAAGCCTCTACTGCCTCGCCAAAATCACTTTTTTGACCGTCTCGTTTTATCAGTTCCGCTTTGTAATCGAAGAGATCAAGGTGGCTGGCAGCGCCGCCCATAAATAATTGAATGACCCTTTTTGCTTTCGGCTTGTGGTGCGGAACAGCGATATGAGGTGAGGTTGTTGAGGCCGAAGCCTTTGTACCCAGCAGGCCTTCCCCTCCGAGAAGGCTAGTGAGAGCGATACCTCCCAAGCCGCCACCGGATCGCCAAAGAAATTCGCGTCGCGAATGAGGAGACTGATCGAGTGGGTTGTTGGATGAGCCAGAGCGATGCCAGGGAGATCCTTGACCACGGTTCGCTGTCTCCATTGATCGGGGATCAGTTGCCGTAAAGTTCTCAAACGAGGGAGTCATGAATCTGAGTTTCGAGGAAAAGCGAGGTCAGTCGACAAAAGTGAACTCGTTCAAGTTAAACAAGAGTCGACAAAGATTGGGCAGGCCAAACTCAGAAGCATAGGCGACAAGTGCCTGAGTATCGGTCGGAGAGGAGGGATGTCCGAGCGCCTCATAATGGGCGGTAGCCACTTTGGATTGAAGATCGCCAGACTGGTTCTCGAGACGAGCGGCAAAGCGTTTAGACATTGTGAGCATGAGGGAATTATTCATCAGCGCCAAGGCTTGTAATGGTGAGAGACTTTCATTCCGACGGCCCACTTGAATAGAGGGATCGGCGCAGTCAAGAGTGGTCATAAAGGGTTGCTGTTGGGATCGGACGATAAACCGATAGATTGATCGTCGATGGGAAAGGGGATCCTCTGGGTCATGGAGTTGGTATTCGTAATGAGGAGAGTGTTCAGGTTTTTCGATGACAAAGTCACGGAAGCTAGGCCCGCCCATTTTGAGGTTTAGAACTCCTGAAACCATCAAGACCGAATCGCGCAGTGATTCGGCGTCGAGTTTGCGACGATTAGATCGCCATAGATAACGGTTGTCCGAATCCAAAGCAGCGAAAGCGGGAACCCGGGCTGAGCTTTGCCGATAGGTAGCGCTGGTGAGAATCAGTCGATGTAATTTCTTAAAAGAGTGTCCCCCATCGCGGAAGTCGGCTGCTAACCAGTCGAGAAGTTCTGGATGGGTCGGAAGTCCACCCATCCGACCAAAGTCATTGGGACTGTCGACGATGCCGCGTCCGAAGTGGTAGTGCCACACTCGATTAACGGCGGAGCGCCAAGTGAGTGGGTTGTCGGTCCGAGCCAACCATTGAGCGAGGGCAGCGCGGCGGGCGCCCTCTGGGTGATCAGAGGCTAGATTAAAATCAGCGGGTACACCGGGAAGACAACTCAAGGCCGCAGGGCCGACTTCCTTTCCTGGACTTTGGATACTACCGCGATTGAGAACACGGATGGTTCGTGGCTTGCCCCCTTTCGAGCCCGTTCCAAGGAAGGCCCCAGATCCCTTATGGACAGCACCCACGAAGACTTTGTCGGTTGCAGGCAACGTCCCAAGAGCATTCGTCGCCTCGGCTAAGGCCAATTGGATACTGGCCAAAGTTGACCGGTCGGACTCTGATGTGGCTTGGGTGAGCAGCGTGGCCCGTTCAGATTGTAGATTCAGCAATTCCTTACCTTCGACGGGGCTAGCACCGGGTTGCCAACCGTCGGTAAGATTTAACTTTTGCCAACGAACCGGGGCTTCAATCGAATCCAGCGCCGAGACGGCCGCATTCAGAGCAACATTGCTTCCATCGATCAACACCGCATTCAGTTCAGCTAAGGCGAAAATATAATCATTTTGCCGAGGAGCGAGCTTTGTGGCGGTAACACGGATAAAGCGGGCGAGTCGTTGGCCCGGTTCGATTCCTACAGGTTTTAGCTTTGGATTTACATAATCTGCCGACGTCGAGTCGACAGCGAGAAAAACAGCCTTCTTAAAGTCAGGATCATCCGAAGTCTCCACTTTAAATCGAAGAGGAAAACCGAAGCCCTCGCCGATCCCATTGAAATCATCTTTGCAGGGATGAAGGACAATTTTAACAAGGGGACGCGGGCTGCCCAGATCAACTTGGACCCACTTTTCGACCGCTTGTTTTGACTCAATTGCGCTGTGGTATCCCATCGCTTCACTGACCTTTAGTGCTTTAGTAAGGGTACTGATTTTTTTATCCAGTTGGATCAGCGGCGATCCGGCACGTTCAATAATCAGACGATCGAGATCCGATTTGCGGGCCACGAGAAGGCCTTGGTGTGCGGTTAATTCTCGTCGAGCGCGTGCGACAATTGGATCTGTATCATAGGGTTTATCGGCACGATCCACGGCGCTGAACACCGATTGAAGCCGATAATACTCTTCCTGAGCGATGGGATCGAACTTGTGGTCGTGACATTGAGCGCATTGAACAGTGAGACTGTTAAAGGTTTGAAACGTGGTTGCCACCATGTCGTCGCGATCGAGATGGCGGGCCACTAAGCCGTCCATTTTGGTTTCAGGCACTTCGGCATGACCGATGAAATCCCATGGGCCCGCTGAAATAAATCCAAGGGCTTCGAAGCCATCGCTTGTGTCGGGGAAAAGAGTGTCGCCTGCCAACTGTTCTTGGATGAAGCGGGCGTAGGGTTTGTCCTCGTTGAAGCTGCGAACAACATAATCGCGATAGGGCCAAGCATTGGGACGAGGCTGATCTTTATCGTAGCCATGGGTTTCGCCGTAATGAACAACATCTAACCAGTGCCGAGCCCAACGTTCGCCGTAGCGAGGGGAGGCGAGGAGGCGGTCGACTTGATTTTCGTAGGACTTTGCACTCGTGTCAGAAATAAAGTGTTCAATCTCTTGAGGAGAAGGTGGCAAACCAGTGAGATCGAAATAGAGACGGCGCAGAAGTGTTCGACGGTCTGCCTCTGGAGATTGCTGAAGCCCGTGAACTGCCAAAGTGGCAACCACAAAGGAATCAATTGGATTAGTGATCCGATATTGACCGGACTTTAGGCCTGGAACAGGGGGTTGAATCAGGGGTTTCAATGACCACCAAACAGACTCTGTGGAAGACTTTGCCGCGGGAGGAGTCAACACGGGTTTAGAGGCGGCAACTGTCAATTGTGGCATTATCCAAATCAAAGCGGCATAAATCAGGGCGAAAAGACCCAAAAACGGGCGGGACAAAAGGGGCGCCGTTCGATTATTAAGATGCTGAGGTGATCTTTTCATTCCAGCGTGGAGAAGAGAGGGAGTCTCGTTTTAAAATCTAGAGAGTAAAAAGAGAAATTCGCATGAATTTTGAGTTTAGACTCGATGCTTCAATCTGAACTCTCTTCAGTAAATGTCATTCTTGGGTAGACGTTTCGGTGCAACTGCGTTTCTGACACCTCCATTTTCGCCTCCTTCGGCTCTCTCTTTTTCCTGCAAGTTTAGGCCTGACTCATCGGGTGCGGTAGAAGGGAGAGTACTGTTGAGGATCCAAGCACGCAGGTTATTTTGAAATCCCCGTTTTGCATAGCACTCATTGGCCTTGCGAGCGGCTAAAAGTACTACCATACAGTCTTGACCTAATCGAGCTATCGTCTCGCCGATCAAATGTTTGCCAATTCCCCGACGCTGATAGGCTTCATCGACGGCCAGATCAGCGAGGTAAGCCACATAAGTAAAGTCGGTTAACGAACGAGAAATCTCCCCTAACCGCTCACCGTGCCAAGCGGTTAGGGGCAGTGAAGCATTCTTCAGCATACCCTCGAAAATATCGGGACGATGAAGAGGCCGGCGCTCGCCTAAAGTCGACCGTTTAAAGAGATCCATTGCAGCTTCGACGGTAACAAGAGCGTCGTCCCGATAGGTAATGTCCATAAGTCCGGTCGACTACGTTGTCGATTAACCTAAAACCGGCATTTTATGACAAGATTCGCCGGCACGAGAGGCAAAAAAGACTCGGCACTAAAGGTGAACGAGTGGTGCAAGATTTTTTTCGCGAGCGCCAATAGGGATGGTTCCGCGCGGAACACGACCTAACTCCTCAAAGCCTTAGGCAATGAAGGGCAAGGATCAGTTCCTTGTATTTTTGCGAACTGGCTTTGATGAGGGCGAATTGGTGGAGAAGCGCACTCGAGCAAAGCATTCAGGTACGTGTGAATCCCAGATGCCGTGAGGACTCAAAGCCCAACCGCCGGAATCTTTGGACGGCACTGCTTCCTTGGCGGTGTTGAAGCGGGAGAAGTCCAGTCGCCATTCTTCTCCATGCTGGGGCGGATGAGATCGTTTGGATTTTGGTTCGAGTGCTTGCATTCCGGCCCAAGGTAATTTGATTTCGACCGACCAACCTCGATCGATATCAGTGTCATCGTTTAAGGTGCCATCCACATAAACAGCGGTTTTCAAACCGGGAAACCGCCAGTTGAAGTGGCCGAGACGACGTCCGCGTGGATGGGTCGTGAAGCCGACGCCATTAAAGGGTTGTAGATTCTTCCTATTCAATTCTGGTAGCGAGGAAAACCCTCCCGTCTCATAGGCAGATTCCCAAAGGAAAAAGACCTCATACACTGTGTTCCGTGCGTTGATTTCAAATTCGCAATAGGCGTCGTCACTGGCAATGAAGAGTTCAACGTCGTTTTCCGTATAAATGGCGTCATTATGATTGGTCAGACTTGCCCGCACGCGTGTCTCCTCGATTTGGTAGGCGACGTACAGATCGGTGTCGTCCCAAAGTAACCGAACACGGGTTCCGAACCGAGTCGGTTTGCCCGAGATTAAATCGACGAAGGTGGGCGAGATTTGTGCCGTTGCCCAAGCAATATCGTTGAGACGTCCGTCCACTAAGATGGGGCTCGGGCTTCGATGAGCCGTAATCACCGTGGCAACCGAGGGGTCGCAGGGCAGAGAAGAACCGCTTTTTTGAACGGTGGTAGATTCGGCGAGGAGCGAATAACTCCAAGCGGCAAAAAGGAGGCTGAGGCACATTGGGAAGCGGACACGCAGTGTATTGGGCATTGAAGTAAGCGTTACCCTGAGGGGGGCACGCTGCAAGTCGGTTATTTGGGGCGAGCGGTTCATCGTTGGATCGAAGAGAATGCGACGCGACGACTGCGGATTATTTTGCCTGATTTGCGAAGAACTATTGAGGTTTATCAAAAAGAAATTATCTTCCGAAGTCTTTCCAGTGAACCTGCTATGAACCGAAGATGGATTTTATTTCTAGCCTTTATTTGGCAGTCTGCAGCGGCTGTGGCGGCACCTGTGGGGAGTGTCCCTGTCGATCATGCTGCACGAATGGTTCGGGGGTTGGATTTATTCCAGCACGATATTCGTCCTATTTTGATGGAGCAGTGTTTATCCTGTCATGGTGGAGCCAAGACGGAAGGCGGCTTAGATTTAGTGACCCGTGAAGGTCTTCTGCGTGGTGGGAGTGGTGGGGCTGTGGTCACTGTTTATAATGGGCGGTTGAGTCGATTGATCGATGTTATTTCCCGCACGACTGAAGTTCATCCAACATCGAAAGGAGCCCGCTTATCGCGGGTAGAAGTGGAGCGTTTGAAAGGTTGGATTGATGCAGGGGCACCTTATGATGCGCCCTTGATAAAGGGTCGATCGGTTGCCTCGAAGAAGGCCTTTGCAATTGGAGCCGCCGAGCGGGCTTGGTGGGCTTTTCAACCCCTTGGCGGATCAGCGCAACCGACGGTTCGGCAATCCAAATGGGTAAAGACGCCGGTGGACCGTTTTATTCTCGCGGGGATGGAATCAAAGTCACTAAAACCTAATGCGGAAGCGGATCGGCGAACGCTGATTCGGAGGGCTTCATTTGATTTGCTAGGATTGCCGCCTTCACCTGAGGAGGTGGAAGCATTTTTGGGAGACACCTCGACCAATGCTTGGTCGAATGTGGTGGCTCGTCTTTTGGAGAGTCCTCGTTATGGTGAGCGCTGGGCCCGTCATTGGTTAGATGTGGCACGGTTTGCTGAGAGTTCGGGATTTGAGCACGATTACGATCGTCCCGGAGCGTATCACTTCCGCGATTTCGTTATTAGGGCCTTAAACGAAGATATGCCCTACGATCAGTTCGTACGCTGGCAGATTGCGGGTGATGAATTTGAACCTAAAAACGTGCAGGCACTTATGGCCACAGGATTTTTGGGTGCCGGCGTTTTCCCGACACAAATTACCGCCAACGAAGTGGAGAGGGTCCGGTATGATGCGATGGATGATATGTTGGCGACGACAGGGACGGCAATGTTAGGGCTAACCGTCGGGTGTGCGCGCTGTCATGATCATAAATTTGATCCCATTGCCGCGCGTGATTATTATCGGATGCTGTCAACCTTCACGACCACGGTGCGAAGTGATGTCGAATTGGATCTTGATCCAAGCGCAACCCAACTCGTTCTAGAGCGGTACAAGAAAGAGCATGCGCCTTTGGTGGAAGCGGTGCGGAAGTACGAAGAGACAGAATTACCAAAACGTCTCGAGAGTTGGATGGCTTCTGGAGCCACGCTGCCCGCCTCTGAATGGCAGTTCATTAAGCCCATCTCCAGTGTGTCTAAGGCTGGGGCGTCTTTTCGGCAATTAGGCGACGGATCGCAACTGGTTGAGGGAGTGAATGGGGAATCGGATACCTACACATTCCGAGCCAAGTTGGCATCAGGAGGCTGGCGAGCCTTGCGCGTTGAAGCACTTGCGCATCCGAGTCTGAAAGGGGGAGGACCGGGACGCGCGGATAATGGAAATATTGGACTTAGTCGGGTCCGACTTTTTGCATCAAACCTAGGCGCTGGCACCACTGGTGAGGTCCGCTTAATTAAAGCGCGCGCCACCTTTGAACAAAATTCAACGACACTTTCGGTGGAGAGTGCTTTGGACTTAGATCCCAAGACAGGTTGGGCCTTGGACACACATTTGGGAACCAATCATGCGGCTGTGTTTGAATTTGAATCTCCGATTGGGAGCGAGGCAGGGGTTGAACTGGAGGTGCGTCTCGAGTTTGCAGTGAACACACGTCATACGATCGGGCGTCCGCGGTTGTCGATATCGACCCAATCAGCAGCCTCGCTCACTGGGATAGGGCAACCTCTGGCGATCGCCACACTCCTCGAGAAAAACCGATTGGGCGGAGGGGCAGAGGTGCTAACGTCTGCGGACACCTCTCTTTTGATGGATTGGCGGAAGCATTTGGAACCGGAATGGGTACGACTGCAAGCGGCCGTGGAGGCGCATGGGATGAATCCGCCAAAGCCGAAGCTGACCCATGTTTTGATCTGTGGCGAAGGCTATCCGGCGTTGCGTATGAATAGTCAGGGCGCCGATTTTTATCCCGAGACCTATTTTCTGAATCGCGGAAGCCCAGATGCCAAACGAGGCGTCGCGACCGCTGGTTTTTTGCAGGTGCTTTTGCCAGATCCAGCCGAAGAAACCCGCTGGAGTTGGACCCCTCCAACGGGATCCAAAGGCTCTGGGCGTCGACGATCTTTAGCCACTTGGATGACAGATTCGGAACGGGGTGCGGGGCATTTAGTGGCGCGAGTGATTGTGAACCGCCTGTGGCAGCATCACTTCGGCCAAGGATTAGTGGCAACGCCCAATGATTTTGGGAAGCAAGGAACCAAGCCAAGCCATCCGGAGCTTCTCGATTGGATGGCCTCTGAATTGATTCGTAATGGCTGGCACTTAAAGCCTCTTCATCAACTTTTGATGACCAGTGCTGTGTATCGTCAATCTAGTGCGACCACGCCTGCTCGGGTCCTAGCGGATCCCAATAACGTTTTACTGACACGGAGAATTCCTCATCGTTTAGAAGCTGAAGCCATACGCGACTCGTTATTATCCGTCTGCGGAGTTCTGGCGACGAACCTTTATGGCCCGGGAACCCTTGATGAAGCCAGCCGTCGACGGAGTATTTATTTTACGGTGAAACGGAGCCAATTGGTTTCTTCGATGCAATCCTTTGATGCACCGGAACCGTTGGTTAGCCAAGGGACTCGACCGGTAACGACGGTAGCCCCCCAAGCCTTATGGCTGATGAATAGTCCGCATGTACGTTCGTGGGCAGCAGCCTTTGCCAAGCGATCGGATCAGGGAACCGCCCGCCCTCTGGTTGATGCGGTGCGGCGAGGCTATTTGCTGGCCTTGAACCGGTTGCCGACAAGCAAAGAACAGGTTACTGCTCTTCGTTTTCTCGAAGGGCAACAGGCTCGCTATCAGGAAGGGCACCTCGCTGACCCACGGGGAACTGCTTTGATTGATTTCGCTCAGACACTTCTTAGCCTCAATGAATTCCTTTATGTCGACTAATACTCCTCAGACTTTGAGCCGTCGGGAAGCTTTGCGCCGTGCCGGTGGTGGCGCAGGATTACTAGCCTTGGCAGGATTGCTCGGAGACGAGCGTTTATTGGGGGCAACCCCAGTGGATCCATTTGCACCGAGGATCGCTCATTTTCCGGCGCGCGCAAAGTCAGTGATTTGGCTCTTTATGAATGGCGGGCCGAGTCAAGTAGATACTTGGGATTACAAGCTGGGCTTGATTCGAGGGAATGGCAAGGAATTGGCAGGTTTTGACAATAAAACCGGATTCTTTACTGAGGCTGTAGGTCCTTTAATGCAGTCGCCATTTGCTTGGGCACAACACGGTAAAAGCGGTGCGTGGGTGAGTGATCTTTTTCCTCACATGGCTCGGCATGTCGACAAGATGGCCTTCATTCATTCCTGCCACACCGAATCTAATAACCACAGCCCAGCGTTGTTTATGATCAATACAGGTTCCACCCGCATGGGTTCTCCCTGTGTGGGTTCGTGGGCAACCTACGGGTTGGGGAGTGTCAGTCGTAATTTACCGGCGTTTGTGGTGATGAGTGATCCCCTCGATCGAGGACTACCTAAGGGTCAAGCCACCAACTGGGGCGCGGGCTTTCTTCCCGGAGTTCATCAGGGAACTTGGCTTCGACCAAAGGGTGAACCCATCGATAACCTACGCCGAGCTGCGGGTATGGATGTCAGTGCTCAACGGGCACAGTTGGATTTGCTGGCCGCCTTGAACCAGAAACCGGCAGCAAAAACGGCTGTCGATGCTGAATGGAGCGCGCGGATTGAGAGTTTTGAATTAGCTTATCGGATGCAAACCGCCGCGCCTGAGGCTTTTGATATTTCTAAAGAATCCGAATTGGTCCGCCGGTTGTATGGGCTCGATCAAAAGCACTGCAGTCACTTTGCCGCCCAATGTATGACCGCACGTCGGATGGTGGAACGAGGGGTCCGCTTTGTGCAGATTTATTCGGGTGGCATGGACAATCAACGGAGTTGGGATGGGCACGAAGATATCGTCGGCAATCATCGCGGCTTTGCCCAGGAGACAGATCAGCCTATTGCAGGGCTTTTAGCGGACCTAGAACAACGGGGGCTTCTCGATGAAACTTTGGTGATTTGGGGCGGTGAATTTGGACGGCTTCCAGTATCCCAAAAAGGAAGCAAACCGGGTCGGGACCATAATCCCTTGGCCTTTACTTATTGGATGGCCGGCGGCGGAAGCAAAGGCGGGGTTCATTACGGTGAAACCGACGAGGTGGGCCATAAAGCGACGGTGGATAGGGTGAGCGTCAATGACTTGCACGCAACCTTCTTGCACTTGCTCGGATTTGATCATGAACGCCTTACTTTCTTTCATAATGGCCGGAACTATCGTTTGACCGACGTCGGCGGCGATGTGGTCAAAGCTGTCATTGCATGACTCCGTTTTTCACGGTCTGCCTCCTGTTTTTTTTCTCTGTTTTTGAATGCAGTTGGGCGGTTGGTCAAGAAGGTGTCAATTTGAAGTCCTTTAGCCTAGAACAAGAGGCTCTTACCGTGGTAGCGCGTCAACGGGGTGTCTTTACTCGGCCCCCCATTTATGTACCCAGTCGCAAAGTGCCCGATGGGCCTCTGTTAGGGAATGGCGACGTCGGTGTTGTGATCGGCGGAGTGATTGAACGTCAGCGGCACTTTGGCTTGGGCGAAGATGGCGGCGCAAATGTCTATCGGGCGCCGGTCGCTAGTACAAATTGTCCGGAACGTCACCGATTCTGGATTTCTAAGAACGATTTCTGGAAGACAAAATCAGTGTATCCCAATGCGCATCCCGCTCCCATTGGTGGTATCGATATTGCGATTCCGGCCTTGGTTAATGGGGGGTATCGCGTGGAACAGGTGTTGGAAACAGCTGAGGTCCTTCACACCTTGACCACTGTCCAGCGGATGCAGGATCCACCGCCTTTCACTCGGACCGGGGCTGTCATTCGATTTCGTTCGTGGGTCGCCGCTACCGAAAATCTACTGATCATTGAACTGTCGGTGGATGGCAAATCCGACGATGTAAATCCCTTCAAGCCGACCGATCAAACAGGCGTCGATGTCAGTCTTTGGGCAGCGACGGGAAATGAGTCTGAGACAGCAACGGGGCCTTTGCCAGATGGCTATTGGGCGGTACGCCGCTTTGTTTTAAATACCAATACAATGGCCTTGGAGCCAACTCCTTCGCGTCAGACGAGTGAAGCCGCGGTAGCAATGCGCCTGTTTCACCATCGTCAACCGGGGTTACCATGGAGCCGTGGAGAGGGTTGGTCCGCGGACCGCTTTGTTTTAGCACCTGGGCACCCGGTGACAATTGTTGCAGCCATTGTAACCAACGAGGAATCGAAGACACCAACCGAAGAGGCGCGACGCCGAATTTCCGAGCTAACCCCGCAACGCATTGAGGTGTTGCGGCGGTCTCATCGCGAGTGGTGGCGACATTTTTGGTCTCAATCGTTCGTGGAGATCGGCGACCCCTTGATTGAACGGTTTTATTATGGATCCCAGTATTTAATGGCTTCCTGTAGCCGCAACCCGCGCTTTCCGCCGTCTCTTTTTGGGAATTGGATTACGACCGACGGACCCGCTTGGCAGGCGGATTACCATCTGAATTATAATCATCAAGCGCCGTGGTGGGGTGTTTTTTCATCGAACCATCCGGAATTAGCGGATCCCTATGACGCACCGATTCTCGATTATCTACCCACGGCTCGTACCAATGCGCGGACTTATCTAGGGACCCGTGGGGTATACTATGATGTGGGCATCGGCCCGCGCGGTTTAGAGACATCCCTAATGCCGACCGGTCATTCAATTCCAGGCGAAGGCAATCGGATGTTTTTAGGTCAGAAAAGCAATGCCGCCTTTGCTGCTGCCAATATGATTCTGCGCTTTCGCCATACCTTGGACCTAGACTATGCGCGTCGGGTTTATCCTTTTCTCCGCGAGACAGCCGATTTCTGGGAAGAGTATCTGCGCTTAGAGAACGGGCGCTATGTTATTACTCGAGATGCTTCGGGCGAAGTAGGTGATGGAGGTAGTGACCGCAACAACGCCCTTTCCTTGGGCTTGGTACGCATGCTTTTTCAGGGGATGCTTGAGCTCAGTAGCGAATTAAATAGTGATGTCGTTCGACAAGCTCAATGGCGAAATATCCTTTCGAGAATCAGTGATTTTCCCACAGTAATGGTGGACGGTGTTCGACGAATTCGAGGTGCGGATGCCGGTCCAGCTGCCGCTCGAATAGGTCCGAGTCGAAACAATTCTCGGGTCGAATTTATGGGGATGGTATGGCCTTCCTGCGTCCTTGGATTGAGCTCCGATCCGGAGATGCTCCGAGTCTTGCAAGAGGATGTTCGGGGCTGGCCTGAGTCGGAATGGGTAGGGCATTTCAATGGCTTTAGTCTGACCTTTCCCGGAGCTGTCCGAGTGGGGCACGATCCCGAGGTTATATTGGCTTATTTACGACGGCAATTGACGGAATGGGGTTTCCCTAATTTGATGGTTTTTACTGGCGGTGGCGGTATTGAATCCTGTTCCGCCGTACCCGCGACAATTAATGAAATGTTGATGCAAACTCATAATGGAGTGACGCGACTCTTCCCAGTCTGGCCTCGCCATCAGTCCGCTCGTTTCGGTCGGTTACGGGCGCCAGGCGCCTTTCTTGTGAGCGGAGCGTTTCAAAACGGGGTGATCGGTCCGATTACTTTGGAGAGTGAAAAGGGGAGGGATTGTTTACTGATTAATCCTTGGCCAGGCCACGTTATTTTGGTTTCGCGCGAGGGTGTTTTTCACGAGGAATTGAGGGGTGAACGTGTTCGCTTATCCACACGGTCTGGGGAGGTACTCCGGCTCGAATCAGGGCCTCTTTCCAAAATTTAATCTCGAGACGATGCTCCTTTTGGAAATTTTATACTCAATGAAATGGCCAGGAAAAAAGGCCTTGCAAGAATTGTTTTCTCGGTTTTCTCAGCCTCTCTTTTTGCTAGGCTTTCTCTCTTTATCGCTTACCAACGCGCGTGCAACTATCGATTTTTCTCGCGAGATTTTGCCCCTTCTCTCTGACAGTTGTTTCGCCTGTCATGGACCGGATGAAAAAGCGCGTAAAGCGGGGTTGCGACTCGATCAGCCTGAGGGTGCTTTGGGTAAGGGCAAAAGTGGAGAAGTAGCGGTCATTCCCAAACAGGCGGCGCGTAGCGAACTCTTTCGGCGTTTAATATCAACAGATCCCGAAGAGGTCATGCCGCCGCCAAAGTCGAACCACCCTCTTTCGGCTCAACAGGTGGCCTTGATTCGGCAATGGATTGAGGAAGGTGCGGTCTGGGCAAAACACTGGGCTTATATCCTGCCGCAGCGCCCCCGAGTGCCGCCAGTAGCGAGCCAAGGATCTTCCGAAGGCCGAAATCCAATCGATGCTTTTATCCAAGCACGATTGACTCAGGAGGGGCTCTCTCCCTCACCAGAAGCCACCCGTGCCACCTTGGTGCGTCGAGTGACCTTGGATTTAACAGGTTTACCGCCCACGCCCTCGGAAGTGGCTTCCTTTTTGGAGGATCCAGCGGTCAATGCTTTTGAGCGATTGGTGGATCGTTTATTGGCATCGCGACGTTACGGAGAGCGGATGGCTTGGGACTGGTTGGAAGCGGCCCGCTATGCCGATTCGAATGGGTATCAAGGTGATAGTGACAGGACCATGTGGCCTTGGCGTGACTGGGTGGTGGAGGCGTTCAATCAGAATATGCCTTTTGACCAATTTACAGTCTGGCAGATCGCGGGGGATCGATTACCAGCGGCAACTCAGAATCAACGGATCGCCACTGGATTTCTCCGAAATCACACGATCAACGGTGAGGGTGGTCGGATCGCTGAAGAAAACCGGATTGACTATCTCTTTGACCAAACAGAAACCGTCGCGACGGTGTGGTTAGGGGCGACTTTTAACTGCACACGTTGCCATGATCACAAGTTTGACCCCCATACCCAGCGTGATTATTTCCGGTTGTTGGCTTTCTTTGATCAAACAATCGTCGATGGCAGTGGCGGTAATCCTCAAACTCCACCGAATTTATTAGTACCCACCTTGGATCAGGCGGAGAAATTGAAGCGATTAACCTCAGAACTGGAGTTAGCCTCAGAGGTCACTGCACATTTTGAGGGAGTCAAGTTTGTGCGTGCGAAAGGCAAATCTGCGGATGAGTCCCCCTCGACCCAAGATCTTCCTAAGGAAATACGGGAACCGCTCAAAGCCTTCCCGCGTGATCGCTCTGTCGGGGGGATTGAAAAGTTAATGGCTTATTGGAAAGAAAGCGACCCGGGCTATGTTAAGATACTTGATAGTCTGCGCGATCGACGTCGGGTGCGTGATTCTTTGGAGCAATCGATTCCCAAGGTGATGGTGATGGATGATATGAAGACGCCTCGGACGACTCGAATGTTGGAGCGGGGCAGTTATCTTAAACTGGGCTCAGCGGTGAGCATGGGATTGCCCTCTGCGATCGCATCGGGTGTGCCTGTGACCCAATCAAATCGGCTCGATCTAGCTCGATGGTTAGTGGCGCCGGAGAATCCGTTGACAGCTCGAGTGAGTGTCAATCGGTTATGGCAGGGGCTTTTTGGCGTTGGATTGGTGAAGACTTCGGAAGATTTTGGAGTGCAGGGCGAGAAACCGTCGCATCCTGATTTATTGGATTGGTTAGCCGTCGATTTTGTGGCTTCGGGTTGGGATGTGAAGCGGTTAATGCGACTCATGGTGACGAGTGCGACTTATCGGCAATCCTCTCGTATCGCCGCTACATTATTAGAAAGAGATCCCGAGAATCGCTTATTGGGCCGCGGTCCGCGGTATCGGATGCCCTCTTGGATGATTCGTGATGCGACCTTGGCGGCAGCAGGTCTGTTGACAGAGCGTGTCGGTGGAGTGGCTGTACGACCCTATCAACCGAGCGGCGTTTGGGAGGAGGCAACCTTTGGCAACAAGCGATATGAACAGGATCATGGCGATTCCTTGTATTGTCGTAGTCTCTTTATTTTTTGGCGACGCATCTTGGGGCCGACCCTCTTTTTTGATGTGGCAAGTCGGCAGAGTTGCACGGTACGAACGCCGCGAACCAATGTGCCACTGCACGCATTGTTGACCTTAAATGATACTGGTTTTGTCGAAGCCTCTAGAGTGTTAGCAGAACACGCTCTTGAAGGCGTTGACCTCGATGAATCGACCCGAGTCGATCGAGTCTTTAAGTCGGTTCTAGGACGTAATGCCTCCTCGGAAGAGCGTTCTGTTTTACTGCGTGGACTTGCAGGCCACCGAGTGCGGTTTGCAGCCAATTTGAGTGCGGCTGTTGCTTTATTGGGAGTTGGGGAACGGGCGGTAACGCCAGAGGTGAACAAGGTAGAGTTGGCAGCTTGGACAGTGGTGTGCAGCACGGTGTTGAACTTAGATGAAGCTTTAAGCAAAGAGTAATCGATTATGGATCCCCGAATTGAACATCGACTTCGCTTAACACGCCGCACTTTCCTAGGTCGTACAGGGACGGGACTCGGGATGGCTGCACTGGCCGGATTAATGGGCCGTGATCCAGTAAAAGGGGCTATCATAGCGGAAGCAGGGCAGGGGAGTCTTAGGGGACGTCCGCACCAGATTCCTAAAGCGAAACGGGTCATTTACCTTTTTCAGAATGGAGCTCCGACACATGTCGATCTGTTTGATTATAAGCCCAAGCTTCAGGCTTTGCATGGGAAGCCTTTGCCCGATGAGTATGTTGGTGGACGCCGGTTTAGTACCATGACTGGCAAGACCGATGGAAAGCTACTTTTGGCTCCAGTTGAGCCCTTCCATCAACGAGGACAAAGTGGGGCGTGGGTCAGTCAATTTTTGCCCCACATTGCTCGGCAGGCGGATGACCTGTGCTTTGTGAAAAGTCTTCACACCGATTCTGTGAATCACGCTCCAGGGATTTCATTAATGCTCAGCGGAGCAGAAATTCCCGGGCGCCCGACTTTGGGAGCTTGGTTGACCTATGGATTGGGAAGTGACACTGAGAATTTGCCAGCCTTTGTGGTGATGACATCGGTCAGCAAAGGGACGAGTTGTGGTCAGATTTTCTATGACTTCTATTGGGGTTCTGGGTTTCTACCCTCTCGATATCAGGGAGTAAAATTCCGTGGCAGTGGCGAGCCGGTTTTGTATTTGGGCAATCCAGCAGGGATTGATCCAGCCACCCGCCGCGCTCAGCTTGATGACCTTGCTGAATTGAATGCGCTGAAGTTTCGAGAGCAGGGAGATCCGGAGACCGCGGCACGGATTGCCCAATATGAGATGGCCTTTCGGATGCAGACGAGTGTCCCTGAGTTAGCCGATATTTCAAGCGAACCCAAATCTGTCCTGGATCTTTATGGTCCTTCGGTAAAGGAGCAGGGGACCTTTGCCTACAATTGCCTTATGGCGAGGCGGTTAATCGAGCGAGGTGTCCGATGTGTGCAGGTGATGCATGCGGGATGGGATCAGCACAACAGTCTGACCACAGAACTTTACACCCAATGTCGGGACACCGATCAACCCTCGGCGGGTTTGGTTGCGGATTTAAAACAGCGAGGATTACTTGAGGACACCTTGGTGATTTGGGGTGGCGAGTTTGGGCGGACACCTTTTATTCAAGGAAGTTTGGACGATAGGAAACGATGGGGTCGAGATCATCATCCGTATGCCTTTACCAGTTGGATGGCTGGGGGCGGAGTGAAAGCGGGTTTGAGTTACGGCGAGACCGATGATTTGGGTATGAACGCGGTGAAGGATCCGGTGCACGTCCACGATTTACAGGCCACACTCCTTCATTTAATGGGCATTGATCATCAACGATTGACCTACCGTTTTCAGGGACGCGACTTCCGATTGACCGATGTTCACGGGAAGATTGTGGAAGGAATTCTGGGTTAATTCTAGTGAGCGACACCTCGGAATTATTCGTTATCGGAAGGAAAATGCTCGCACTTTATTGAGATCCCAGATTGAGTCTTTCAGTGATTCCTCTCGTGTATCCTTCACGCCGCCATTTTCTACGAACACTGGGGCTCATTCCCGCTTTGTTTACATTACCCGGAGCCTTTGCCAAGGCTCTCACCCGAACGCCTCTACAAACGGAAGGTCCTTTCTATCCTGATCGGCTTCCTCTCGATACCGACAATGATTTACTCGTCCTGAACAAAGCGAGCACGCCCGCTCTCGGTGTGGTCACCTATTTGAGTGGTCGGATTCTCGATGCCCGAGGAAATCCTATCCGGAATGCGATTGTTGAAATCTGGCAGGCCGATGCCAATGGAGTTTATTTGCACAAGGGCAGTGACAATGCCGGACGACGCGATCCCGGTTTCCAAGGCTTTGGCCGCTTCCTCACCGCTTCGACAGGCGAATATCTTTTCCGTACAATTCGACCAGTCTCTTATCCGGGTCGCACACCTCATATCCACTTTGCCGTGAAAACCGCCGGTCGTGAACGGTTCACTACGCAATGCTATATCCGTGGTCATGCCGGAAATGCCAATGATCAAGTCCTCAAAGGACTGAAGGATATCGCTTCGCGCGACTCTCTGATGGTCTCCTTTAATCCTTTAAAACAGGCTAAGGCTGGGGAATTAGAAGCTCGATTTGATATCGTTCTCGGAACGACACCGGGCCACTAAATTGAAAAGGGTACAGACTTTTTCTGTGACCTATGTCGCGAGCGTACCGCTTAGTTTCCGCGAATAATGGAGACGACTGCATTTTCAGCGATCAAATGCCGAGCAGTCGCAGCGAGGACTTCCTCGAGAGTGACCGCTTCGATACGGGCGTTTTCCGTTTCGAAGTTGAGGAAACCTAATCCGTAGAGTTCATCGAGCGCCGTTGCCAAAGCGAATTGGCCTAGGTCTTGGCGGGCGATTTTGCGCTGCCCAATCACCTTCGCCTTGGCACGTTCTAGCTCGACGGCGGTGAGTCCCTCGGTTCGTAATTTTTCAGCCTGACTGCGAAGTTCAACTTCGACCAGATCCACATGATCGGGGGCTGTTCCGCAATAAAAGGCAAAGTAACCAGCGACCCTGCCGGGAAAATTTGAGGCGCCGACATAGTAGGCGAACCCTAACTCATCGCGAATCCGCATAAACAAACGCGAACCCATATCACTGCAAGCCTCCTGCAAAAGCTCGAGTGCAAAGCGGTCGGGCGCATCGAAAGTGGTCCCCGGAAAACCAAGCGCAATCACCGCTTGCTCTTTGTCACGTCGCTCTTCAAATCGGGCAATAGCTCCTCGAGAAGAACACTTTGGTAACGCCGGAATGGGAGTGGGTTGCCATCCAGCTAAAGCCGCCTCGACGACCTCGCGAATAGTTGCTGTATCAATATCTCCGTAAATGGCTAACACGCCGTTATTGGGGACCGCCATACGCTGATGGAACGATTTCAGATCTTCAGACGACAAACGGCGAATACTCTCCTCTGTACCTGAACCATCCAACCCATAGCCTGATTCGCCAAAGAGACCCCTCCGCATTGATTTGAAAGCGCAATGCAGCAACTGATCTCGTTCACCACGAATGGAGGCTAGTTGCGCCTCACGTTCCCGTTCGAAAGCCAGCTTTGGAAAGGTTGGATTGAGCAGAACGTCGGTAAACAACTCCAATCCCATCGCGAAATCTTCCTTAAGAACCTCCGCACTCAATCCAAAACTGTGGTTGCCTCCATACGCTTCGAGACTACCGCCTAGGCCCTCAATGGTGTCGGCTATTTCCTCGGCGGATCGTGTGGTGGTTCCCTTGATCAATAACCGTGACAACATCGAGGTCATACCGCTATCTGACGGTGTCTCCGCGAGTAAGCCTCCGGAAAGGGCCAAACGAAATTGAACGAAGGGAAGTCGGTGGTCCTCCTTAACCAAGAGGCGCAAGCCATTAGAGAAGACAAACTGTTGAATCGGATGATCCACTCCAGACTCCGCCGCCGTCTCCATAGCCGGCAGTAAGCCTTTGGGTAAAAGCGAAAAAATGGTCCGGTTCGAATCGGTTAAATAGGTACGCACAACCCGCTGTAAATCCTCAGCGCCCACTCGCTTGACCGCTTCCAAATATCGTTCGGAAAAATTTAGATCATAGGCAGCCATCCAGTTCCCTCCTAGATCTTGGGCCTGACCTTCCATCGTCTTTCTGGAAGAAAGCATTCCCGCAGTGAATTGTTTAACCGCTTTGGCAAGCTCACCTGGGTTCAAAGGCTCAAAGGCCATCCGGTTAATCTCTGCTAAGATCTCATCTCGAGCTGCTGAATATTTCGATCCGTCGCACACGCCGCTGACTCCAAAGAGTCCACCGAGCGTCGGTGTGTAAATCCAAGCATTGACCGAGTGGACCAGTGCCGACCGTTCGCGAACGGAGCGATAAAGGCGGGAACTGCGACCGCTCCCCAACAAGGTGGAAAGTACGTCCAAAGCGGGAATATGATGATGGCGCATTTCTGGGATATGCCAACCCATGTGAAAGTGACACAGCTCTAAGGGAGCCTCAGCGAGTGTTTCGCGTGGTGCTGTCTGCGGCGCCTCCATCGGCAAGACCGAAGCAGAAACGGCACCCGCCTGTGCACTTCCAAATCCGGCCGTGACTTGGGCGATGACGTCCGCAGGTTGAATATTACCAACTACGACGAGAAAACAGTTGTTGGGGGCATACTTCTCTTTGTAGTAGGCCACCACATCTTCACGAGTAATTCGATTGAAAATACCCGGCAATCCAATCACTGGATATCGGTAGGGGCTGCGGACGTAGGCTGTTGAAAAGAGTCCTTTGCTCGAACGCCGTCCCGGATCGTCTTCCCCCATATCCATCTCCCGACGGATGACATCGAGCTCTTTAACCAAGTCATCCGCAGGTAAGGTGGCATTTTGAAAAATGTCACAAAGAATATCGACGGCTACCTTCGCCCCAGTATCGGGGACATTGATCCAATACACGGTGCGGTCAAAGGAGGTGTAGGCATTTATGTATCCCCCCGCCGCTTGCACTTCCTGATCGATTCGACCGGCGCCACGGGTGGTTGTTCCCTTAAACAACATATGCTCCAAAACATGGGAGAGTCCCCCGCCGATCCATCTTCCTTCATCGACACTGCCGGCACGGCACCAAGCTTGGGCACTGACCACCGGCGATGATCGATCTTCTCGGATAATTAACTCCAACCCGTTGTCGAGACGATGAACAACCACACCGGGCGGTATCTGGGGCGGGGTCTTCGGGCGCTCAACTGCAATACGGGTCTGTGTCGGAATCATGTTCTGAAGCGAGCAACCGTACCAAATTGCGAATTGGAATGCAAAGCCGCCAATGTTGTATCCTCAATGAATCGTCTTTCTTTGGGCGAATCTTCGCCCCAATAAAAGTGTCGCCCTTGACATGAATAGCCTGTCTTTAGCCTTCATTTTTCTCAATAAACCCTTCAATTCTTGGCGAATCTATCGATCCTTTTAAGTGCGGTGCTCCAAAAGTTAATTGGGCCACAATGCTCTCAACGTCATAAACACAACCGCCCCAGGTCCCACCGCTTGCCGCTACCAGTGCTGCCCAGAGTCGAGTGTCCTCGGGTAGTTGCGGATGCGGCGCAAGTCCAGGAAAGGGGGTTCGGGAGTTTAAAAGGGCCGATGCTTCGTCCGGACTCAACATTCTCTCGGCGTCCCCGACCAGATCGACTGACCCCGTTAATCCGACCCGATCCACCTGAATACGGATCCGGTCGTCATCGCGTAATTTTCCAATAGGGCCGCCCGCCAATGCCTCAGGTCCGATATGGCCAATGCATGCTCCAGTCGATACACCGCTGAAGCGTGCATCGGTTAGTAAGGCGACGTGCCTGCCAAAAGGGAGATGTTTCAAGGCGGAGGTAAGTTGATAGGTCTCTTCCATTCCTGTCCCCATTGGCCCAACTCCAATCAAGACCATCACGTCTCCAGCTCGGATTCGTCCTGACTTAATCGCCGCCATTGCCTCACGTTCTCGGGTGAAAACACGGGCGGGGCCTTCTATGCGGTAAACTCCGTCGAGATCCACTACCGCTGGGTCAATGGAGGTACTCTTTATAACCGCACCTTCCGGTGCCAAATTCCCTCGAGGAAAAGTCACTGTGCTGGTTAAACCCCGTTCGCGTGCGCATTGAGGACTCAGCACTACGGCGTCGGCATCCACGCCCTCTTTTGCCAATAGCAGATCACGAAACCGCGCACGTCGTTCCGACCCGGTCCATGTCTCCAACATTTCCCCCAAAGGCTCCCCTGTCGCGGTGAGTGCGTTTAAATCGAGTAATCCCAGATCTCGAAGATGCCGCATCACCTCCGGAACACCGCCGGCGAGAAATACTCGGACAGTCGGATGATGCACTGGGCCGTTGGGTAAGACGGAAACAAGACGGGGGGTTCGTCGATTGACCTCGATCCAGTCTTCGACCGTGGGACGACGTAATCCGGCGGCATGAGCCACGGCGGGAATATGCAACAACAGATTGGTTGAACCTCCAAAGGCCGCATGCACCACCATCGCATTGCGAATCGCCGCATCTGTAACAATAGCGTGTGTCCCGATGCCCCTTTTCTCTCGATCCATTAAGGCTCGAGCGGATGCATGTCCTAGTTCGAGCCAAACAGCCTCTCCACTCGGCGCCAACGCCGAGTGTGGCAATGCAAGGCCCAGCGCTTCTGCGACAACCTGCGCCGTGGCGGCTGTGCCCAAAAACTGACACCCACCTCCAGGCGTCCCGCAAGCGCGGCAGCCCAAGGCTGCCGCCTCGTCTAATGTCACTAAACCATGTGCAAATCGGGCTCCTAATGTCTGTACCGTCCCTGCATCCTCCCCGTTTTCCGGTGGTAATGTGACCCCACCAGGTACTAATAGCGTGGGCAAATCGCCTTGGGCCGCCAAAGCCATCATCATCGCTGGAACTCCCTTGTCACAGGTTGCTATCCCCAGCACTCCCGATCGTTGTGGTAAAGATCGGATCAGCCGTCGAAAAACCAAGGCCGCATCATTTCGAAATGGCAAACTATCAAACATCCCTGTGGTTCCCTGTGTTCGACCATCACACGGGTCGGAAACAAAGGCGGCAAACGGAAGCCCTTTGCGTTCTCGAATGGTTTCTGCGGCGGCTTGACTTAATAGTCCAATCTCCCAATGCCCAGTGTGATACCCCAAAGCAATCGGGCGCCCATCTTCAGCGCGTATTCCTCCTTGGGTACTGAGAATGAGAAATTGTTTTCGGCCCAATTCTGTGGGATTCCAACCCATACCTGCGTTCTGAGTCAGTCCAAAGAGATCTCCGCTGGACCAGTCTCGTAGCATGGCTTCAGTCAAGGGAAGGGAACCGCTTGGGCCCGCCGCGCGGGTCCTTAAACGGTAGACATCGGAAGAAACCGAAGAAAACAAATCGGATGAGGTCACTGGCATAGCTTTGGCTTTTTGGTTTTTCTTTTCCAGCAAGCCTTCGCACTTATCCTCTTTTTAAATTCATAAGCGGGGCTCTTGCAGTTCTTCGGTAGCCTGTTCCGAATTTCAAAGTTAAGGTGTCTCAATCTCTTCGATTTCAAAAGTCGATTTTACGACCGCGGAACCACTATTGACTCCCTGCTCTGCTCTCTCACTATTAGAGATCTTAAACTTGGGTGCCCTATGACTTTAAGTAACTACCTGACGACCTTCTTAACTTTGACATCTATTACCCTCAGTGCGGCCGATTGGCCGGCGTGGAGAGGGATCGATGGACGAGGATTAAGTGCGGAGAAAGGAGTCCCTCTGCAATGGTCCAAAGATCAGAATATCTCTTGGAGAACCGTGCTCGTTGGCAAAGGAACGTCTTCACCGATCGTGGTAGGCAAAAGGATTTATCTCACCTCGCAAACCAGCGATAATGGACTTCATGTTCTTTCTTTAGATACCGAAACGGGAACTGTTGTCTGGGATACCGAAGTGGGTCGAGGCAAACTCCCAGCTCATAACCTTCATAATATGGCCACGCCCACCGCGGTGTCTGATGGCAAATCGGTATGGGCTCTTTTTGGCACCGGTGACTACGCACGCATCGACTTAAACGGAAAAATAATTTGGTCCCATAATTTTGTTAAAGGTTCTAGTCCGATTAAAACGAATCATGGTTACGGCATTTCCCCTGTCCTACTCGATGGCCGCCTCTATCTCTCTCTGATGCATCAGGGGCCGTCGTGGATAATGGCGATTGACGCTGCAACGGGCAATGAAGTTTGGCGCAAAGAACGTTCCTCCGAGGCCATAGCTGAGGCGCAGGATTCCTATTCGACCCCTTGTCTCTTGCGTCACCAAGGGACCGTCCAGTTAGTGGTCGCTGGGGCGGAGGTTCTTAATGCCTACAATCCAGTGACGGGTGCGGAGGTTTGGAAAGTGGACGGAATCAAGGTGCCTCATCCCTACGGTCGGACGATTGCCGGCCCCACTGCAGGTGAAGGCGCAATTGTGACGGTTGCTTCGGGCTTTCAAAATCGTGGATTCACTCAGTGTATCCGCGCCGGTGGTCAAGGTAACCTCACCGCAACTCACTCACTTTGGAGCAACCCAAAATTCTCCGCTGATTGCCCGACCCCAGTCATTTATAAAGGGCTGCTTTTCACAATTCGCGATGACGGAATGGCTTCCTGTTTGGACCTGAAAACAGGCGAAGCAAAATGGCAGGAGCGACTTTTCACTGACAACGTGAAGGTTTCACCGGTAATCGCCGAAGACCGTGTCTACTTTTTAAGCGGACAAGCTCAGTGCGTGGTTGTTAACGCGACTGCGGAATTTAAAATCTTGGCCAGAAACGAACTGAAAGAATCGACTCTTAGCTCCCCAGCTATCGCTCGTAAGTCTGTCTATCTTCGGACAGATGAGGCCCTTTATTGTGTAAGAAAAAGTTAAATTAAGGAACGATCTGATTCCAATCGAGCTCTGAACTTCCTTCGATGCCAAGACAATAGATTGGGTCAGATCTGGAGAAGTTTAAATACTCGGAAAGGATATCGTAATTCGCCCCCCAGATTCTTCAGGCCGCTGAGAATTGAAGGGTTTAATTTGATCCTTAGATTAGCGAAAGGGAACGGATTAGCTTCGGTAGGCAGCATCCTTTTTGGTTTAATCCTGGGTTCGCTGAGCGATTGCGGTGTCTAACCACTGAATCCGCGCGGTGACCCACCGCTTCATCTGTTTTAGATCTTCAGTGAAGGTCAGTCGCCCCGAACCCGGTTCGGCAATTCCTTTCCATCGAAGTTCATTACGTTGGGCAGCTGCACCGAGGGTTTGGGCGTTGTCATCGATTCTGCGTGCAATGTTTTCCGCCGAGAATTGGTTTTTGCGGAGAACCTTCCAGCGGGATGCGTAGCGTTGTTGATAAGTTAAATTATCGAGAAGTCTGTCGAACAAATGGTTCGATAGCCAAGCTGTTGGGGCGACACGAGAGCCCTCATAGTTTCGTCCGAAGGTTGCGTCGTAATCCCAAGGCACAAAAAAGAATTTAGGTTTTTGGGCCGTCGCCGTGAGGGCATCCCTTGCCAGAATAAAATTTTTATCGATGCCGTCCATGTTGCTGGTAAATAAGATAAGCAGGTGGAAGTCGATGGCGTTGTCGATGTTAACGCGGGAACTGATACCTAAATTTGCATCGAAGAAGAGCGCGTCTGAAGATTCACTCACAAAGTGATTTAAGTCGTCGAGTGGGCCCCAAAATTGCAGTTCCTCAGCTGCAGGTTCGCGTTGCTCATAGGCAGAATGACCGAGTTCTCTGAAGTTGGCTCCATGATCGATCGCCTTGTAAATAACGGCTTGGTTTGTGTCGCTTTTGTCGAAACGGCGGAGGCCGAGCAAGGATCGGTCGACTCGCTCCATGAGCAAATAGGCACCGTGATAGTGCCCGTTCAGGTTAACCTCAACAAATCGGCTCGAAGAGGCGAAACGCTTGGATCCATCGGCGGACAGGGATTGAAACAGATCGTAGGAGAGTTTGTGGCGCATCATCGAGCAGTCAACGAAGGCGGCGTTGAGCACCCATTGCCGACTGGGTTGCAAGTCGAGCCACCGAGTAGAGGTGTTGAGGGTTAACGCCAAGGATTTCTTGTCATAGGCTTGCGATGACGCTCCGTGAAAACAGATTTGACCGATGACGAGGTTGGTGTTGCCGAGTTCAGAACCGTTGGATAGGAGCAATTTTACGGTACAGGGAACTTTGGGCGCAGAACCGATCTCTTGCGGTGTCTTAATGTAAACCATCGGAAGATTGGACTCGGCAGCGATCTCAGTTTGTGAAGTCGAAAGTGCTAACCAAAATAAAAGGACGCTGAATTGTTTCATCGGAGAATCTTCAGTGGATCTTCGGGGAGGTGAACTGCCTAGGTGCTGGGTAGAGTGCACCGTGGACCGGAGTAAACATTGCATCGAGCTGAGAAGCTAAATGTTTTACTTAAGCCGTTGCCATTGTGGATGTAGTCTCGGATTAAGTTGATGAAGGTCAGCCAGCAATATCGCCCGCGAGATTCAATTAAGTGCCTATGAAAAATGCTGAGGTAGATTCTCTCAGCGAATGTCTTTCTTTTGAATAATCTATGGAGGGTCTTACGGAAGAGAACCCGAGGGGCTATCGGATCACTGGAGTCGAGGCACGCTCTTGAATCCAGGGGACATCTCTCGGAGCTTTTCTATCCCCTGAAGTTCCCAGTCTGAGGGTTCCAGAATCCATCCAGCGATGAATCTCGGAATGGCCATCAGCAAAGCTCAATCCGCCCGCCCCATTATGATAAACGGCCGGTAAATTACCCCAATTATTGTTAGGTTCCATCGACACTAGAATATAGCCGTCGTCGACGCTTTCTTCCCGCTCATCAATAAAGACAAACCGCTGACTCGGGGCATCGATGTCAGATAACTTCCGAAAAGTTCGCCAAGTCGAAGCCATAAGATCGGTGTGCCAACTTTGGCCGTTCATGAATCCGTTGACCGAAAGACTGAGTGTCCGCAGGTACTTTTTACCACCAAGCGTCACGGTGCTTCGATCGGCTGGGCAGTGATAAATACCGAGGGACTCATTGTACGGCCAAAGCAGTCCAAAAGGTGGCTTGAGTAAATTGACATTGGTGGCATCGGGTGTGTTACCCATGATCCAACCGGCGACCCACCCTTTTTGGTCGCCCGTCCCATTAAGGACCAGTCGTTGTTGGTAATCTTCACCACACATAAGCCAAGCGAGTTGAAGTTGTTTGGTATGGTTTAGGCACTGAATACCTTGAGTGAGGTTGCTTCGATTTCTCGGACGGAGAGTAAGAGGAATCCTGTACCATGGAATCCATCATCAAAGACTCCCCTACAAAAACGCGCCGGAAGTTCGATAAATCGTTCAAATGCGAGGTCGTTCGCAACTGGTTATCGAGCGGTA
>SIAZ01000222.1 GCA_009695405.1 Pedosphaera sp. | reverse complement strand
CTTCGTCAGACCTCTCGAAACCCTTCCCACTCTTTCTCGGAACCACTCGGTTCATTCCATCGAGCCGCAGACTGCCGTCGGTTTTTTTCCAAATTTTAATTTCAAACGTCACGTTTCAAAAAGCTCGGTTTTTGGAAGTCCCCTTAAACGCGAGTCGCCATCCCGATCCAGATCGTTGGAGGTCGACCCACTTATGGCACATCGCGAATTGAATACCGGCCTCACGCAATCGAATTAACCAGCGCCGCAGAAGTGGTGCAGCCTTCATTTCACTTGGATAAACTCGGCCGGAGGTCGCCACAAAGGTTTCAATTCCTAAATCGAATGCCCAACGCCGAAGAGCCTCGGAATCGAAGTCAGCCAACAAACTAGCCCAAAGATTTGCCGGTTGATCCGAGCCCGTGTAACGAGTGACAAACTGGTCTGAAGATTCTGAGGGAGTCAGATTCAATCCTCCCCGTCCGGCCACGAGAAATTTTCGGCCGACCGATCTTTTGGCATCGAAGACCGAGACTCCGGCACCCCCGGCCGCCGCTACCTCTGCCGCCCTCAGCCCTGCTGGGCCACCGCCAATGATCGCAATCTTGATAGCCAACTGAAACAGGAGCAGCCCTCGGGAACAATCCTCTTTGATTTCCACGAACCCAAAATTAGGGGCAGACTATATGTGCCTCTACTGCATAGAGCCTGTTTAAGAGATCTGACCTCCAGCACCCTCGCACCTCCTCGCATCCACTTCGCCTGCCCAACGCTTAGGGCTCTCCCTGCTCGTTCCTCGCTGGAAACCCTCCGCGCTATGCCTGCTTCGGTCCTGCTCTCACTTATCTCTGCAGCCTCCTTCTCCGACCGCGCATTATTCCACTTCACTACATGATACCACCTCACCGTATGAACAGGCTTAGCCGTTTGAATCTCCGCTTCTCCCATCTCAAAGGCTCCCTCGGGTATTAACGCCATCGTCGTCGAAGGAATCGCTCGATAACTATGCCTTAAACCTCCTTTACTATCGTCGACAAGTCTCGTCTCTCCTGACTGATAAGTCACGTTTGTCCACCGTATCCAAGGCCCATTCTCGGTTAACCTTCGCTCCACTCAATTCGGCGAGTTCAGCGATCCCTTCACTGTTAAAATCGGGGGCAGACCAATCGTCACCGTTGGCTTGTCGGGATTCGTCGTTGGCTTAAGTCTATAAAACCGAACCGACGCTTCCTCCGATAACTCCAAAGAAACCAGATTCTCAGGCCCAATAAACCTGCGAGTCCAGTCCGTCCTCGGTCCAATCACCTGCGAACTCCACGGTGTTTCCCTGCGCTCTATTTAGACTTATCATCGGGATTAACCTGACTGTCATTGTTGGCCACTCAATCGCCGCACCTCCCAACAACCCTTTCACCTTGCCCATCATTAAAACCGTTCCCATTCCTAGTCTTTCTAGGGGATTTTTCATTACTCCGCGATTCCCATTTCACAGAATTTTAAGCACCTCTACTTACTCACCGCCTCCCTCATTTTTACCTACAATTATCGAATAATTTAAACTGAATCGCGCTTCATTCGTCTTCATAGATATTTCTTTAAGATGCCGCTAAAATCCCTATTTTTTGGTGTTTCTGAGTTTAACTTGATGCTCACTAGGTACGGTGTCGATTGACTAAGATTGGTCATTGCCAGCCAGATAACCAGCCAGTCGAAGTACCAACTCTTACGCATCACTCTTATCGTTATTGACTCCTCTTCGACGCACATTCAGGCACGTCGGACAAGCGTCCTAATTAACAATCCCCATCGCCTCTACGAACCACCCTGAGGTCGCCCGCATGGACGTCGAGAGCGAGTTTAATTTACCGAAACGGAAGTGGCTGAGTCAGTTAAGTCGAGAGAGTGGGTGGTGCCTTGGGGAGAGGATCTACTGCAATAACACCTGGCAACAGAGGATCCGAGTCGAGGGATTTAGATGATGGAGAATTAGGATGTGTTTTCATGGGGAGTGGCCTACGTTGAACTTTATTACCGGTGGGTGCTACCTCTCATGCCATCTACTCCGCATCTATCAGTAAAAGCCATTTGGCATTTCGTTAGACTTCCATAAATGAGAATGCCCCAAATTTATCTCAGTTGCACAAGGGCCGCAATCCTCTGTGAGCTTTCGTTTTCATTAGCCGTATCGAGCAAAGCAGAACCGGCAGACGACTCAGAATTCGCAGCGCTTCGGGCCGATGCAAAAAGTCGTTTTTGGAGCAAGTAGTCCCGTTCGTTGATACTTACTGCACGCGGTGTCATGGGCAGGAAAGGCAGAAGGGTGGAATCAACTTCCACCCGGCGCTCAAGAATCCCGGTGACTCCGATTCTAGGAGGCGATGGAAGCAGGCGCTCGCGAACGTGAAGGCGCACGACATGCCACCCGAAGACGCGAAGAAGCGACCGACGGATGAGGAGCGTCAACGTTTCATGGACTCGATTGGGAAGCTAAAGTTTCTCAGCCCGAAGGATCCTGGGTCGTTTGTGATCCGCCGTTTGACCAAGGTGGAGTATGGGAACACGTTACATGATCTTTTTGGTGTGGATCCAGCCGTGGCCCAGGAATTGCCGGATGAAGTCTCCGGAGAGGGATATCTGAACAGCCTGTCGCCCCTCCAATCGGAGCAGTATCTCGGGATTGCTAACGAGGTGCTAACTCGAATTCTGGCACCCGACGGTCAGCCGCCGACCGCGATACAGAAGCGGCTCTTCGGAAAAGCTATAACACCAAGGACTGACTTCCGGACGACGGCGAGAAAGACTGCTGGTTCGCTTGCCAGAAGCGCCTATCGCCGCCCTCCCTCGATGGCGGAAGTCGACGTCTTGATGAAGGTGTTCGATCTAGCGCTTGAAAACAAACTAACTTACCAAGGGGCCCTTCGCTTGGTGCTCAAGGCGATCCTCGTTTCTCCCCAGTTCCTTTTTATCACGCCCGCCGCTGAACCGGATCAGATCGTTTGTGTGTTCCCCTAGACGACTATCAACTGGCGTCCCGGCTATCGTATCTGTGCTGGGCGACCCTGCCTGATGCTGAACTGTCTGCGGTGGCAGATCGCGGAAAGCTTCATGAGCCCGCCATTCTTCGAGCTCAAGTGAGGCGTTTGCTTTTGGATCCTCGTTCCCGCGCCTTATTCGATGGATTTGGCGCGCAGTGGCTTGGGGTTGGGAATATGCAGAGCAAATCCTTCGACACCGCCAAATTCCCTCAGATGACCAGAGCGATGCGCTTGGCGATGTATGACGAGGCTCGGTTGTTCTTTCAAAGCATCGTGCGCGAGAACCTTAGCGTCGTCCGTTTCGTGCAGAGTGATTACACTTTTCTCAACGAAACTCTTGCCCCCCTTTATGGTCTGGGAAACAAGATAACCGGTCCGGAGATGCGCAAGGTGAAGCTGACCGATGCCAACCGCGGTGGAATTTTGGGAATGCCCTGCATTTTGGCGACCACCTCCTTCCCCAACCGCACAAGCCCCGTCAAACGCGGAGCGTGGGTGCTGGAACAAGTTTTGGGGGAACATGTGCCACCACCGCCCCCAGACGTCCCGGCCCTCGAGAAACAAGACCAGAAGCAAGTCCTCAATCTGACGCTACGTCAGCGCACCGAGCTGCATCGCTTGAATTCCGTTTGCGCCAATTGCCACAAGCTTCTTGATCCCATCGGATTCGGCCTAGAGAATTTCGATGCCATCGGCCGCTGGCGTAATCGGGACGATACAGGAGGGCTCATTGACGCTGCGGGAGAACTTCCGGGCGGGCTCGTCTTCACGTCTCCCAGAGAACTGAAGAACATTATCGCCTCAAGAAAAGCTGAACTTGCCCGTAACCTAAACGAGAAACTGCTTGCCTACGCCTTGTGTCGCCAGTTTGAAGGCTATGACGAAATCGTGGTGGATCAACTGATGGACACCATCGCCAAAGAGGGCTATCGGATGCAGACTCTCATTACCGAAATTATCACCAGCTATCCCTTCACCCAGCGACGAATCCAAAAATAACACGCGTCTACACCCTATGAAAAGCAACTTTCTGATTGATCGTCGAACCTGTCTCAAAGGGCTCGGAGCCTCACTGGCGCTGCCGCTTTTGGAGACGATGGGGTGGGCTGAGGTAGGCAACAAAAGAACATCTAAACCTCCGGTGCGACTCGGATTCATGTATATGCCCCACGGTGTCATCATGGATCAATTCTGGCCCGCGAGTGCGGAGAGTTTTCTGTCGGCCCCGCCCCCAGCTTTGGAGGCACTGCGGCCCGTCCTCAGCCAGTGTCTGCTCATGAAGGGCATTTCAGGAGTTCCGATTGCTCCGTTCAATGTCGCTCCGCACGCCCTCGAACTCTCGACTTGGCTGACGGCGGTACTGCCGGATGCGAACCGGCGGAACCAGATCCAGATTGCGATTTCTGCCGATCAGATCGCCGCCAATTACGTCGGCTTTCTCACGTCACTACCGTCTCTGGAGCTGGCCACGATGCCTCAGACGCACAAGGAAAACCAAGAAGGACTTAACGAGGGCTACTACACACACTGCAGCTTTCGATCGGCAACCTAAGCGGTTCCTGCAGAGATCAATCCACGCAACGTTCTAAACCGGCTTTTCGGAAAAAATAAACAGGCTGGCACTGGTTTCAAAACTGCAGGTGTCACCCAGGCTGAAGCACTGGATCGCAAAATGTTGGATTTAGTTATCGGAGGCGCAAAAGACCTGCGACGGAATCTACCTAGGGACGATCAACACAAACTCGACGAATACTTGGATAGCGTGCGCTCTGTCGAACGCCGAATCGCCGCCATTGAGTATCGCCAAAGGGAGGCGACCTTAGAGGCGGCCGGCCTCAGTGTGAGCAAACGCAACGATTATGATTCCCCACCGATCGAGATAAAAATTCCTGAGGGAGATAAGCGCAGCGAGTATATGCAGGTGATGTGCGACCTAACCGTGCTGGCTTTTCAGACCGACACCACTCGGGTCAGCACCTACATCGGCTCCACGCCAAACGGTGTTTCCTTTCCGGAACTCGGGTTCAAGGACGAGCATCACTCCCAGACGCATCACGAAAACAAGCCCGAGCAAGTTGATAAGGTCGCCAAAATCACCGCCTTCAACATCGCGCAATTCGCCTACATGGTGAAAAAGATGCACAGCTTGCGGGAAGGCGACGGTACACTGCTCGACAACTGTATCCTGATGTGGGGCTCTGGCCTTGAGGATGGGAACCAACACCGTCGAGAAAACCTTCCCTTTATCATTGCTGGCAAAGGCGGCGGCACCATCGCCTCAGGGCGCTTCCTACCCAACACCAAAGGCAATCAAGGCGACCTTCTCACCACGCTTCTCACCTGCGCTAGTGTTCCTCTGGATCGCCCCGTTGGCATTGCGACCAAGCAGATGAAGGAAATGACAGCTCACCTCTAGCCGCCTGACGGGACTTAATCCCACCGGACGTGAGTGGGACTAGTGAGCTCATTTTCGCTAAGCTCTATCTCAAGTAATACGGTGACAGGCTCTTCTCCGTGCATTCACGAGTTGGCGGTAAGAATCAGTTCCAGAGGAGGTGATCGTCCTTGTTTTTGACCAGGACGCAGAGTTGAAGGAGATGGGTAAGACCGGGGCGGCTCCAGAACTGACCACAGCCCCGGAGACGGCGCTGAAACTGTTTGCCCAAGGACTCCACCGCCCCGCTGCCAATTGGGCCTCCAGCCTTCTCCATTCAGCGGTAGTGGAGGTGGTCCTCATGATCTTTGAAGTAGCTGACTTCGCGGGTGATGGCTGCTTGATCTCGGGTGGTCCTCGAAGTGGGTGGGGCTGGGTTCAGCAGTTCCTCCAGTTTCTTGATCACGCG
>SIAZ01000221.1 GCA_009695405.1 Pedosphaera sp. | reverse complement strand
CGATCACGCCTCTTGGCCAGCACCTCGGTTCGTGTTTTTTGACTCATTTTGGTGTCCATAGCTCGGTAACACCCTTTTTGAGTCAACGTATGGTTTCCTCAAACCATTTCACCTCGCCTTCGGTAACATTCTTTTTGAGTCAATTCGGCGTTGCGGCTTTTTGAGAAACAAGCTGGCATCGAATCGTCTAACTCTTAAAGCTATGGGGGACGTGCCTCCTATGACTGCCCCAATTCGATCAGCCGACTGGATCTTAGATCTGGAAGAGCCTGTCGCTACCCTGTCACTTTCTCCTGACGGCACGCGCGCTGTCGTTTTAGGTAACGAAGGGAGTGGTTGGGTAGTCGATCTTGCCTTAGGATCTATTTTGCACCGGTTTAAAGGGCATGAGGGTGGAGGATTTCAGACGCAATGGAATCCGGTAAAGGACTGTTTTGCGACATCGGGTCAGGACGGTATGATTCGGATTTGGGATGCAATTCAATGTACTGTTTTGGAGTCCTTTAGCACAGGTTCGGCGTGGGGTGAACAGTTGGCTTGGTCTCCCAAAGGGGAGTGTTTGGCTGCTGGGGCTGGCAAAGAACTAACTCTTTGGCGCGCTCCAACGGGGGTGGTGCACCGCTTGCGCGATCAACGGAGTACAATTACAGCACTGGCTTGGCGGCACGACGGCTCTCGTATTGCCTCAGCTTGCTACGGTGGAGTAACTTTTTTTGATCCTGTAACAGGACAGAACTCTGAAAGTTTGCCTTGGAAATCCAGCCTTCTTTCCCTCGCTATTTCTCCGGATCATCGATGGGTGGTGGCCGGCACTCAGGAAATGAGTGTTCAGATTTGGCCGACACCCTTTATTGAAGGTGAGGAATTAGCGATGTCCGGATATGCCGCCAAGGTTCGTGAACTGGCGTGGCACCACAGTAGTCGTTATTTGGCGACGGGCGGTGGCGACGAGATTATGGTTTGGGATTGCGGGGGACGAGGACCAGCGGGATCCACTCCACGGATTCTCGAGGGGCATGCAGGACGCCTTTCTGCTCTAGCCTACCAGCACCGTGGACATCTTTTGGCGAGTGGCGGTCAGGATGGATCGGTCATTTTCTGGAATGCTGGGAAGAGTTCTCAAGCCCTGCGCCAGATCCAGCTTTCATCTACGGTGACGGCTCTGGCTTGGACGCCAGATGACCGCCGTGTTTTAACCGGCTTACAGGATGGACGATTGGCCGTAGCGACTTCGCCGGTTTAGGAAGTGCTAAATGCTAGAAATTTGTTTTCAAGGCTTAGCCAAGTGGAGCGCTCTGTTCGCTCTTTTTTGCCGAGGCTGCCATCGAAGGGATTTAGGTTTCTTTGGACCTTGAGGCGACCAAAAGAGAGAGGATCATGCCGACCATTGCTATTATGGCTAAAACGGTCCACTTGAGAGCCAATAACGGTGGGTCAAAGCGGAAGCGGACCTGATGTTCCCCCGCTGGGACAGACACTGCTTTCATAATGTGATTTGCTTGGAGTACAGGTACCGGCTTGCCGTCCAGAGTGGCATTCCAGTGTTGATGCCAGCGGTCATTTAGCACCAAGACAGAAGAGTCAGAATTCTTGGTACTTACAGTGACTTCTCTCGGAGCATAAGCGGTGATTTTGGCTTCACCGGATTGAGAGGAACTACCGGCAGGGAGATCGATTTCCGGTGATTGGTTTAAGATGACCTTTTTTCGTGCATCAAAGTCGGGAGCGACGATTTGCTCGAGCATCAAAGTCTCATTGGTTACGACAGTCCACGAGGAATAAAGACCGACTCGAGGGAGGGCGGCATCGTATTCGAGAACTGCGTAGGGACCATTAGTGGTCACCACAGCTGTCCAAGAGTCGGGTTGGTTAAGACGCGATTCAGCGACGTTGTTTTTCGGTTGAAGATCGAAGAGAAGGCGAGGAGTAAAGTGGCTACCAGGGAGGGCTACAGCGGAATCGAGTTGTGAGACGATGCCAACAGATCCGAGAATAAATCGGGTAGAGGTAAGTTGCCACAACCGACCGACCAAAGCCGGATTGAACTGGGCGGGTGTTTTGGATTCAAACGCGGTTCTAAATGCCTCATCGAGGACAGGAATTCGAGGCATTTGGATAACATCCAAGACAGGAATTCTGAAAAATTGGAAATGATGTTCGAGCCACAAGTTTTGTACTGCACCCCATTTTGAATCATTTGGACTGGCGAGAGCATTTCGACCAAATGGAACCAGTCGCGCTGTGGTTCGAGAGAAATCGGCAGCCCGGTCTTGCAGGTAAGAGACGACAGGATTCTTCTCGTAACGAAAACGATAATCGTAGTGAACGACCCACGGAGCCGCTGCTCGGCTCAAGTCTATCGCGACCAAGAGTGCCAGTAATTCGCCCCAATTACGGAGTCCATTTATTGAACGGAAAAAGGAGATACGGAGAGGTAAAGTTAAAGCCCCGCCTAAACCAAAAAACAGAAGAGAAATGCCGATTTCAGTGACGCTAAATGTCGCCATTGAACGGGCCTCTGCGGCATCAAATCCAGCCCCAGCTATTCTTTTCGCCAAGGAATCCATACCTGCCGCCGAACTCAGTGCCCACAAACCAAAAACACTACCGAGACCGCCGAGAATAAAAAACCAAACTCGATCGAATCCGGAAGCAGAATTTTCGGAGGATGAAGAACTCGGCGACATCAGTTTAGAGCGCAGGGGCTCGATCTTAAAATAGGTCCTGAAGACACCTAAAAGGCCGTAAGCAAAGAGAAGCAAAACCGAGAGGTGAAACCCGTGCAAATACTTCATCGGTATCCGAATTGTATTCAGTCCAGGGAGCAGAAAAACGAGTCGAAAGAGAGGGAAATAGTGACCGTAGGCTAAGAGCAAGGAGATCACTGCAGAGGTGGACCAGAAGAGGATGCGTCGTCGTTCAACCGTCGTGAAGGGTTGCACTGGAAAGCGAGCTAGTGTGCGAACAACGGCCCACAGAGCCAGCAGTAGAACTGAGATCCCAGCATATTCGCCGCTCCCAGAGAAACGAGGTGGAGAACCGTCTTCCCCGACTCGACCCCAGTAGTTGCCACCGTCTGGAGTATCCATTCTGTAACCATACTCTCCAGCCGCAAGGATGCGTGTGGTTTCTGCCGGCGGTAGACTCCAACCGGTGATAAAGCGCCATCGTTCCTTAGAACTCCCCTGCGTCGCTTCCATGTTAGTAACATCTTTTACAGCATAGCCTCGCAAGACCTGAACAGCGTGTCCACCCATCCAACCTGCGCAGACAACGGTTATAAGTAAGCGAGAGGCCCCTAGCGCTAGAGTTGGAACGGACCGAGCTGAATTACTGAGAGTATCCCATGCAACATAGGCCGCGTAGTAGAGACTGAGGATTATTCCAACATCGGCGGCTTCGATGACATTGATACCGATAGCAAATCCAGCTAAAGCTACACGAATCCAGCTTCGCCAGCCTTTATTGGATCCTTCGATTAGAGCCAAGGCGATGATGAAACAAGCGAAGGCCAAGGGTTTAGGCGCTAGCCCCCAGCAGGCATAGGAAAACGGATTAGAATTTAATTCCGCTGCCAAGCCCATGGCCACAGCGAGGATCCAAGGCAAACCAAGTCGGCGACCGAGAAAAAACGCGCTCCATCCCAAAATCCAAAGGGCGATTAAGGCAAACCATTTAGCGAAGACGACCGGAGAGTTTAGTAAAAAAAATATTCCTTGACTTAGCCCAGGTAGGGCTTCGAGTTCATTGCGTCCGATCCAATTTAAGTAGCGCCAATGCCCGGTGATTGCTTCATGAGCGGTATCGATCTGTGACATAATCATTCCGAAAGAGCCATCATTGGAAAAAACAATCATGCCGTCGGATAGACTGACTCTAAACAACCAAAGGAGCGGTAAAAGCAAACAAACCAGGGCTAGAAATCCAGATCGTAAAGAGGGAAAGTGAGATTTCATTTTCAAGAGAAAAGGATCCAAGAAGAGAGTCGTTTACGGAATTGCGGCCGTGCGGTCGGTCTATCGTCGAAACCATCGATCTGATTGGGTAAATAGATCTGCCCAGCGACACAATCTAAGGTGAACACTGAGAAACGGTCTTCGTTGAAGACTAGCAGGGCACCTAGTGTTTGGGTCATTGGCGGTAAGTGGCTCGATACCTAAGGGTATAGGGCAGACCCGCCCATCCCCCTTGCTGGCTGGCAAGTATCCGCGTGAAGGAAGGTGGGGAGGCAAGGTTATTGATAAGAATTTGGGTTCTTCGACATTTTCGATGGGTTGCCATCCGGTCGGCTTAGCAAGACTCAGGAAGCGGAGGAAGACTGGAGTCTGCATTTCCTAAATGCCGCGCAATTTCTTTTCTGCAAATTGTTTGAGCAATTATTGATAGATGGCATGAGTGGGCTTGGGTCGATAAGTTGGACAGAGAAATTGGGACATTTGGTTAAGATTTAAGGGCTTCAAAAAGGGAGGGAGAAAGAAAGCCAAGAGTGCTATGAGACCGCTCCCGGTTGTAGAAAATTTCGATATAGTCGAAGATGGCGGCGGTGGCCTCGGATCGTGAGGAGAAGTGAGTCCTATAGATGAGCTCGAGTTTGAGGGAGCTTCAGAAGCTTTCCATGGCGGCGTTGTCGTAACAGTTACCTTTCCGACTCATGGAAGGAGAGTGGCCAGCGCGTGTCAGAGTTGCACGGTAGTCTGCGCAGGCGTATTGAACGCCTTGATCGGAGTGAACGAGGACATCAGTAGGATTGCCACGGTGGAGCAATGCCATGGTGAGTGCGCTCAAGACCAGCGGGGTATCGATGCGATCACTCATGGCCCAGCCGACGAGCTTTCGACTGTAGAGGTCCAGCACCCCCGCCAAGTAGAGCCATCCTTCCTGAGTGCAGACATAGGTGATATCAGTCACCCAGATCTGGTTAGGGGCTACGGGCTCTGGCGCCTGCGCCAGGAGGTTTGGAGCGATGGGGTTAGTGTTTACTGTCGGTGGTTTGAACGCAGTAGCGGCGCTTCTGGCGGCCGCAAAGGCCCCTTTGTTTCATCAGCCTGGCGACACGCTTGCGCCCGTGACGGCTTCCCTGCTTACGCAACTCCTAGACTACACGCGGGCTGCCGTATGTTTGGCGGCTCTGTTTGTGGATCGCCTCGATGACGATGGCCAGAGCTTGGTTTGCGACAGCACGCGGCCCCGGGCGATCGGCACGTTGCTTCCACACGTAGTAGCTGCTGGGAGCAACATTGAGGTTCTCGTAAAGGGCCTGGATAGAATGGTCGGCTTTCATCGCGTGGATCCGTTCGCACCGGTCATGGGTGGTTCGGAGAGAATGCCCAACGTTTTTTTAATGGCCCGTTGTTCGCGTCGATGGCGGTTCTCGCCTTTGAGAAGAGTCTTAAAAATTCTCCGCGAATTAAACTGTTGAGTTGCAAACGTCGTCTTATTTTCAAGGGGAAGTCGACTGGGTGAGGCGATGTTCAGATAGAAAGCAGATCGTTGGGTCCGTAGTAGCCCGAATGTTAGTCTCACCTGCAGAACCGATCGATCAGGGACGTTTAGTGGGTTGCGGTCTCTTGACTTACAAAGTAGGGTTCATTAGTCAACGGGGGGACCGAAGCCCGTGCATTCACGAGTTGACGGTAAGAATCAGTTCCAGAGGAGGTGATCGTCCTTGTTTTTGACCAGGACGCAGAGTTGAAGGAGATGGGTAAGGCCGGGGAGGGTCCAGAACTGACCACTGCCCCGGAGACGGCGCTGAAACTGTTTGCCCAAGGACTCCACCGCCCCGCTGCCCATCGGGGCCCCAGCCTTCTCCATTCTGCGGTAATGGAGGTGGTCCTCATGATCTTTGAAGTAGCTGACTTCGCGG
>SIAZ01000220.1 GCA_009695405.1 Pedosphaera sp. | reverse complement strand
GAGAGTTCCGAGCTTTTGAATTCAGTGATTAGCAGTTGGATTTCAGCAAGACCACGCCGCTTCCGAGACGGTTTAATTGAGTTCATTCGCTCAGGCTAAACCCAAGGAAGGCGAATTGGGAACCATGGGGTTCGGCGTACGCTTACGAACAACCGACTCGCCCTAAGAAAAACCAATCAGCTTCAGAGAAAAGGGTTTCGGGCGTCCGATGCCCCGCCGACCATGACTCCAGTCCTCGGACAAAAATCGATTCAAGTTCTTTCTCCCAATCGGCAATAAAATCCATGTGGCTAGAATGCGACAACTTTGATCCCAGTGCCAACTCTCCTCTCTCACTCTTGTGCCCTTAAAAAGGTTACTTTAAAGGAGAATCTAAGGTCAGCCCCCGCTTCCAAATCGGCCTCAACGCATTGGGCCTCGGCCGGTATACCGAGTGTCATTTGTCCAAGGAGTTAGTCGGCGAGGGCTATACAGAAGCCCATACTTCGCCATATTACTAGAAACCGTGCTCAAATTGCCCGCCATCGAGATCAGATTCTGTTTTAATTCTGCATCCTTTAACAACGCGCCAGCGGTCCCCTTCCCAGTTTGAAGATCAGAAGTGATCTCTTTGAGTCCACTCGATGTCTCTCGGAGGGCAACCAATGTCTCACGCAGAGTCTCTCGATTGGTTAAAACCACTGAATCAACGTGCAGTGTCAATGCCGAGACTTGCTCCACAACCGCACTCATTTTTCCCGAGACAACATTAAAATTACTGAGGACCAAACCGATAACAGGCCGGTTCTCTCGGACTAAATCCTCGACATCCATCAGGGTCTTGTCTGCTCGTTCCGACATCTGATGAAAATGCCCGATGGTATTGGTGAGCTGGCTGAGGGTAGCCTCTGCGAGAAGGATACGGTCCACCCGACTCAAAGCTGAATCGATACGACTCACTGCCGAATCTAAGCGCCCCATCAAACTGACCGCGCCCCGCGCCGCTTCCTGAATATTAAAGGGGTCTGCTGCGTGCACGGATGCTCCATTTTCCAAGGATGTTCCTTGATTTTTCGTGGGTAGAATGGAAATAAACTGATCCCCAAGGAAACCGCTTTGCTCAATATCAAAGCGGGCATCCGAATAAATGATTACCGGACTTTCAATCCGGCAACGAATCAAGACATCGCGTCCGTCGCTCGATAAATTGACCGATTCGACTAGACCAATCCGCACCCCGGAAAGTGTCACCACCGCTCCGGATCGGAGTCCTCCCACATTACCCGATTTGACGATTACCGTCCGGCCTACTTTCCAAAAGGAGGCCCCTTTACTGAAGTTGAGAATAAGGGCACCAATGATAACAATTCCCAGCACCACGAAGCATCCGACTTTAATGGGCAGCGACTTAGATTGCATGATTAGACGTTTCCAATTCCGATAGTTGAAATTCCATTCACAAAGCGGTGCAAAATTGGATCTTTTGAATCTAAGATCTCCTCTGTTTTTCCATCTGCGTAAATAGTTCCTTCGTGCAACATAAGAATTCGATTACTAATGGTTCGTGCACTTTTCATATCATGGGTCACCGCAATACTCGTTACATTTAGCTGCTCCCAAACTCGGCGAATTAGTCGATCAATCCGGTCACCAGCGATCGGGTCAAGTCCGGTGGTCGGTTCGTCATAGAGCAAAATCTCCGGTTTATAAATAATAGCGCGCGCCAATCCAACCCGTTTGCGCATCCCTCCAGAGAGTTCGGAAGGCAGCTTTTCTTCAATTCCAGAAAGTTCAACGCGCGCCAAAGCGTCGGCAACTAAACTCCGAATTTCAGCAGCAGAATGACGTCCCTCGCGTCGAAGGACAAAACTAACATTCTCAAAAACATTCAACGAATCGAAAAGTGCCGCCGTCTGAAAGAGCATCCCAAAACGGCGGCGAACTTGCAGCAATTGGCGCTCGGTCATTTGGGCTAAATCAGCTCCACCCACCAAGACCGATCCTTGGTCGGGTGGCAGTAGACCAATAAGGTGCTTGAGCAAAACGCTTTTTCCTCCGCCGCTGCGACCAATAATCACCACTGCTTCGCCGGCCTTAATTTGAAGGCTGGCCCCCTTTAAAACAGCTTGGCTACCGAAAGATTTTCTAACGTCGCGGACCTCAATCATGTGTCAGCCCTTAAAAAAGCGGGTCAAAAGCAGAGTCAAAAAGAAATTGCTCACCAAAATGGTAATGCTAGCTGCCACTACCGCCTCGGTGGTTGCGCGACCAACTCCCTCGGCACCACCCCGACAATTGAGTCCTTTGTAGCAACTAATTAAAGCAATAATCGCCCCAAAAAAAAGCGATTTGATTAACCCGGAGATAACGTCAACCGGATTGGTGTACCGATTCATATTTACTAAATAATAGGCGCTATCGATACCTAGGAGCTTCACTCCAATCATCCAACTGGCTGTAATCCCCACGATCACAGCTTCAGCGGTAAGTAACGGGGCCGAAACAAGGGAAGCCAAAACTCGAGGCATCACCAAGGTATCGACTGGGTGGGCAGCTAAGGTCCTTAAAGCATCAATTTGTTCGGTTACCTTCATGGTTCCCAACTCTGCTGCCATTGCCGCACCAACCCGGCCTGAAATCATCAAAGCAGCCAACACAGGACCAAGTTCACTGCTCATCCCCACACTCACTACCGCCCCAGTGGCCGTGTCCATTTTAACTTTGTGAAATTGAAAATAAGTCTGTGCACAAAGAACCATTCCGGTCGCCGCACCGGTTGTGATCACCACACTTTGACTTTTAACTCCGATAAAATGCAGTTGATACAGAAAGTCACCCCAAGAAGGTCGCCGATGCCGAAAGGAAGCAAAGACATCACCCACCAAAAGGAAAAGATCGCCCAGTTCGCGGAGTGAACTAGAAATTCGCTGTAGAATTGGAGTCATTACTTTAATGCATAAGCCATCTAACACCGCCCGGTTCCCCCAATCCCGATTTTTCCCCAGCCGTTGCCGTCTGGGGAGTCCCAAACCGGCAGCGCCGATAACTTTAGGAACTCAAGGCCCCTTCAGCTGCTGGATCTTTTTTGTGACTGAACACCAACTTGTCGCCCTCGGCTACTGCAGTGACAGGCTCGCCATCGATCAACGTCCCGCGCAAGATTTCCTCAGCCAACGGATCTTCAAGATAACGCTCCACGGCACGACGCATTGGCCGAGCCCCGTACTGTGGATCAAAGCCCTTCTCGATTAGGAACGCGCGGGCTGACTCATCTAAGAGGACTGTAATATTTCGGCGCCGGATACGTTCCAATACTTTAGCAATCTCCAAATCCAGAATCACATTGAGCTCAGGACGTCCCAAAGTCCGGAACACAATGATATCGTCAAAACGATTCAAGAATTCAGGGCGGAAAAACTTCTTGGCTTCATCCAGAATCCGGCCGCGCATCGCATCATAACTTGAATCATCCGTAGCTTTCGAAAAGCCCATCGACGCCTGTTTACGAATGGTGTCCGAACCCACGTTAGAGGTCAGCAAGATGATTGTGTTTCGAAAATCAACTGTCCGACCATGCGAATCGGTCAACTTACCCTCTTCTAAGATCTGAAGAAGCATGTTCATCACATCCGGATGCGCCTTTTCAATCTCGTCAAATAAAACTACCGAATACGGTTGGCGCCGGACTTTTTCGGTCAACTGACCTCCCTCTTCGTGGCCAACGTAACCTGGGGGCGAACCGATCAAACGACTGACCGTGAACTTCTCCATATACTCGGACATATCGAGTTGGATTAAAGCTTGGATACTCCCAAACACTTGCTCCGCTAAAGTTCGAGCCAATAAGGTTTTGCCCACACCCGTCGGGCCGAGCAATCCAAAGCAGCCAATCGGTCGCTTCGGATCCTTCAAGTCGGTCCGCGAACGTCTCAATGCTTTAGCCAAAGCCGAGACCGCATCCCGTTGCCCAATTACCGTCTTCGATAATTCCTCTTCGACAGCCAACAACTTCTGGGTGTCGCTCTGTCCCATCCGATTTAAGGGAATCCCAGTCCACTTGGAAACAACTTGGAGAATATCATCCTCGGTCACCGTGACCCGCCGTTCGTCCTTAGCCACCTTCCACTCAGTCAATGTCCTCTCAAGACGCTCTTTGGCCGCCTTCTCACGATCGCGAAGTTGAGCTGCTCCTTCAAAATCCTGATCCTTAATTGACTGCTCCTTGGTGGTTTTTAAGACCTCAATCTCTGCCTCAATATCTTTAATGTTCCGAGGTCGTTGCATCGCCTCAATACGAGCCTTCGACCCCGCTTCATCCAATACGTCAATCGCCTTATCAGGTAGAAACCGAGCTGTAATATACCGATCAGACAACTTCACACAGGCTTCCACCGCTGATTGGGTGAATTCAGCTTTATGGTGATCCTCGTACTTGCTCTTTAATCCCACCAAAATCGCGATCGCATCGTCCACCGAAGGCGGTTCCACCTTAACCGTCTGGAACCGGCGCTCGAGGGCTGAGTCTTTCTCAATGTACTTCCGGTATTCAGTCAGAGTGGTGGCGCCCACAATCTGTAATTCTCCACGGCCCAAAGCGGGCTTGAAAATATTGGAGGCATCCATCGTTCCTTCCGCAGATCCTGCGCCTACAATGGTGTGCAATTCGTCGATGAAGAGGATCACATTTTTGGCCTTACGAATCTCATCCATCACCGCCTTGATTCGCTCTTCAAATTGTCCACGGTATTTTGTTCCCGCAATCATCAATGCCAAATCCAAGGTCACAACCCGCTTGTTTTGCAACAATTCGGGAACGTTCCCCTTGGCTATCTCTTGAGCTAAGCCCTCTACAATCGCCGTCTTACCGACGCCAGCTTCGCCCAGTAGCACCGGGTTATTCTTGGTCCGACGACACAATATCTGAATCGCTCGCTCAATCTCTGACGCACGCCCAATCACCGGGTCCATCTCCCCTTTACGAGCAATTTCGGTCAAATCCCGTCCAAATGCTTTCAACGCAGGTGTCTTAGTATCCTTATTTCTATCTGGCTTCGGGCCTGCTTTGCCTGCTTCAACGGGTTCGTCTGCCGATTCCTTCGGTGCCTCTTCTCCTTCGCTGTTTTGGAACTGAGGGTCCAATTCTTTGAGGATTTCCTGGCGGCACTGCTCGATATCTACTTCTAGATTGCGCAGAACCTTGGCCGCAACACCATCTCCTTCGCGCAATAAGCCCAATAGAATATGCTCGGTACCGACGTAAGTGTGGTTCAAAGCCTTGGCTTCTTTAGCCGACAATGATAACACCTTCTTGACTCGTGGTGTGTAGGGAATATTGCCGCCCGATTTCTGGTCCTTACCACCACTAACCTCTTTTTCGACCTCTTGTCGTACCGTGTCCAAGTCGAGCCCCATCTTCTGCAACACATTCACCGCTACACCTTGGCCCAATTTAATTAAACCCAACAAGAGGTGCTCAGTCCCAACATAGTTGTGATTGAAGCGATCCGCCTCTTTGCGCGCCAAGGCAAGTACCTGTTGCGCACGGGGCGTAAAATTGTTCATCGATTCGTCGCTCATTAATTTTATAGATGGAAGATTTGCCCGCCGTTCATCCGCTGAGTCTGATCATGGCTTCGGCCTTCGTCAAAAGTTCTTCGAAGCAGATTAGTCCATCGGACCCAAACTTCTTTACTAAAGAACACTCTCGAACCCTCTCACGCAAATCCGTTTTGCCTTTTGCACTCCCGTGCATTCACGAGTTGACGGTAAGAATCAGTTCCAGAGGAGGTGATCGTCCTTGTTTTTGACCAGGACGCAGAGTTGAAGGAGATGGGTAAGGCCGGGGCGGGTCCAGAACTGACCACTGCCCCGGAGACGGCGCTGAAACTGT
>SIAZ01000219.1 GCA_009695405.1 Pedosphaera sp. | reverse complement strand
AACTGCTACGACAACGCTGCAATGGAAAGCTTCTGGAGCACCCTCAAACTGGAATTGGTCTACCGAGGCAAGTTCACCAGCCGATCCAACGCCAGATCCGAAATCTTCGACTACATTGAAATCTTCTATAACCGCCAGCGCCGTCACACTTCCCTCCGAGGCCTTTCACCCGCTCAGTTCGAACTCAAAAATAACTAACCAATAACTCCCTTTTCTCTGTCCGTTTTATCGAAGCAGGCCCATTTGCTCGTGTTTTAGCACTGTCTAGAAATCACTTATGGTTTCGTAAACCGCGGGACTCTGTTGCCTCATTGGCTGGCGAGTAACCAACTGAAGCACCCTCCAGAAACTTTTCTTTGTACATCCTGACACAGAGGGACTGACAATCTCTAAGAAGTCGGACACTGTTTATTGAAAGATGCAAATACGCAAAGCGCTGATTACCGCGGCTGGCCGCAATCAACGAACCCTGCCCTTGCAGATGTTAGTCGATCGAGACGGAACAACGCGCAGCGCTTTGGGCGTCATTCTCGCGGAAGCTTTGTCGGCGGGTATTGAAGAGGTCGGTATCGTCATCCATCCCGGCGATCAGACTGTCTTCAGCGCAGCAGCGGGGCTGCATGAACAACGGCTCCATTTCATCGAACAAACTGAACCACGAGGTTACGGGCATGCGGTCTGGTGCGGCCGTAACTTTACCAAAGACGACCCGTTTCTTTTAATGGTGGGAGATCACGTGTCAGTGAGTCTGACTGAGGCAAGTTGCGCCCGTCAATTAGTCACGACTGCATCAACCCAAGACGCAGCGGTTTCAGCTGTCCAAGCGACGCACGAAAGTAAGTTACCTTACTTTGGAGCCATAAGCGGACGGCGCGTGCCAGGGAATGCAACCCTCTATGAGATCACTGAAGTTTTGGAAAAGCCCACGCCCACACTTGCGGAAGAGCGATTGGTAGTTCCGGGGCTTCGATCGGCTCATTATCTCTGTTTTTTTGGCATGCATGTGCTGACACCCTCGGTCATGGCTCTTCTCGATCAATCAGTGGCGGAGAGCACTGCGGTGCATTTATCCCCAACCCTCTCTGAATTAGCTAGGCAGGAGCGGTATTTGGCGTTGGAAACCCTCGGACGTCGATACGATTTGGGCGCGCGATTCGGGTTACTCACCGCACAACTCGCTCTTTCTTTAGCGGGACGAGATCGCGAGGAAGTTTTGGCTGGATTGGTGGAGCTTTTAGCTCAACGCAACGCCTGAACCCAATTTTCGCCTTCGTTACTCTTCTAATTCGCTTTCTTGATTCGGTTCGTTTGCAACCCGTGAACGGTGGGCTTTTTTAGTTCCTTGGTTTTCTAAGTTTATTTTAATGAAAACGGCGATCCCCGTTGAGAGATCGCCGTTGGAATTGGCGCTAACTCTGCAAGAGGGGCATCCTCAATCTGCGCATTCAATTCGATCATATCCAAGACCTTGCCAGTCACAATCTCTTGAGCGATGTCAGGGAATGCATTTCGCTCCTGAAGTGACTTCGCAAACTTCTCTACTGGCGTCTTGTTCTGCTCGGCGAGAGCCACGACACGACGAGTCATCTCTTCTCGATCTGCTTTGACACCTTCAGTGACAGCAATTCGCCGGAGAATCAAAGCCGCTTTAACCCGCTCTCTAGCACTTAACTCAGCCGTAGCAAAAATCTCGTCCTTACGTTCTTCAATCAGTTCTTTAGAGACACCACGCTGTTGATTCTCATTGACGATATTATAGACAACATTGCGGGTTTCGTTGGTCAGTAGGCTCTCAGGCAACTCAAAAGAGACTTGATCGAGAAGGCCTTTGATCAGTTGGTCTCGAACCGCTCGGCGAGCACGGAAATCCAGTTCGTTCTTTAGATCCTGACGGATGCCATCCATTAAAACTTCTACGGATTCAGCTCCAAATGCTTTGACAAAGTTGTCATTGACTTCGGGTAAGACCTTCAGTTTTACGCTGACGATTTCCACCTCATAAACCACTCCTTTACCCGAGAGATCCTTGACCACAAAATCAACCGGCAAAGTGAGGGAGACCGTACGACGATCACCAGCGCTCGCGCCGACCAAAGCGGTGGTGAAGCCGGGGATGAAGGACTCTTCTCTAACCAGCACCCAGAAATTTTGTTTTGTGGTGAGGCCTTGAGCAGTCGGGGCGACAGCGCTAATAGGCTGCCCCTCTATTGTGCCGGTGTAATTCACCACAGCGATATCACCTTCAATAATGGCCCGCTGCACATCGGTGTACTGCACTTGTTGTTCGCGGAGGATATTCAGCGCACGCTCAGCATCGGCTTCCGACGGTTGGGCGGCAGGACGTTGAGCCTTGAGTCCTTTGTACTGCGGCAAGATAAAATCGGGTTCATGCTCGAGGGTGACGGTGTAGGAGAACGGCATACCGCGACCGAAAGCCAGTTCTTCGACATTCAAGGTGGCCACCACCCTTAATTTCTGTTGATCGACAGCCTTTTGATAAGAGTCGTTAAATAGTTTTTTACGAACTTCCTCATCGATGCGGCCTTCGAAAGACTTAAGCACCAAATATTTTGGCGCCTTACCCGGCCTAAAGCCAGGTAATTGAGCCTGTTTTTGGAAATTCGCGGTGATGGAGTCAAAGGAGGCGTTCACCTCTTCGACTGGCACCTCCACTCGGATGAGTTGCTTGCACTGACCCAGATTCTCGGCGGAAACGTTCATGTACTTTCTACAATGATTGAGAAGGGTCTCTCAGAGGGATTGACCCGACAAAGGACGGGGAGACTAGGAATTGAGAGGCCAACTGGTCAAGCGATCGTTCGGGTATCTGCGTGATCAACTTCGGAAAGGTGTCTGAAACAGAGAGTAGGAAAACAAAATCAGAGCGATCCGATGCGGCCCAGACTCGACAGTTGTCCCGTACTCCGGTTTCCTCTTCCTGCCTTTCGCGATACCGAAACATGAACCTCGACCTGCTCGTCCGCGCCAAGACCCTCGGATTCTCTGACCGCCAGATAGCTCATCTGACTCGCCGAACGGAAGACGAAGTCCGTGCTGAACGCAAACGCAACCAACTCGTCCCAAGTTATCGACTCGTCGACACCTGCGCCGCCGAGTTTGAAGCGTATACTCCTTACTACTATTCCACCTACGACCGTGGGGATGACGAAGTCACGCTGACCCAGACCCAGAAGATTATGATTCTCGGTGGCGGCCCCAACCGGATCGGCCAGGGAATTGAGTTTGACTATTGCTGCGTCCACGCCGCCTTTGCCCTGAAGGAGGACGGATTTGAGACCATCATGGTAAATTCAAATCCTGAAACGGTTTCTACCGATTACGATACCAGTGACAAGCTCTTCTTTGAACCGCTGACGCTAGAGGACGTCCTTCATATCTACGAACGTGAAGGGTGCACTGGAGCGATCGCTCAGTTTGGCGGTCAAACTCCTTTGAATCTGGCCCTTGGTCTGAAGAAAAACGGGGTAAATATCATCGGAACAACTCCGGAAAGCATCGAGATTGCTGAGGACAGAAAGTTGTTTGCAGCAATGTTAAACAAGCTCGGCATCCCACAACCGCTCAACGGCCTAGCCACTAATGCGGAAGAAGCTTTGGTGGCGAGTCATCGACTCGGCTACCCAGTCTTAGTGCGACCCAGTTTCGTGCTTGGCGGTCGTGCAATGCAAATCGTCTATTCCGATTCTGAACTGACACACTATATGCGATTCGCCGTCGAGGCATCGCCAGAACGTCCAGTGCTAGTCGACAAGTTCCTTGAAGACGCCACCGAAGTGGATGTCGACTGTATTGCTGATGTGGGACATTTCACTAATGTGGAGGAGGGTACGATTGTTATGGGAGGCATGTTGGAGCATATCGAGTTTGCCGGGGTTCATTCGGGCGATGCTGCCATGGTCCTTCCTCCCCATACTTTGTCTCAAGGAGTCATCGAGACTATCCGAGGTTACACTCATGCCATGGCCAAGGAGTTAAGAGTTTGTGGACTGATGAATGTCCAATACGCCGTCAAGGGCGACACCGTTTATGTACTTGAGGTAAATCCGCGCGCTTCAAGAACCATTCCCTTTGTGAGCAAGGCCATCGGAGTTCCTCTTGCAAAACTAGCCGCCAAGGTAATGGCTGGGAAAACCCTCAAGGAACTAGGTTTCACCGCTGAGATTTGGCCTAGTTATTGGGCGGTGAAAGAATCGGTGTTTCCCTTCAATAAGTTTCTTGGTCAAGACATTGTCTTATCCCCAGAAATGCGATCCACAGGCGAAGTTATGGGGCTCGATGCGGATTTAGGTATCGCCTATGCCAAAGCGCAGATGGCCGCCAATTCGCCTTTACCGCTCAAAGGTCGGGTCTTTATTTCTATTGCTGATGCGCACAAAAAAGACCTCGTCTCATTGGCGCAAAGCTATCTGGACCTCGGCTTTGAATTAGTGGCGACCAATGGAACTGCCACAGCATTAGAAGCCGCAGGAATAAAGGTGCAGCGCACTTTGAAGGTGTTACAGGGACGGCCCAACATTGTTGATCTTCTCAAAAATAAGGAAATCCAATTGGTGATTAACACCCCGAGTGGATCTGCTCCGCGAGAGGATGAAGTCAAGATTCGGACCACGGCGGTTATGACAGGGACCCCGATCATGACCACTATCAGTGGAGCAAAGGCAGCAGCCCTTGGAATCGTCGCTCTTCAAAAACACGGTTACTCAGTAAAAACGATCCAAGAATATTTTTAAGCTGCACAGATGTTCGACTGATTATGTCTCTAGTTTTAACTGCGAAAGAAATATCTGCATTTAATAATTATCTGGAAGATCTGAAGGAATCGACCTTTCAGAAAGGACGATCATTGGCATTAAGCGGTTGTGTTACCTCTATCTCGCGTGGAGAGACACCGTCAACCTTCCGGGGGAACCTTAGTAACGCCAAGCATTGCCAAGTAACTTTTACTGTTGCCGACGAGACGGTAGTAGATTCTTGCACCTGTATTGTTCAGGCACACTGCATACACTGCGCGGCCGTTGCTTTCGGCCTCGTCACATTTAAAGAAAACTTTCCTAAACATCTGCCAGCACCTGCCCCTAAAGTCGCGTCAGTCCCTCAAGCAAAGCCAATCGACCCGTTGGACATCCTTAGCGCTGCGGTCGTCAAGGGACTGGGAATCAAGATCCTATCGGGCGATGTTTCGCGATTCATCAACCGAGTCGATGCGATGTTCCAGATTGCACGAAGGGAAAAGGGCTTGGCCATCTCTGCATTGGCTAATTTAGGCCAAAACTCGAATCGTCTCTATTTTCCCTATTTCCAGCCAATCATCAGTTGGCCGCATGTCCCAGACTCTATTCTCGATTTTTGGCATTGTCTCGATCGGGAAGCGACTCAGTTCAAGATAGTGCTCCCACCGTACATGCAGGCAGTGTCTAAGGTTTCGTCTCCCGCCCAATTTCTCATCGATTACTGGGCGCAATTGGATTTAACAGCATGGCTTGATAAGGTCGAGTTGGCGAGAAGAGAGCTCGAAGCAATATCGAATTTCGCGCCCGATCAGCTACCAGAAATGGATTTCCGCTTTACGGTTAGCGACAAGGGGTTTGATGCAGAAACCCGCTTTACCTCAACGAATTCGTGGAAAATTCTGAAGAAGACGCAGTTTTTTCAACTGGTGGCTCAGTATAATCAATCGCCCTTTCCTATCCTTGTGGAGGCACGCTCGGTCTGGGACGCGTTGCTTCGAAATAGTAGGTTCGAAGAGGCTCATTATGGACAAAGTTATGAATTTAAATCTCGAATTACCAATAGTCTGGCCAGTTTTTTAGGCCGCGCAACTTTTTTTCTGTAAAAGAGTCAAAGGCTGAATTTGGAGGTGGGGGTTGGTTGGTTGTTTAGGATTGGGATGGGTCGGAGAAGTAGGCGCGTCCGGTTTCCCACTCATCGGAGGTTTCCATGAGGATGGCGGTGAGG
>SIAZ01000218.1 GCA_009695405.1 Pedosphaera sp. | reverse complement strand
GCACTGCTGGCTTCGGTCAGCGGACGCGGATCCAAGACAAAGGGTGTCTTGTGCAAAATGGGTAAACGCGCTGACATAGAGTTAAGATATATAGAAACAATATATTATATATGCAAGACAAAACACGCTCTCTCATTCACTTTTTTTGGGCTTCTAGAAAATTAGGCGAGGATCAGGGCTACTAATCTCCAGACACATCTGTAAATAGTTGTGGGTAAAAAGCCCGAAGCTTAAATCTACTTGACCATCGGTGGTTCTCCCACCTTTAGGACTAGGTCTCCATTCAAGACGGGAAATGGTCCGACTTCTAGAGCTTGCTAATCACATCAGATCCCCGTTTCAAGAGAGGTAATTACTTCGAAGTTGTTCGAATTCTAGTAACGAAGCAGTCGAAAGAAGCGAGTAGCTTGAGGTGTTGGGACTTCGAATTCTTGGATGGTATTTGTTTTGGTGCCATCGAAAGAACTGAGTAAATTCCAAGATCCCGATTCCAACAGGGGGGTCTCTTGAAGTAAATGTCTTGTGCCCGCAGGCGAAGTGAATCGAAAGCGAAGAGCCATTGGGTTGAGGAGCGAGACAGTCAAAGGCGCCGGAGTATAGGTGGGGGTAGCATCTGGGCGCCCTGGGGATCCTCCGACAAAAGAACTTCGTCGCCAAGAACTTGCCAAGTCTAGGGGGCCGGGTTGGGTTTCATTAGAACTGACCATAGAAAAGCCGCCTCCATCGGTCAGGGGATGCCACAGTGGATCATAGCGAAAATCAAAAATGGGCTCATCGAGAGGGCCGAAGAGGGCGATGCGTTCGCCATCATTGGCGAGTTGATTGCCCGTGTAGACACCGAGAATAGGGATTGCTGACGAGTAAGTGGAAGTGAAGCGGGCGAGGTTGCGGACCAAGACGCCACGTTGTCCTGGTTCAAGAATTGCGCGATTGGTGGGCGTCCAGTTAAAGTCGATACCTCCACGGAGTCGCATTCCTACCAACGAAAGAGGTTGGGTACCTCGGTTAAGCAGTTCGATGAATTCAAGATTGTCCGCATCACCCGCTGCGATGCCGTCATCAGGATGATAGTGTATTTCAGTGATTTGGATTGGGATAGGGTCGACGACATAAGTTGCGGAGACAGGCCCAGACCAAGTTGATTTGAGCGGAGGATTATTGGCGCCAGTAAGGGCGATGTGAGCGGGGTTGACCGAGCGAGCCACTAGTTTTGCATTGCCGCTTATTTGGATAGGTTCACCGGAATAGAGAATGGCTGCTGGATTTGTTTTACCACCGGGTAAACGTGGATCTGAGCCGTTGAGCGTGTAGTAAACATTGGCACCATTTGGCGGCGTTATGCGGGTTGAAAAGTCGGTAGGAATAGAACCGCCTGGTGCTGCAATTTTAGGCGGCAAAACGAATTGCCGATCCATAAAGTCGGTTCGGTTAGAAATCCAAGTCCGCATTAGATTCACCTCAGCTTGGTAACTGCCACCGCGAGGTGTTACTCCCCATCGCGATTGTTCGCGAGGTTGTGCACTCCGTACTTTATTGGCCATTTGATCGATCAATCGCCAGAGGTTAGTTGTACTGAAATGGGATTGCCGTAATTCTTGATAGCGATCGATGTAGTCTTGGAAAAAATCGAGATTGAGGAACAGACGATCCCACCACGTGTAGTTAAAGAAATCGGTTCCGCGATCGCTGGTTTGAGAACGCCAGACTCGAGGATTTGAATCTCGACCATCGGTTGAATTGAGTGCGCGATCAAAATCCCAAAGTGGACCAAAGTGAAGCAATCCAGAACGTTCCTTATAAAAGTAGGCACTGAGCCGAAGGGCATCGACATTGAAAGAAAGAACATTCAAAAGATGATGATCAATCCAAGAGGATGTATGGATAAATGCTCGGAAGCCATTGGTTGGATTCTTGAAAATTGAATCCGAGTAAAGTGCGTTGGCAAATGAGGTCATGTAACCGCGGAGGTAAGCTAACTGAGGGGCACGGGCTGATTGTTTAAGTTCGAATTCAGAGGGTTCAACAAAACCAATTCCTTGGTTCGCAACGGATAATCCAGAATCACCGGGGTCCAAGCGATCCACCTTCAACATATAGCCGCCGGTAACCGAAGGAACGGTGAGATTCTGTGGTTGGAGCGAACCAGCGTCGACCCGTTGACTCCCGATTTCGATACGTTCCTCCAAAACATAAATACCCGAGTAACTGGCCTGCTGGATTGATGAAGTGCCTGAACCGATAAAGTAGACTTCAACAAAGCGAGTGCGCGGTGAATAGCGCCCGATATCTCGACTGAGTTGGTGCATCAGTGGATTATGAATGAGAACCGGTTCAAAATTGTTGGGTGCGTACAGTATCCAGTCGCCATCGGGTGGCATACCTAGAAGAGGCACCGCTCGGTCGTTGTCGAATTCATCACGAATCTCAAGTCGATAACTTGCCTTAGCGCCGCCCTCCGTGCTGGAACCTCGCACCGAAATACCAGCTCGGGCGCTTAGGGAAGGGGCATTGGTTAGAGAGGTGAAGCCGTTGGTGCTGGGTTCAAAGAGTTGGACAGTGGCGAAAACCCTTGAATTGGCGGGAGGCCGCCCTCGGTTGTAATCGTGAATGAGTAGGATCGGTAAGTCCGAGCGAAAAGCTACCAAAGGCGCGGAGAGCGGCATAAAGGCTTCGCTGTGAAGAGTCCCTGGGAGGAGAGGTTCAGCAAAGGCACGCGCACGGATTTGAACAGCCGTATTTGTGAAGAAAAGAGGCTCTGAATAGAGGAGGGAACGTTCAGTTGGGATGGATCCGTCCAGGGTATAGCGAATGGATGCATTGGTGACGGTTGGAGTGACCGTGGCAAGGCGCAGAGCTAAATCGAGGACGCCGCTTGGGTAGGTTCCACCGGACCGAGAAAATTCAATATCTGGGGCGAAGCCTTCACCTCGTGTTGAATTTGGCTGACCGGGTGTGGGTACAGTAAAGTAGCCCTGACGATTGGGTGCTCCTTCAACATGGCCATAGGAGACGTCGGGTCGTTGTCGTGGAAAGAGAGGAGTATATTGGTAGGCGACGGCTCCAGAGGGGGCGAGAAGCGCGAGTCGTTCTCCGGCGTTATCGAGGCGGAAATTTGTGTGGAGTGCGGCTGTCGTATTGGTTCGGTTCTTTCCTGAAGCGTAGACGAGTAATCGAGAGTTAGCCGCCAAGGTTACATTCGGAAATCGCCAAGTGGCGCTTCCGTCGACCAAGGCCCAACCGGCGAGGGGTACTGCCGCCGTTGAACTATTGAAGAGTTCAATCCAATCCGAACGGTCCCCATCATCATCCCGCCAACCGCGCTCGTTGACTGCGAGAAACTCACTAATGGTCACACCCGGCACGGGAGCGGTCGCATCGATTGAATAGGACCAAGTTGACGTGGTGAAGAGGCGTGAGGCCGCGGAAAGATCAGTCAGAGTTGAGCCTCCTGACAGGGTGAAAGTAGCTATCCCCGAGGGACGTGGGGGAAAGGTAAAAAGATATTGATCTGGAGCAATCTGAGTGACACTCGCTGCAGAGATTCCATCGATTTGAAGATGGGATGCCTTAACACCGCGAACGGCCTCAGTGAAGAGGATTTCCACGGAATCGAGATGGGATAAAACGGCACCTTCAGCAGGCAACAACCGAGCCAAGCGAGGCGGATCGGAGTCAATCGTGGCATCCAGTCCGGCGTCGATGACAATATCTCTACTCGTGAGATTGACGTTGAATACTTGGATGGCGAGGACATTGGTCCCGAGCTTGAGAACAGACTGAGGAACTCCGATAGTGTAGTCCTCGAGTTGGACGGGTTCAGCCGCGTTTTGGGAAGCGAGGCTATTAAACAAGGGATCCTCGGTGGGGGCCCCCAACCGAGCTACTTCGACACCGTTGATCCAAGCGATAAAGCCGTCATCGACTTGTACCTTGAGCACTAGACTTTTGACATCGGTTGGATCACTTGCCACGAACGAATGTCTTAAGAAGAGCGTCGAGTACCGATTCGCCATATCCGAAAGAGACGTTCCGTTCAGAGGTTCCCCGTAGAACAGGGGTAATGGTGCCGATTCCCAAGCACTTTCATTAAAATTCTGTTTACGCCACTCGGTGTTATCCGGAATCGAAGCTTCTTTAGTACCCCGAAAGAACCGCCATTGATCCCCAGTAGGAATCCAAGAAAGGCTTTGAGCCGAGGCGTCCGGCTTCCAAAAGAGGCAAAGCATCAGTAAAGCAAAAATTCGATGGAGTGAGTGAGGCACTGGGGAAGTCTACGGGCACAGTGATTAAGTTGCCAATTTTGTAATAAAATTTCACGGTTGCTGCCGAGACCCTGCCTCCGGTAGGTTTTACCCGTGATTCAGATCCGCAGAGTAGTTGTAGTCCGTGTTACCCGTGTGGGTTGATGCGGTGCGACTCTTCACCCGGATAACAGGTCGCCCGCGTCCCCAGCAACGGATCGCGGGCTTTGGTTTTTAAGCGGAGTTGCTGTCCTAGACGGGGAACCGTCCGCCCTTTGCTAGAAAACTAAAAACTTACAACCAAAAACGTCATGCGCCATACCATCTCTGTCCTCGTCGAAAATAAGTTCGGCGTCTTAACCCGTGTCGCCGGTTTATTCAGCGGCCGCGGCTACAACATCGATTCCCTGAACGTGGCTCCGACGCACGATGCGACGTTGAGTCGAATGACCATTGTCACCCGTGGCGACGACACCACGGTCGAACAGATCTGCAAGCAACTCGAGAAGCTCATCGATTCGGTGAAGGTCATCAATTACAGCAAAACAGATTATATTGACCGAGAATTAGTCTTGGTAAAAGTCTCTGCAAGTGGTGCAAACCGTTCGGAGATTTGTCAACTGGCTGAGTTATTTCGAGCGAAGGTGGTTAATGTCGAAGCCGACAGCATTGTCATTGAAATCACCGGTGCCGAAGGAAAGATCAATCAATTCCTGTCACTTCTTAAGGACTTTGGGATTCTCGATTTAACACGATCGGGTGTGGTCGCTTTGCCAAGGGTTTAATTTCGCTCGCGGCCATAAATTCCCAGTCTCGCCGGAAGATTGAATGGGTTCTGCCTTTATCTGAGTGAGTTTTTAAAAAAGCCCGCTCTATAAGCGGGCTTTGTTTAAACTGAGAGTGACTGCTAATTGATTTGGTCTTTATTTTGCCTTCAGAGCCGCTTCGATAGCTTGGACGACTTCGGGAGCGTCTGGCTTGACTTGGGGAGCAAAGCGTTTGATGACTTTGCCATCACGACCGACCAGAAACTTACCAAAATTCCACTCGATTTTACCGGGGAACATTGCTGAATCGCCGGTTAATTGGGTGTAGAAGGGATGTTGTTCGGGTGGGTTAACATTTAGTTTGGCGAAGAGAGGGAAAGTCACTGAGTACTTGGAAGAGCAGAAGGTTTTGATTTCTGCGGAAGTGCCGGGTTCTTGAGAGCCGAACTGGTTGCAGGGGAATCCGAGTACTTCCAATCCTTGGCCTTTAAACTTCTGGTAGGTGGATTCTAATTGTTCGTATTGCGGGGTCAGGCCGCACTTGGAAGCCACATTGACGATGAGGAGGACTTTTCCAGAATAGGCCTTGAGAGAGGTGTCCTTACCATCGATGTCTTTAAGTTTAACATCTTGAAGAGAAGAAGCGGCAGTCATTGTAAGGGTGGAAGCGAGGAGGGTACTAAGTAGAACGCGGAGTTTCATTGGAGTGAAGATTATGCCGAGTGCGATAGAGTCAAGTGGAAGTTAAAAAACAATGATTTCAACTAGATTGAATGGGGAATCAATCAGGTGAAGATTGCATCAGTCCATAAAATTTATTAAATAAAAAAGTCGTCGAGTTGAGGTGGACCCCGAAAACTGGACCAGCGGTTAAGTTATGGTTTTGCGGGTTTGATCAACGACAAAATGATCAGACCAATGAAAACCAAAACCAAACGGAAAAGACACAGTTCAGCGTTCAAAGCGAAGGTGGGGATGGAGGCGCT
>SIAZ01000217.1 GCA_009695405.1 Pedosphaera sp. | reverse complement strand
AGGGAGAGGATCTACTGCAGTGAGAACTGGCAACGGTGGGTCCGATGCCACGCTTAGAGACGATGAAGAATTCGAATGTCTTTTCATGGGGAGAGGCCTACCTTGAACTTTGTTCCGAGCGGCCGCTATCTCTCATGCCATCTATCAATTCAATACTTATCGACCCAAGCCCACATTCGCTGAGGCTCAATGACCGGACGCCAGTGCCTTAGCCGTCTTGCTTTAGCCACTTGAATCCGCCCGCTCGATTGAGACTCGGCAGCGCTTGCTTGGAATTCTCAGAAGAGGTATGTCTACCCTATTGGGTTTAGCAAAATGAGAGTTTAACTCAGTTTTGTTCCGGACGACTCAAAATCTCTATGCCGATTTACGAATTTGCCTGTTCTAAATGCAGAAAAATTTTCTCATTCCTGAGTAAACGCATTGCTGTGGCTGGAACTCCTAAATGCCCCAAATGCGGTTCTAAAAAACTTAGCAAAGAGATAAGTCGCTTTGCTCTGATTACAGGTTCCCCAGAACCTGTTGCTTCGGCAACAACAGGGGCCGAGGAAGAGCTGCCTATGCCGGATTTTGAGGATCCAAAGGTAGCGAGAGCCATGTCTGAAATGGAAAATGCTATGGATCATTTGGACGAAAATAATCCAAGGCATATGGCGGTGATGCTTCGCAAAATGAAAGATGTCATGCCGCCAGGTTCAATTCCTAAAGAATTTGATGTGGCACTAAAGCGACTGGAAGCGGGTGAAGATCCTGATAAAATCGAAGCGGACATGGGTGATGTTTTAGGCGGTTTAATGGATGAAGGGGCTCCTTCCGCGGACGGTGGTGGTGGGCCTTATTCGAAAGACGCTGGGCTCTACGATTATTAGGACTTGAGTTAAACGAGGTGGATTGGGTTCATTCGGTGAGTTGAGAGAAGTGCGAGGTAACTTCGTGTAATCGCTAGAGAAAAGTCCTTCTTTTTCTGACACTAAATTTTTTGATCTCTTTGTTTAACGCGATCTTAAGTCCGGTGATCCACTTGTTGACACTATCCGATTCTGAGTTTGTTGACCTTCGTCAACGGATGAATTGGGGTTGGTTTGAGAGCCCTTTTGGGCTGTGTTCGGTGGGTTGGACAAAGCAGGGGATCGTTCATTTAGCTTTTCATGCTGATTTAAGGGATCGAGATGCTGACGGGCATACATTCAGTCACCTAAGCCAAGACTGGACTCTGCTCGAATCGAATCGCGATGACACAACCGTTCAGGGTCTAGGCAAGCGTGTTTATCAGTCTGAATTGTTTCTCTCTCCATTGACCGTTTTGGTTGGTGGCACCGTTTTTCAGAGGAGGGTCTGGCAGGCTTTAACCCAAATACCTTGGGGCGTCGTCGTCAGTTATGGCTGTTTGGCACAAAAAATTGGAAATCCGAGAGTAGCGCGCGCTGTCGGGGCAGCCTGCTCAGTCAATCCAGTTGGGTACTTGATTCCTTGCCATCGGGTGATTCTAGGATCGGGAGGGATTGAAGGATATCGTTGGGGCACTGAGCGCAAAATGAGGTTGCTAGAGGCGGAGGGTTTTCGGGTTTCTTCTCCCCGTCAGCGCTGTGGAGCCTCTCTATAGTTCGATCGTTTTCACCGAGGGCTACCCCGTTGATCAGTTGGAGTACTGGCGACCCTCGCATTCAGGTTCGCTCAAAAAGGAATACACCTTCTTGGTTCGATTGATCGACTTGCCGGAAACGTAACGCCAAATCGTTATCGGAGGCGAGCGACTCAACCGCCTTTGCGGTCATACGCAGACTTTCAAAGACACGAATAGTCTGGCCCGATTTCCAAATGACTGGGGTTAATCCAGGTAATTCGAGGAGGGTTGGCTTTTTTGGGTGCCAATAGACTCGAATTCGCGCCATTTGAGTTTCATGTCCAAGAACAGATTCGACCTGATAAAAAAGTTCATTGGCAACATTTTGTAGACCGTGAAGTTCGAAGAAAGCAGCGATCCAGTCGCGTGTTTCGCGGTTTTCATACTGAGGCAGAATGGATGGAAGTCCGAGAGCAATTTCTTCTTCGGAGGCGAGGTTTGCACTGACCACCAAATAGTCTCCAGGATTCGTCCAAGCACGCATTAAATGCCAGGCAGCAGCGATGGGTCAGTTGGGTAAAAGTCCGAGAAAAAAAACGATCCTCCGAATCGGGGGGCGTTTATCCCCAAGGTCATTGGAGGATACCAGCGAGTGGACCCAGTTAGGTAGGCACAGATTCGCCTCAAGATCGATGCCCCCCGCATGAGTCAGGCACGATGGGGAGATTCGCTTGTAACTAATCATGGCCAGCGTGGGGCTGATATCGAGGAGCAAAGCGACTTCAGGCGGTTGCTTTAGTGCTTTCAGGCAACGTTCCTCTTTTTGTCCACCCCCACATCCCAATGATACGAGATGACCAAGGCTGCTTTTGGTTCTTGTGGCTCAGGGCTTCAAAAAATGTGTCGTAAAGGTCTTGGACTGTGGAACTTTGCCGTGCTGGCGACCAAGTTTCGTGCACAGCTAACCATTTCGCCGCTTGATGTGGGGAGGTGTAGAGTTCTCCAGTTGGAATGGTTCCTGATTCAAGAGATCGATGCAATCGTCGAGCTTGGTGTTCAGGGCGGACTGATGCATCCATCCAGAGCGGTACTCCCCCAGATTCAGGAAAATCAGGCCTGAGAGCCGCGATAATCGGTCTGTTTACTTTCGACGCCGGAATTATTTCGTCCATTTTGTGCTCATTTCAATCGAATGCGCTTGAGATTGGAACGAGTCAGTTTCCGATTCCAAGTGTCATTACTCCCGAATTTTCCTCGACGAAGTAATTTTGGATGGTTTGTGGGCGTAGAACTAAATGGGCCTCGAAAAGACAATTCAGCCTGGACCTGCGATTCAGGCAGTCAATCGATCAGGTTAGGTTCTCATCCTAGACTTGCTAAAGTGGATCAATCAGGAGCATCTCATTGGGCGGACTCGGTTCAATTTGATCATGTTGTTTCTTTCTCGTAATTGGTTCCTTTTTTGCCTGCCGCTCAGTGTCGGGTTAGCCTTTTACTTTCCCACAGTGGGTGCTGCTTACGGATGGCATCAATCGCAGTCCACGACCAAGGCTGCGGTCGTTTTCATTTTCCTACTCCAAGGATTGACCCTTCCTTCCTCCGCATTGAGGAAAGGGCTCACCGACTGGCGATTGCATTTGCTGGTTCAAGGTGTGACTTTTCTTGTCTTTCCACTCTTAGGCATTGGGTTAAATCAGCTTTTGGGACGCTTCCTTCCCCCGGATCTTGCCCTCGGCTTTCTTTATCTTTGTGTTCTTCCATCCACAATCTCTTCTTCTGTCGTCCTCACTGGGGTGGCGGGTGGAAACACTGCAGGTGCTCTTTTTAATGTCGTTCTATCTAATGTTCTTGGAGTTTTTATTACTCCTCTATGGATTGCTTGGCTCCTGCGTAAGGAAGGAATTTCGCAGCCTTTGGGTCCTCTCTTTATTGAAATTATTAGCCTACTGTTGGCACCCTTAACCCTCGGGCAACTTCTTCGCTTGCGCCTTTCGAGATTTATGGATGGCCGCAAAAAAATTGCAGCCAACTTAGCGAGCCTATGTATATTATTCCTCGTCTTTGCGGCCTTTTGTAACTCGGTTCAGTCTAATCTGTGGACGCTCCACGGACCGAGTGTCATGGCCCTTGCCTCTGTGGGGGCTCTTCTTCTTTTTGTGATCGTAGCGGGCTTGACCGAAGTTGCTTCGCGCCTTTTGAAGTTGAATCGAGCGGATCACTTAGCTGCCGCTTTTTGTGCCCCTCAGAAAACTTTGGCATCGGGTATTCCAATGGCCAAAATCCTCTTTGATGGACACCCTGCCTTTGGCCTGATCGTACTACCTGTGCTCATTTATCATCCACTCCAGTTGTTCGTCTGTGGAATTTTGGCCGTTCGTTGGGGACGTTTATCCGCTGATTCAAAGTTGTCAGAGTAAAGTGTCGAACGCTTTGCTCTGATTCATTCCGATGATAGTCTTCGCCCGTGGCTTTCGATTCCTTTAGTGATTGGATTGAACATTTGGACCGAGAAGGTGAATTGCGTCGTATTTCTTACCCGGTAGCGACCGAGTTGGAGATGACCGAAATCGCCGATCGTGAAATGAAAAAGCCGGGCGGTGGCCAAGCACTCCTTTTCGAGAAACCCACCGTCAATGGCGTTATTTCGCAGTTCCCTGTTGCTATAAACACCCTTGGTTCTTGGAAACGTATGGCGATGAGCATGAATGCTCTTCGCGTGGATAATGTTGCCGCTGAATTAGGGGGGTTGATGAAAGCCAAGCCTCCGTCCTCCATAAAAGAAGCGATGAAGTTGCTCGGTCTTGCTCTCGACTTGCGGCATGCCAAACCGCGTCGGGTAAAGACCGGACCTTGTAAGGATGTTATCCATCGCTTCGACGCGCCGGCATCTCGCACTGAACCGTGGCCCGATGCACCTAATTGGCAGAGGCCGGAATCATTGAACCGACAGCCACCGACACTTCTTGATCTGCCAATTCTTCGTTGTTGGCCTCTAGATGGGGGGCGTTTTATGACTTTGCCTTGTGTGGTCACTCGCGATCCAGATACCGGAGACCGTAATCTAGGTATGTATCGAATCCAGATCTACGATGATCGGACCACCGGTGTTCATTGGCAGCTTCAGAAGGTCGCCGCACGGCACGGTCGCCGCTACTACGAGACGGGTAAACGAATGCCGGTAGCGCTTTTTTTGGGTGGGGATCCAATGTATCCCTTCGCGGCCACGGCCCCCTTACCCGATGGACTCGATGAATTTTTGTTAGCCGGCTATTTGAGAAAAAAAGCGGTAGATCTAGTTCAGTGTGAAACCAATGACTTAGAGGTCCCGGCGAACGCTGACTTCGTGATCGAAGGCTATGTGGATCCGATCGAACCCTTGCGAATGGAAGGTCCTTTTGGGGATCATACCGGTTACTATACGCTACCCGAGCCGTATCCCGTTTTCCATATCACTGCGATTACTCACCGCCGTCATGCCATTTATCCAGCGACCATTGTCGGTATCCCGCCGATGGAAGATTTCTATATCGGTGCGGCCTCAGTGAAGCTGTTTTTGCCTATTTTCCAAATGAATTTCCCCGAGATTGTCGATATTGCGCTCCCGGCTGAAGGGACCTTTCATAATCTTGTCTTTGTCTCCATTCGAAAGACGTATCCCTATCAAGCCTGCAAAATTATGCATGGTCTTTGGGGGATGGGGCAGATGATGTTCACCAAGTATATTGTGGTGGTAGATCACGACGTCAATGTTCACAAGACCTCGGAAGTTTTGTTCCATCTTTTTGCCGATACCGATCCTCAACGAGATAGTCTTTTCACTCGAGGCCCCTCGGACGTCTTAGATCATGCAACGAACGAAATTGGCGTGGGCAGCAAAATGGGATTTGATGCCACCCGCAAGCTGCTGGGTGAAGGCTTTAAGCGATCCTGGCCACCCTTGATCCGCATGGATCCTGAGGTGAAGGCGAAGGTGGATCAGCAAAGCCTTTGATTTGCATCTGGGGGAATGTCTCGGTGGCTGTTCAACGGAGGGAAGAAAAGGTTTTCGAGAGGGAATTTGCAGAAACTTTAGAGGATCCTCATTCTCCGCCTTTGAACTTAGACTAATCGCGTTGGATGCGGCTAGTTTTAGCGAAGCTTAGGGCGAAAGATTTTGGCCAGGCATTGCAAGGAGAGTTAGCCTAATTAGTAGGCTACGAGGAACTCATCAATGCGATTTCACCTCAGTCAGAGTTCTGTTTCTGTTAAAAGAGCGAAATTTTTAAGGATTTTACAAAAATAAGTGAATTTAGGTGTATGAATATTAGTGGTTCGAGATAAAAACGGCCGCGCAACTTTTTTTCTGTAAAAGAGTCAAAGGCTGAATTTGGAGGTGGGGGTTGGTTGGTTGTTTAGGATTGGGATGGGTCGGAGAAGTAGGCGCGTCCGGTTTCCCACTCATCGGAGGTTTCCATGAGGATGGCGGTGAGGAG
>SIAZ01000216.1 GCA_009695405.1 Pedosphaera sp. | reverse complement strand
TCACCAGCCGATCCAACGCCAGATCCGAAATCTTCGACTACATTGAAATCTTCTATAACCGCCAGCGCCGTCACACCTCCCTCCGAGGCCTTTCACCCGCTCAGTTCGAACTCAAAAATAACTAACCAATAACTCCCTTTTCTCTGTCCATTTTATCGAAGCAGGCCCACACCGTCGATGAAATGTTGGAAATCACCCTCGGCTTGAAGCGTTAAACTTAACCGATAAGTCATGAGACTCTCTTTTAATTCTTTTCCGGACCGTTTGATTTCCACGTTGGGCGGGTTGGCCAATCGTCAAATGCGGTACCGAGTGCAGGCTGCCACGGGGCAACGGATTTCCGCCCCTGAGGATGACCCCGCCGCAATGTGCCGGGTGCTTGATTTACAGGGCGAAGGGACTCGAGTCGGTCAGTATCAACGGAACATAGGTCGTTTGCAGGAAATCGCCTCCGCTACTCACGGGGTGATTCGCGGACTTGCACGGATCTCAGATCGGGCGGGTGAAATTGCGATTCGAGCGAACGGTGGCCGTTCGCAGCAGGAACTGGATATCATGGCCAAGGAAGTGACCCAGATGATTCAGCAGGCGGTCAGCACGGGTAACACCACTAATCGTGGGGACTCACTTTTAGGAGGGACCCAGACGGGGCGGCCAGCCTACGCAATCCAGATGGGTACCGAGGGGCAAGTCTTGGGAGTGCTATTTCAAGGAAACGCTGATGCTCCTTCGAATGAAATAGCGGAGGGATCCACTGTTGTGGCCCATTCTGTTGGGGCGAACTCTTCAGGGAGCGGCGCACCGGGTCTGTTGTCAGACTCGCGCTCCGGAGTTGATTTCTTTAAGCACCTCATCGATTTGCAGAATCGACTAAGCGCTGGCGATACCACTGGTATTGCTGCGACGCTCCGACCCGCATTGCAAGCGGACGGCGACAATCTTCTAAGGCATGTCAGCCAAAATGCGACGCTCCAATCTCGCCTTGAAGTGGCGAGAGTCGCAGCTGCGGAGCGTTTGGGTGGGCTAGATCAGCAGATTTCCAACGAATCCGACGCCGACCTTGCCCAAACTTTGGTGCGATTGAACGAGACCCAGCTCTCCTATCAAGCGGCTTTGCAGAGCAGCGGCAAGATCTTGTCTATGTCGCTCTTGGATTACCTGCGCTAACGCACTTTCTTCGCACAGAATCACAAAAGTAGATTCGTTCACTGCGCCTAACAGTTGTTGGGCGACTCCTATCAACGGGACGTCGGTTGAAAATGTTAATTGCCAACTTCCATCGCGAGATAAAACCCGCGCTGACTTTGATGAGTGAATTGAGGCCCCTTCTAAGGTGACTTTAAAAAGCCGCTGAGCAGTTCGGAGCGAAGGCCCATTGGATATAAATTGGGGACAGGCTAGTGGAGGTTTATCGAGGAGTAGAAGAACTGAAGACAACACCTTCGACGTTTGTTTCCAGAAAGTCTGACGCTGCGAGTTCATCTCCAGTGCCGAGGCTATTTTTCAACTTCGGTTGCCAGTTAGGCGTGCCTCGAACCTCCATTGTTACGATCACTTCAGGTGCCGATGAATGGAGATTCTTAGATTCCATCCAAAGCCCTAGACACAGGGATCGAATCCGCAGGATCTTTTACTCTATCGCCGACATTTTCTAAGGTGAAGTTTTTTTGGACCACAAGAAGTGGTTGACAATTCCAACCATAAAGTTCCTGTTCAAAAGTGATTCCCTTCAAATTGCTAATTAAATTTATGACCCTCTCTAAATCCTATTGGACTCAATATTTTCGAAGCGATTTCTGGGCTGCATGGATTCGAGCGGGAGGTTTAGTATTTGCCGCACTTTTTGGGTTAGCCACACAAGCAAATGTGGTGGATGACTTTAATGACAATTCGAAAACCAGTTGGACCGATTTCACGTTTGTTCCTGGGTTCGGTTTACCGACGGAAAGCGATGGGAAATTTAAGTTTATTCAACCGCCCGCGGGACAGTCTATTTTCAGTGCGAGTCAAAAGACCTCTGAGCGCTTTGAACTGAAGGAAGGTCGCAGCATTGAATTCCGAGTGGATGTGATCGAAGGAGGCGGCAAGGATTCGTTTGCTGTTTTGGCTTTTATTCCCACAGGGAATTCTCCTGGGACATTAGCTGGTTACGGTTTAGCGAAGTCCACGACGGATGTCTTAATTACCAAGGCTGTTGGTAAGTATTTTGTGGCTGAAAATGGTCCTGCTAAACAAAACAATATAACCTTGGTTCAAAATCTAACGGTCAAAAACGGGTCTGTAATTATTCACTCTTCAATTCTCGATAAGGATGCCAATAACGCAGTAATTTGGGAGCGAACAGTGGTGGATACGGCTGCCGCCGATGTTTTGTCGGATGGCAAAGATGACCCTGCGGCGCCCTTCATTACGGCGGGTTACTTTACGCTGTATTTGTATCAGGATTTTGACCCTGCATCACCTGAAACTCCTTACCAAGTAGCCTATGATAACGCCGAAACTTTCGTGACCGATGCCATGGTACTTGATGACTTCAATGATAACGCGAAGACCGGTTGGACTGACTTCACGTTTTTGCCTGGTTTTGGATTACCAACAGAGATCAATGGGAGGTTTCAATTTGGCCAACCGCCCGCTGGACAAGCAATATTCAGTGCCAGCCAAAAGACGACGCGAGTTTTCACCTTGGCAGAGGGTGAACGGATCAGTTTTAGTGCTGATATTGTCGAAGGCGGTGGCAAAGATTCATTTGCAGTCTTGGCTTTTATTCCCACCGGAAATTCCCCAGGCACGCTCACGGGTTACGGGCTAGCCAAGTCCACAACCGATGTGCTGATTACCAAGTCGATCGGTAAGTACTTTGTTGCTGAAAACGGCCCAGCTAAGCAGGAGAATATCACCCTAAATCTAAGCCTTACTGTTCGTAATGGTGCGGTGATTATTAGTGCGCGTGTCCTTGATAAAGATACCAATGATTCGGTGATTTGGGAGCGTACGGTGGTAGATACAGCGGGCGCCGATGTTTTGTCTGACGGCAAAGATGACCCAGCAGCACCTTTTATCACGGCGGGCTATTTTACTTTGTATTTGTATCAAAATTTTGATCCTACATCGCCGGAGACTTTATACAAAGCCCACTTCGATAATGCCTTGGCTGCTGCACCGCCCATCGTAGCCAACGTGGCTCCGATCTTGACTGATTTTAATCCAAGCAAGTTCGCAAATTTTCTTCCAGCAAGCACCGTTGTTTCATTCAAGATATCGGATGACGCACCCTTAGAGAGTGCGCGGTTGGCGATCACTCTGAATGGAATCCGATACACAACGACAAACGGACTTATGGTAACCGGTTCGGGAAATTCCAAAGTTGTCTCGATGGGAGGATTGCAGGTGAATAAAAATTACAACGTCGTTTTTGAAGCAACCGATGCTGGGAATTTAAGCACCAAGGAACGGCTCGATTTCGATACATTTAGTGCCAATTTACTGACCATCGAGTCAGAGGATTACAACTTTAGTGGGGAGTTTATAAAGACGCCATTGCTGATCGCTGAAGGCGGTGGTCCTCAAGGTGATAGCTATGCAAATCAGGTCGGGGTCCAAGATATTGATTTTAATGAGACCCGCGCAGCACCTCGTCCACAGGAGGCTTTATGGAGAACTCAGGATGCAGTTCGGATGGAGCGCACACTTGATACGATTCGAACTAAGTATACGATGGCCGGTGGTTCAACCGCAGGAATTTATGATTATGCGGTGGGTGATATTGCCGCCGGTGAATGGTTGAATTATACCAGAACCATTCCTGCCGGCAGTTACGAAGTGTACTTACGCCAGTCGCTAATTAATATGGATGCGGGCGAAAGTATCCTTGAGGAAGTAACTTCAAATCCAACTCAACCGAATCAAATCACCCGAGTCCTAGGATCCTTTTTAGCGACCTTCAGCGGATTTAATTTTCGCAACACGCCGCTTACGGACGGCGCCGGAGTCAACAAGGTTGTGTTACGCCTAGACGGGTTGACTACTTTGCGGTTACGGCAAGTTACTGCGGACATTGATAGCCAGCAGAGGCGGCAGAACTATATAATCCTTGTCCCTGTAATCGATGCGGGAGTTCAGAGAGCAACGGTGAGTTCCCTGATTCCAGCAAGTAACGCTTCGGCTCAAACTGTGGAGCCAATGGTAAGTGCGGTTATCCAGAACCGAGATACCCGTGTGGACATTGGGACGATTAAAATGCTTCTGAATGGAATCAGCGTGACGCCGATTGTGCGGGCAATAGATTCGGGGGTGACCGTTTCCTATTTAATGCCGGTATTGCCCGCAGTGGGCGCTATCCAGACGGCGCGAATGATTTTTGCAGATAACCAAGGGGTGGCTCAGACCAACGAATGGAGTTTTTCGTTTCGGTACCTTATGTTGGATCCGGCAACCCGATTAACAACTCCGGGCTCTCAACGAGGTCTGATCGTTCACGTGGTTCAGCCACCAGTTGGAGGTTCAAATTTAGAGAATAATCTGGCGCGCGCGGAGGCTCAATTAGCGACCGGTTCAACTATCCCTCGGGCCTACGACCTCACCGTGCTTGCTTCGAAGATTAATTATTCACAGGACGGTTTAAATGGGGGGGCAGCGGGAGATTTCACTGATGACGAAGCCGTTCCAGGTCAAACCGAAGAAGGCGGCACTGATAATTGGGCCTTAGAGGCAACCACCTTTCTAGATTTGCCTAAGGGTGTTGTCCGTTTTGGGGTGATCAGTGACGACGGCTATAAGATAGCTACCGGGGTTGCTCCTAACGGGGGAACACCTGCTTTGGCCTTTCACAATGGTGGACCTGCCAATGAGGTCTTCGACGTTGTGGTAACTGAGGCTGGCATCTATGGCTTTCGCCTCGTCTGGTATGAGAGCGGCGGTGGGGCGCATGTGGAATGGTTCACTGTGAATACCGCCACCGGCGTTCGTACTTTGGTCAATGCTGAGGGTGGCATTCGAGCCTATACCACTGCAGTAATGACCACACCCCTTCAGTTGACTGGGTCAGCGACGTTGTCCGGAGCTTATGGAGTGATTGCTGGGGCCTCGGTGAATGCGGCAGCTAAAACAGTGACCACAGATCTGTCAGTTGACACTCAGTTTTTTAAACTAAGTAGCGGTTCAGTCCTCACTTTGACTGGTATCCAGATCTCTGGGGGAAAAGTAGTAATTAGTTACCGCTAAACGAGGGACTTTTCAACGGCCGAGTCTGTCTGAGCAGGCTCGGTTTTTTGCGGATCCTTTGACGCGCGGAGTTGGTAAGCGTACGCCTGACCCCATGGTTTCCTAGCTACCGAAAGTACGATATTCCGCGATTGAAGGCGGGCCGGAAGGTTGACCGACCGGATTAGGCTTTCTCCGGTTTCCAGTGCGCCCCCTTTTGGTTGGCTGAGGGGTCAAGGCTTGGATTTGGTGCGGAATCTGGAGAGGTTGGCAGTTTAAAACAAAAAGGATTTCTGATGTTTTTTAATACTGGAGACCTTATTATGAATTATCATCGTTTGACGCCTCACCCAAGATCTTCTTTCAATAAGTCCTCGCCATGACCGCACCTTCTCGCACTGTCCGAAATTCACTTGGATTTACCTTGATTAAACTGCTCGTGATTATCGCTATCATAGCGATTTTAGCGGGGATGCTTCTGCCGTCTTTAGCTAGAGCCAAGACCAAGGCCACGGGAATTTCCTGCATCAACAACACCAAGCAGATGATGCTCGAGTGTAAGCGTACGCCGAACCCCATGGTTCCCAATTCGCCTTCCTTGGGTTTAGCCTGAGCGGATGAACTCAATTGAACCGTCACGGAAGCGGCGTGGTCTTGCTGAAATCCAACTGCTAATCACTGAATTCAAAAGCTCGGGACTCTCGAAGACTGAGTTTGCTGCGAGTCTGGGTGTTCATCCTCTTTCGATTGATCGCTGGCTACGGATCACTCAGCAAACACAGCCAACACAGCTACCTCAACCAACCCATTCTATCGCCTCCCAAAACAGTCCGGC